>JAFUMG010000065.1 GCA_017473225.1 Oscillospiraceae bacterium | reverse complement strand
CGTCGTCGATGATCTGGGCGTAGATGTTCGCGTTGGAACGGAACACGTTCAGACGGGGACGCTCAGGGGTGCCGGAGATCTTGCCACGAACGCGGACATGCCGCTTCAGGCGCATAGCCTTCTTGTCAATCTTGCTAACCATATCACAGCACCTCCATTACTTCTTACCGCCGGTCTTACCAACCTTGCGGCGGATGACCTCGTCGGTATACTTAATGCCCTTGCCCTTGTAGGGTTCGGGGGGACGCTTACCACGGACTTCAGCGGCAAACTGGCCAACGACCTGCTTGTCGATGCCGCGGATAATGATCTTGTTGGGTGCGGGAACCTCGATGGTGATGCCGGGGATCTCGTCCACGAAGACCTCGTGGGAGAAGCCCAGACGCATGACCAGCTGAGTGCCCTTCTTCTCAGCACGGTAGCCAACGCCGTTGACTTCCAGCTCCTTGCTGTAACCCTTCTCAACGCCCTCGACCATGTTGGCGATCAGGGTGCGGGTCAGGCCATGCAGGGACTTGTGCTCGTGCTCCTCGCTGGGACGCTCGACGGTCAGAACGTTGCCTTCAACCTTCAGGATCATGTCGGGGTGGAAGGTGTTGGTCAGGGTGCCCTTGGGGCCCTTGACGGTGACGACATTGCCCTCGGCAATATCGACAGTAACGCCTGCGGGAATCACAACAGGCTTCTTACCAATTCTAGACATTCCTTAAACCCTCCTTACCAGACGAAAGCCAGGACTTCGCCGCCGATGTGCAGCTCGCGAGCCTTCTTGTCGGTCATGACGCCCTTGGAAGTGGAAACGATGGCGATACCCAGGCCCTTCAGAACCTTGGGCAGCTCGTCAGCGCCGGCATAGATACGCAGGCCGGGCTTGGAGACGCGCTTCAGGCCGGTGATGACCTGCTGCTTCTTAGCCAGGTACTTCAGGGTGATGTGAATGACGCCCTGGTTGCCGTTGTCGACCAGAGAGTAGGACTTGATGTAGCCCTCCTCTAGCAGGATCTGAGCAATGGCCTTCTTCAGGTTGGAAGCGGGGACATCCACGGTTTCGTGCTTTGCAGAGTTCGCGTTCCGGATACGGGTCAGCATATCTGCTACGGGATCGGTGATTTGCATGTTAATATCCTCCTTATAGAAGTTACGGGCTAAACCCGTGAAGACACGGGGGTATCCGGGGAATGCGCTCCAGGTATGGAGCCATCTTCCCAGGACTTCCCGAGTCTGTTTCACATTTTAATTCGACCTTTTGTTAATTACCAGCTGGCCTTGCGGACACCGGGGATCTGGCCCTTGTAAGCCAGCTCGCGGAAGCAGATACGGCACACGCCGTAGTCACGCAGGTAAGCATGGGGTCTGCCGCAGATCTTGCAGCGGTTGTAGCGGCGGGAAGAGAACTTAGCCTCACCCTGCTGCTTCAGGATCATAGACTTCTTAGCCATTTCTTAATCCTCCTAATCAAGCGTGGAAGGGAGCGCCCAGCTGGGTCAGCAGCTCTTTGGCTTCCTCATCGGTGGTAGCGGTGGTGCAGATGCAGATGTCCATACCACGGATCTTGTCCACCTTGTCGTACTCGATTTCGGGGAAGATCAGCTGTTCCTTCAGACCGAAGGCATAGTTGCCGCGGCCGTCGAAGGAGTTGGGGTTGATGCCGCGGAAGTCGCGGACACGAGGCAGGGCCACGCTGAACAGGCGGTCCAGGAACTCGTACATCTTGTCGCCACGCAGGGTGACCTTCACGCCAACAGTTTCGCCCTCACGGAGCTTGAAGTTAGCGACGGACTTGCGGGCCTTGCAGGTCACGGCCTTCTGGCCGGTGATGGTGCCCAGGTCCTTGGCGATAGCCTCGATCTCCTTGGCATTGTTCTTGCTCTCACCGCAGCGGACATTGACGATGACCTTGTCCAGCTTGGGGATCTGCATAACGCTCTTGTAGCCGAACTTCTTGAAGAGGGCGGGAGCGATCTCGTTCACATACTGTTCTTTCATTCTAGCAGCCATGATTCACTCTCTCCTCTCTTAGATTTCGGCGCCGCACTTGCGGCAGATACGGGTCTTCTTGCCGTCAACCATATTGTAGCCGACGCGGACACCCTTACCGCACTTCTCGCAGTACAGAGCGACCTTGCAGGAGCGGATGGGGGTCTCCTTCTTCACGATGCCACCGGTCTCGCCCTGACGGCGGGGCTTGGTGTGGCAGGTAGCGACGTTGACCTTCTCCACGATGACCTTGTTCTCGGAAGGCATGGCCACCAGGACCTTGCCCTTGACGCCCTTGTCCTTGCCGGACAGGACGATAACGGTATCATTCTTCTTAATGTTCATATCTTCGGTTCCCCCTTAGATAACTTCGGGAGCCAGGGACAGGATCTTCATGAAATCCTTGTCGCGCAGCTCACGAGCAACCGGTCCAAAGATACGGGTACCACGAGGGTTCTTGTCTTCCTTGATGATAACGGCAGCGTTCTCATCGAAGCGAACGTAGGTACCGTCCTCACGGCGGACGCCGCGCTTGGAGCGGACGATAACGGCCTTGACGACCTCACCCTTCTTGACAGTGCCGCCGGGAGCAGCCTTGCGAACGGAAGCAACGATGACATCACCGATGTTGCCGTACTTACGCTTGGAGCCGCCCAGGACACGGATGCAGTGAATTTCCTTGGCGCCGGTGTTGTCGGCAACCTTCAGGTAGCTTTCCATCTGAACCATAGCTTACCGACCTCCTTACTTAGCCTTTTCAATGATTCTGACCAGTCTCCAGCGCTTGTCCTTGGACAGGGGACGGGTCTCCATGACCTCAACGGTATCGCCGATGCCGCACTCGTTGTTCTCGTCG
>JAFUMG010000064.1 GCA_017473225.1 Oscillospiraceae bacterium | reverse complement strand
TCTGAGGGAGCTGGCAAAAATCTTTGATTTTTGACTGAGGGAGTGTCGTGTGGACGTCAGGGCACTCCCCCAGTCACGCTGTTCGCGTGACAGCCCCCTCATGGAGGGGGCCAAGGCATCTAACCAGCAAAGCGCTAAACTGCAATTTGAAACACGCGAATAAAATCCCGCCGGGTTTTACCCGGCGGGATTTGCGTTTATTGGAATCCTTCGCTCTCCTTGTGCGTTTTGATCAGCTTCAAAACCACGGGGGCCAGCAGGAAGACGGCGATCAGGTTGGGGATGGCCATCAGGCCGTTGAAGGTCTCGGAAATATCCCACACCAGGCCCAGGTCCATGGTGGCGCCGGCGATGGAGACCAGTGCGTAGAGCACCGTGAAAACCTTCACGCTCTTGCTGCCCAGCAGGAACTCCACGCACCGGGAGCCGTACAGGCCCCAGCCGATGATGGTGGAGAAGGCGAAGCAGCACATGGAGATGGCGGTGAAAATGGAGACCCAGTTGCCGTAGACCTTGGTGAAGCCGGCAATGGTTAGCTCCGCGCCGGCATTCTGGCCGTAGGGGATCTCAACGCCGCTGAGCAGGACCACCAGGGCGGTCATGGTGCAGATGACGATGGTGTCCATGAATACCTCGAAGATGCCGAACATGCCCTGCTTCACGGGCTTCTGAGTATCGGCGCAGGCGTGGGCGATGGAGCCGGTGCCGAGACCCGCTTCATTGGAGAAGATGCCCCGGGAGACGCCCTTCTTCATGCTCAGGAAGAAGCTGCCCACGACGCCGCCGGTGACGCCGGCGGGGGTGAAGGCACCCTGGAAGATGGAAGCGAAAACGGCAGGGACCTTCTCGATATTCAGCGCGATGACGCCGATGGACAAAATGATGTACAGCAGCGCCATCAGGGGCACCAGCTTCTCGGTGACCCGGCCGATGCGCTTGATGCCGCCGATGAGGATCAGGCCGACAACGAGACAGATGACGATGCCGATGATCAGGTTGCACAGCTTCACGCCGCTCCCGCTCAGTAGACCGTAGTTCAGCAGGGCGGAGTCGATGGCGGCGGTGATGGTATTGACCTGGGTGGCGTTGCCGGTGCCGAAGACGGCGCAGGTGCCGAAAAGGGCAAAGGCGTAGGCCAGCCACATCCACTTTTTGCCCAGGCCGTTCTTGATGAAGTACATGGGACCGCCCACATAGTCGCCGGCCGCGTTCTTCTCCCGGAAGTGGACCGCCAGGGTCACCTCTGCGAATTTGGTGCACATGCCCAGCAGCGCGGAGATCCACATCCAGAACACGGCGCCGGGACCGCCCACGGCAATGGCGCCGGCGACGCCCGCGATATTGCCGGTGCCCACGGTGGCGGCAAGAGCGGTGCAGACCGCCTGGAAGGGGGTGATGGCCCCGTCGGCGGCTTCCCGCTTGCGGAAGATGCGGCCGATGGTGCAGCGGATGGAGTAGCCGAATCTGCGGATCTGGATGAATCCGGTGCGGATGCTCAAATAAAGGCCCACGCCGATGATGCAGATCATGGCGGGAACGCCCCAGATGAAGTTGTTGATGACTTCATTGACAGATGAAATTACTTCCAGCATAATGATCCTCCGAAGAAAATATCGGCTCTCATTATAGCAATATCCGATGAAAATATCAAGAAAAATGAAGAAAAAACCACAGGTTGCCTTTCGGGCGGGACTGTGATATAATCCACAAAACCGACAAAGGAGTTGATATAAATGGAATTTCGGAAAATCGAAGAAAAGGGCCGCGTCATTGGGGTGGTCGAGAGTGATGAAACCGTCATCACCGACGTACAGTCCGCGCTGGACCTGCTGATGAGCGCCAAATACGGGATCGGGACGAAGGACATCGTCATCGACAAGAGGCTGGTCTGCGGTGACTTTTTCATTCTGAGCACCGGCCTGGCGGGAGAGATTCTGCAGAAGTTTATCAACTACGGCGGCCGCGTCGCCATTTACGGCGATTTCTCCGGCTATACCAGCAAGCCCCTGCGGGATTTTATCTATGAGAGCAACAAAGGCAGGGACGTTTTCTTCGTGAGCACGGAGGAAGAAGCCGTCGCCATGCTGGCTAGATAACAGTAGAGTGTGGGAAGTGTAAATTGTAGTTTAGCGCTTTGCTGGTTAGATGCCTTGGCCCCCTCCATGAGGGGGCTGTCACGCGAACAGCGTGACTGGGGGAGTGCCCTGACGTCCACACGACACTCCCTCAGTCAAAAATCAAAGATTTTTGCCAGCTCCCTCAGA
>JAFUMG010000063.1 GCA_017473225.1 Oscillospiraceae bacterium | reverse complement strand
GAGAGCCATGGAGCTCTACAGATAGATCACTTTCATTATACACGAATTTTTAAAGCCCGCAATCTGGTGGGTTAACTTTCTGCGCCCTTTTTGCAATACTACTGCGCAAAATTTATGCTTGACAAACATTAGCTAGATTTGATTAACTGATTATATACTATCATAGTTTGGTTGAATATACAACAACAGGCACAGCAGTACAATCCGCTGTGCCTGTTAACTGTTTTATGGGTGCCGCCCTTTTGGGGGCGGTCTTCTTTTGCGTCGGGGTTATTTTGGGCGGTAGCCCAGGGAGAAGTCCACCCGGTTTTCCGGCGGGTCTCCACGCAGAAAGCCGCTGATATTGCGGATCATCAGGTCCCAGATCCTGCGCTCCAGGGGGCTGCCGGGGGCGAAGGAATTGCCCGCGGCGTGGGGCGTGATGATCACCCGGGGCTGGTCCCACAGGGGATGGTCCGCCGGCAGGGGCTCCGGGGTGGTCACTTCCAAACCCACGCCCCAGAACCGGCCCACGTCCAGAAGGGCGCACAGGGCCTCCTGGTCGATGAGGCTGCCCCGGCCACCGTTGACCAGCACCGCGTCGGGCTTCAGCTTCCCCAGCCGCTCCACGTTCAGAAGACCCACGGTCTCGGGAGTATGGGGCAGGGCGCAGAGGACGATATCCGCTTCGGGAAGGGCTTCGTCCAGCTCCTCGGGGGTGATCATCCGGTCGAAGCAGTCGGGGTATCCCCGCCGGGTCCGGCGAAGGCCAATGATCCGTCCCACCATGGGCCGCAGCCACCGGGCCAGGGTGGTGCCGATATCCCCGGCACCCAGGATCAGTACCGTGCTGCCCTCCAGCTGCTTGTCGAATTTACGGAGCTCCCATTGGTGCCGGTGCTGCTGGTCCCGGTATTCCGGCAGGCGGCGGCAGAGGGCCAGGGTCATGGCCAGCATGTGCTCGGCGATCACCGGGCCGTAGGCGCCTGTGGCGCAGCACAGCGCGGCCTTCGGGGGGAATTTGCCGCCCTGGACGTAGTAATTGACCCCGGAGGAGGGGCTTTGCATCAGCTCCAGGGCTTCGCAGTAAGGTAAGTCATCGTTTTTCGGCTCGCCGATGATGATGTTGGCGCTTTTCAGGGCGCTGCGGTAGTCTTCCACGGTCCAGGACGGATCCTTGAAGGTGAATTCACAGGTATCCCCGGCGGCGTCCAGGAGCCGCTGCCGGGTGGGGGCGTCGCAGGGGAAGAGGACCAGGGCCTTTTTGAAGGTCAGCCGCATCTGGTGCCACACCACGCCGCCGTGGGTGGACCCGGATACGCCCTCGTCCCGGAAGCCGAATTTGGCGTAGTAATGGAGCTTTTCCTCCTTGCAGGTCAGCACCAGGCCCCTGCGGCCCTGGGCCCGGGCGTCGGAAATGGCCCGCCGGAGCAGCTGTCCGGCAAGACCCCGGCAGCGGCGGGAGGGGATGGTGTTGACGCCGAAGATCATCTGCCAGGCGCCGCTTTCTTTGTGCAGTTCCGCGTTGGCGTACATTTCGTCCGCCAGATCTGGCTCGTCCGTCACAAAGCCGTCCACAAAGGAGATCAGGGCATCGCCCTCGAACATCAGCCAGAAGTGGTCCGCGTAGTGCGCAAGGCGATCCGCGAATTCTTCTTTGGTGGCCGCCTCGGCAGCGGGGAAGCAGGCCGCTTCCACCGCGGCGATCTGTTCCAGATCGGCCATAGTGGCCGTCCGAATCGTCAGGTTTTCCATAAGCTTTTCCTCACTCGAAAGAACGCCCCGCCGGATGGCGGGGCGTAAAGATTATTCCTTGTCCTTGATGTTGATGGCGATGTGCACGTCGTCCAGCTGCTTCTGGGAGACGGTGGTGGGGGCGTCCATCATCAGGTCCTGGGCGTTCTTGTTCATGGGGAAGGTGATGACCTCGCGGATGCTTTCCTCGCCGGTCAGCATCATGATCAGGCGGTCCACGCCGGGAGCGGCGCCCGCATGGGGGGGAGCGCCGTAGGTGAAGGCGTTGTACATGGCGGGGAACTTGGCCTTGACATCCTCCTCGCCCAGACCCACCATCTCGAAGGCCTTGACCATGATCTCGGGGTCGTGGTTACGGACGGCGCCGGAAGCGCACTCGTAGCCGTTGCAGACCAGGTCGTACTGGTCGGCGTTGATGGCCAGCAGCTTCTCGGTGTCGCCCTCGGCATCCAGCAGGGCCTGCATACCGCCCTGGGGCATGGAGAAGGGGTTGTGGCAGAATTCCAGCTGGCCGGATTCCTCGCCCATCTCGTACATGGGGAAGTCCACGATCCAGCACAGGGCGTACTGCTCCTCGTCGAAGTGGCCGGGGACACGCTTGCCCAGCATGTTGCGGATGACGCCGGCGGTCTTCTGGGCAGCCAGCTTCTTGCCGGCGGCCATGCAGACGAAGGAGCCGGGCTTCAGATCCAGCTTGGCGGTCAGGGCGTCCTTGTAATCAGTCA
Source organism: Oscillospiraceae bacterium (assembly GCA_017473225.1). Lineage (GTDB taxonomy): Bacteria > Bacillota > Clostridia > Oscillospirales > Oscillospiraceae > Faecousia. Next base: position 1,418 of record JAFUMG010000063.1, on the reverse strand, counting down.
GGAACTTGGAGACACCGCCGGTCAGATTACCGTTCTCGTCCACCTTGACCCAGCAGGCCTTGTTGCCGGTCTGGACCTCCACGTCGGCCAGCAGCTTGTCGATCCACTTGCGGGCCTGGGTGAAGTTGTCAACGACCACAGCCTTGACGGTAGCGTTCTCAAAGGGACCGAAGCCGCAGCCCTGGACCTCGGCGGTGATGTCCTGGACCTCCAGGTCGATACGCAGGTCGGGCTTGTCGGAGCCGTAGCGCTCCATGGCCTCGTTGAAGGGGATGTGCTGCCAGTGGGCGGGGGAGATCCGCTTGTACTTGCCGAACTTCTCGTAAACAGGATACAGGACCTCTTCCAGCACATTCAGGACGTCTGCCTGGGTGGCGAAGGCCATCTCCATGTCCATCTGATAGAATTCGCCGGGGGTGCGGTCCGCACGGGCGTCCTCGTCACGGAAGCAGGGAGCGATCTGGAAGTAGCGGTCAAAGCCGGAGGTCATCAGCAGCTGCTTGAACTGCTGGGGAGCCTGGGGCAGGGCGTAGAACTTGCCGGGATGGTTTCTCGCGGGCACCAGATAGTCCCGGGCGCCCTCGGGGGAGGAGGCGGTCAGGATGGGGGTGGTGATCTCCAGGAAGCCCTTCTCGGTCATCAGGCGGCGCAGCTCGGCCACCACCTGGCAGCGCAGGACGATGTTCTGCTTGACGGCGGGATTGCGCAGGTCCAGATAGCGGTACTTCAGGCGGACGTTCTCGTCAGCGTCCTTGCTCTTGTTGATCTCGAAGGGCAGCTGGTTGTGGACGCACTTGCCCAGGACCTGGATCTTTTCGGGGACCACTTCGATCTCGCCGGTGGGGATCTTGGTATTCTTGCTCTCCCGCTCCCGGACCAGGCCGGTAACGGAGATGGTGGATTCCTTGGTGATGGGCTTGATGAGCTTCATCATCTCTTCGTTCTCCACGACCACCTGGGTGGTGCCGTAGAAGTCACGAACGACGCAGAAGGCAAAGTTGGAGCCGACCTCACGGACATTTTCCAGCCAGCCGACAATGGTGACCTGCTTGCCCGCGTCAGAAAGCCGCAGCTCTCCGCAGTTATGAGTTCTGGATTGGGTCATGTTAGATTCCCTCTCTTGTTTCTAATATTTTAACCCATACATTATTTCATAAAACACGGGAAAAGTCAATGATTTGTCGCAGACAGCTGTGAGAATTCAAATTGTAGTTTATCGCACTGGCGCGGGAGCGCCCCAAGGCTCCCTTGTGTAAAGGGAGCTGTCAAAAATCTACGATTTTTGACTGAGGGATTGCCGCACTGCAGTACGAATTCGCCGAAATGTTGGTGGTTATTCCAGACTTCTGCTGCACAATCCCCCAGTCTCGGCTATCGCCGAGCCAGCCCCCTTTACACAAGGGGGCCTTTGGGTGCGG
>JAFUMG010000011.1 GCA_017473225.1 Oscillospiraceae bacterium | reverse complement strand
TTACCGCAGAGCCATGGCTTTCGTGACCAAGGAAGACGTGGTCCAGAAGCTGTTCAAGGAGATCGCTCCCAAGTACGCTGACCGTAACGGCGGCTACACCAGAGTGACCCGTACCGGCGCCCGCCGCGGCGATGCAGCTGAAATGGCTGTCATCGAGCTGGTGTAATCCGGTTCCCAACGCAATTTAAGGGCGTGCCGCATCCGGCGCGCCCTTTTTTGCGCAAGTCTGTCGAAGAGACAAAAATAATTTCTGTTTTCCTGAAAAATGTCTTGACAAATCGGGGAATATGTTATAGAATATACAAGTCGCGTGAGTGACACGAAGAAATGGAAATGCTGCTATAGCTCAGCCGGTAGAGCGCATCCTTGGTAAGGATGAGGTCGCCAGTTCAAATCTGGCTAGCAGCTCCACTTTTTCTCAAGCTAATTATATCATCTGCTGCTATAGCTCAGCCGGTAGAGCGCATCCTTGGTAAGGATGAGGTCGCCAGTTCAAATCTGGCTAGCAGCTCCAAAACTCCTGATTTCTGCTTGAAATCAGGAGTTTTTCTTTGTTCTTCTGTTCAGGAAATAGCGATTTTGGGTTTGCTGAACAGTCGCCATTTGAAGAAAGACAGACCGCATCCTTTCTGAAAATTTTCAAGATGTAAAGGATGCGGTATTGCTATGTCAAAGAACAGGGTGCCAATCATGGCACTCTGTTTTCTTATGTTTACAAAAGAGAAACGGCAGCCCCAAAGAACCCGGCAAGACCCTTGACTATTTTTTATTTCGTGCTAGAATATCCCCGGAAATTCTAGGAAAGAAGAGGTATCTATGAAAATACTGGAGGAACTGCACCATCCTGAGAAATATTTCAGGATCTTTTTCAAATGGGGTCTGTTAGGATTGCTGATGGGTGTTCTCGGCGGCCTGCTGGGGGCGTTTTTTCATCATACCCTGCATTTTGTCACGGAGCTGCGGGGGGAGCACACCTGGCTGATCTTCCTGCTGCCCCTGGGCGGTCTGCTGACGGTGGGACTGTACCGGGTCTTCGGGATGCGGAATAACCGGGGCACCAACGAGATCATCGATGCCATTTTGAATCACGAGCCGGTGAATCCCCTGGTGGCGCCGGTGATCTTCATTGCCACCGCCATTACCCACCTGTTCGGCGGCTCCGCCGGCCGGGAGGGCGCCGCGCTGCAGCTGGGCGGCAGTGTGGCTTCGAAGCTGGGCAAGCTCCTGCGACTGAAGGAAGAGGAGCAGACCGTGTTCATTATGAGCGGCATGAGCGCCGTCTTCGCCGGCCTCTTCGGCACGTCCCTGACGGCCACGCTCTTTACCATGGAATTCGCGTCGGTGGGCACCATTTTCTCCCCGGCGCTGCTGCCCTGCTACCTGGCGGCCTTTACCGCGGGAAGCGTCTCCGCTGGTCTGGGCGTTCACGCCGAGACGTTTATGCTGGAAGAGACGGTGGTCTTCACTGCTTCCACCAATTGGCGGGTCCTGATCCTGGCGCTGATGATCGGCGTGCTGGGCATCGCCATGTGCTTCCTCTTCCACAAGGCGGAGCACCTGATGGCAAAATGCTTCCCTAATCCCTGGGTCCGCATTCTGGCAGGCGCGGTGGTGGTGATGGCGCTGACCCTGATGGTGGGGGACCACCGCTACAACGGCGCGGGCATGGATATGGCGCTGGCGGCGGTGGAGGGCAATGCCAAGTGGTATGACTTTCTGCTGAAGCTGCTGTTTACCGCTGTGACCCTCTCCACGGGCTTTAAAGGCGGCGAAATTGTGCCCACCTTCTGCATCGGGGCGACCTTCGGCTGCGCCCTGGGCGGCCTTCTGGGCCTTGACCCGGGGATCGCCGCAGCGCTGGGCCTGGTGGGCCTGTTCTGCTGCGTCACCAACAGCCCTATTACCGCCCTGATCCTGAGTGTGGAGATGTTCGGCAGCGCGAATCTGTACCTCTTTGCCTTTGTCTGCGTCATCGCCTTCGTGATCTCCGGCAACTGGGGACTCTACGCCAGCCAGATCATCCAGTTCTCCAAAGCCCGCCTGGTCCGTAAGCACCTCCGCGAGCCGGAGGACGGACAGCAGAGGGATGTGTAAATCGAGAGTCGGGAAAATAGTTCAGAAAATCGAATTGTAGTTTAGCGGGCAGTTAAAAAGAAGTATGTCATTGCGAGCCAGCGCGCACGCTGGCGTGGCAATCCCCCCGTTCTTCCGTGAACTTACAAGGATGGGGACTACAGTTTTTCCCGGAAGTATCAAGACTTTTGGACATCCAGCACAGGTGCGTCACCATGGGAGATTGCCACGCCAGTCTGCGGACTGGCTCGCAATGACAGTGTATTTTTTAGATGCCGCAACCACTGTTCAACGGAGCGATAAACTACAATTTGAAATCCACCTATGATTGATTAACGCCGGAGGGGTATCCCCTCCGGCGTTATTCCTTATGCTTTGCCCTGCCGGTATTCCGTGGGTGTGCAGCCCTTGAGCTCCCGGAAGGTCCTGGTGAAATAGCTCATGTCCTGAAAGCCGCAGCGGGCGGCGATGTCGGATATCTTTTCCGGAGTATCCAGCAGCTGGGCTGCCTGCTGGATGCGGTACTGCTTCACATACTGGATCGGGGTGGTGCCGATGGTGGCGCGGAAGCAGCGGAGGGCTTCGCTTTCGCTGATCATGGCGCTGGACGCGATGGCCCGGGTGGTCAGCTCCGATGCGAAATTCCCGTGGATGAAGCTCAGCATGGTCTTGATCCGTTCCGCGTCCCGGAGGGATTTTTCGCTGGTATGGCGGCGGGGCGCGTTCAGATTGCGGTGCAGCAGCCAGATCAGTTCCGACAGGGCGTTTCTGGCCTGGAATTCGTAGCCGTCGGCTTCCCGCAGGCACTGCTGCCAGGCGCTCTCAATGGCCTCCAGCGCCCCCTTCTGCCAGGGGATCTCAGGGCGGAGGGGAATGATCTCCAGGGAGGGATCCGCCAGCAGGGGCTGGAGGTAGCTCTGGTAATAGACGCTGTCCAGGCTGCCGCCCACCAGCCGTGGGTGGAATACCAGGGAATGGAACCGGCAGCCGGTGGCGGCGTTGTCCCAGGCCCCATGGAGAACGCCGGAGTTGATGAAAAAGCCCTCGCCCGCGTGAAGGACGATTTTTTCGCTGCCCGCGGCGACGGTGCAGCTGCCCTCGCTGATGACCACGGCTTCCAGCTCCTCGTGCCAGTGCCAGGGAACGTTCATTTTGCGGAAGTCGTCGTGATAGCAGGCGATGGGGAAGGCTACGGTGCCGTGCTGCAGCAGCTCCCGGCCCCGGCTGTCTACGGTGGTGTTGCATTCTCCGATTGCCATATGCTCCTCCTTTGGCGGTTTTGTCCTAGAAAACAGGCGGTATCCGCCTAACACTTTCTTTCCTTTGCTGATATAATCATAGCAGAAAGTAAGGAGGAACGCAATATGGTACATTTGCTTCTTGTGATCATTTATCTGTCCTTTATCAGCCTGGGCCTGCCGGACGCGCTGCTGGGCGGCGCGTGGCCGACCATGTGCGTCCAGTTTGATGTGCCGGTTTCTTATGCCGGCGCGATTTCCATCATCGTCTCGGCGGGGACCATTATTTCCAGCCTTCTGAACGACCGGATGACCCGGAGCCTGGGCACCGGAAAGATCACCGCCATCAGCGTCGGCATGACGGCGGTGGCGCTGTTCGGCTTTTCCGTCAGCAGCGATTACTGGATGCTGCTCCTGTGGGCCATTCCGCTGGGTCTGGGCGCCGGCAGTGTGGATGCCAGCCTGAACAACTATGTGGCCCTGCACTATGCCAGCCGCCACATGAGCTGGCTGCACTGCATGTGGGGCGTGGGTGCTTCGGTGGGGCCCTATATTCTGGGCTATGCCCTCAGCGGCGGCGGGACCTGGAATATGGGTTACCGCTATATCTCCATCATTCAGATCCTCCTGACGGCGGTGCTGTTCCTGAGCCTGCCGCTGTGGAAGAAAAGAATGAGCAGCGGGAGCGGGGAGAACGGGGCCCAGAGCCGCGCTCTGAGCCTGAAGGAGATCATTGCGATCCCCGGCGCCAAGGAGATCCTGGTGGCTTTCTTCTGCTACTGCGCCCTGGAGCAGACCGCAGGCCTTTGGGCAAGCACCTATCTGGTGCGCCATGTGGGCATGGATGAGGAGACTGCGGCCAGCCTGGCGAGCCTGTTCTTCATCGGCATTACCGTGGGCCGGGCGGCCAGCGGCTTTTTGACCTATAAGCTCAGTGACGTGAATATGATCCGCTTGGGCCAGGGGATCATCCTGGTGGGCGTCATCGTCATGGTGCTCCCCCTGGGAGAATTGGCCGCGATGACGGGCCTGATCCTGGTGGGTCTGGGCTGCGCCCCGATCTATCCCTGTGTGATCCATGCCACGCCCGTACATTTCGGCGCGGAGAATTCCCAGGCGCTGATCGGCGTCCAGATGGCCAGCGCCTACATCGGTACGCTGGCGATGCCGCCGCTCTTTGGCCTGATTGCCAACCACATCACGCCCGCGCTGCTGCCCGCGTATCTGGCGGCCATCGGCGTGCTGATGATCGTGATGTGTGAGCGGCTCAATAAAAAGCCGGTCCACGCATAAAATGCTTGCAGTTTTCGCCGAAAAAAGGTATACTATCCCTAATGAACATACATGGAGGTTACCCCAATGAGCGACAAGTTTGCAAACAACAAGTTTTCCGTGATGGCCGGCGGTCATGAGATCGTCTGTGACATTCTCTTCAAGTTCCAGAGCCAGGAGACCGGCAAGCACTACATGGCCTTTACCGACCATTCCAAGGACCGGGAGGGCAATCCCAGCGTTTTCTACGCCACCTACGATCCCGACGCGGAGGACATTTCCCTGGCGCCCATTGAGAGCGAGCAGGAATGGATGATGGTCCGGGATATCATGAACGGCCTCCAGGAGGACGCCATGAACGAGATGCGCAAGAAGCTGATGGAAGCCCACCAGGCCCAGCAGGAAGCCGCCGAAGCCGAAAAGACTGAGGAATAAAATAAAGAGTCCGGTACAAACCGGACTCTTTTTCTGTGTGTTGGTGATTATTAAATTGTAGTTTAGCGTTCCGTTCGGCGGCGCAGCCGCCATGCCTTCCCCCGGGGGGAAGGTGGCCCGGCGCAAGCCGGGTCGGATGAGGAATTCGGGCGATCATCTAATAGTTTCAGACAGCGTGAAGGCTTATTCTATGTTGAAAGTTCGGAGCAGGCCTGATATAGATGCAAAAACCTAAGATTTTCGCCCGCATTCCTCATCAGTCAAAAATCAGAGATTTTTGACAGCTTCCCCCCGGGGGAAGCCATGGGCGCTCCCGCGCCAGTGCGATAAACTACAATTCAACAGTATGAAAACGAGCCCGGCTGGTGCCGGGCTCGTTGGTCGTTATGCTTTTTTCTCGAATTTCCCTTTTTTGAATTTCCGGAAGCACAGGCCCGCGAGCCAGTTGGCCAGGAAGGCGATGCCGATGCCCAGCACGATGGAAACCAGCACGTCGGTGGGATAATGGACGTAGAGGTACAGCCGGGAGAAGGCGATCAGGCAGGCCAGGATCATGGCGGGGATGCCCAGCTTTTTATTGTTCAGCAGGAGCACCGTAGCCGCTTCGAAGGAAGCGATGGTGTGGCCGGAGGGGAAGGAGTAATCGTGGAGCCCGTCCACCAGCAGCTTGATGGTGATGCCGTAATTCTGGGCCTGGAAATCGTAGGGCCGAATGCGGCCAATCAGCGGCTTGAGGGTCATATTGCATACCACAAGGCCCATGATCAGGGCAAAGGCCATGGCAAGGCCGGTCTTGCGGTGCTTTTTGAGGATCAGCAGCAGCACCGCGCAGGCGATCCAGAAAATGCCGTCCTCACCGAAGAGGGTGATGATGGGCATCAGGATATCCAGAAGGCCGCACTGGAGATGGGCCTGGATCCAGTCCAGAATGGGAAGGTCAAAGCTCACGGCCAGGGCGTTCAGTAGGTTCAAAATCATTTCTTGACCTCCTGTTTTTCTTTCTTCTGGGGGGCGAAGACCCAGCGCTGCTGGATCATGAAGCTGACGATGTACAGCACGGTCATCACCACCGCGTAGATCAGGGTCCGCCAGCCGGTGGCGCCCTCAGGAATACGCAGCAGCCAGTAGACGCCCTGGGTCAGCAGCGCTTGGGCGGCCAGCTGGGGGATAGCCAGGGCATAGTAGCGCAGCATGGCCTTGCCGGTGGAAGCGTTGGTCTTGAAGACCACCTTCTTGTTCATGAAGAAATTGAACAGGGAGGAGACCACCCGGGCGCCGGCGGTGCAGACGGTGGTCAGAGCCAAGCCTGCCAGGGTGCTGTGGAGCAGGAGATCCAGCAAGGCGTAAAGACCGTTGTCGATGATGGCGCTGCAGATGGACACGGCGGTATAGCGGAAGAAATGGGCCAGGATCAGCTTGTAGATCCGCCAGGAGTCCCGGATGGGATGGAAATGGGAGCTGGCGTTTTCCTCGATGTACACGGTGCGGATCTTGACCTCGTCGAAATCGATGGCGTTGTCCTTCATGGCCAGCAGCATATTGGTCTCGTACTCAAACCGGTCGCCCTTGACGGTGTTGAATACCTCCAGAGCCTCCCGGGGGATGGCCCGCAGGCCGGTCTGGGTGTCGGAAATGGTCATGCCCACGAAGATCTTGAACACGGCGGAGGTGGTCTTGTTGCCGAAGCGGCTCCGGGGAGGGACGTCATCCTGGTTGAAATCCCGGCAGCCCAGGACCACATTGCCGGTCTCCAGCATGTGCTCGCAGCAGGCCCGGGTATCGGCGGGGTGATGCTGGTTGTCGCCGTCCACCGTGACGACGCCGAGACCCTCGGGACGGTTTTGGAGGAACCAGGTGAAGGCGGTTTTCAGAGCCGCACCCTTGCCGCGGTTGACCTCATGGTGCAGCAGATGGATCTCGGGGTGGGCCGCGGCGGCGTCCGTGAAGTAATGCAGGTTTTCCTGCTTACTGCCGTCGTTGACCAGAATGATATCGGTAAAGCCGTATTCCAGCAGACCGTCGATGACGGCGGTCAGCTTCTCATCGGGGTCCAGAGAAGGCAGGACTACCGAAATTTTGGAAAGATCGTTCATCAGATTGTCTCATCTTCTTTCTATATTCGATCACATAAAGACTCAATATACTATAACACATTTGAAGCGTTTTGAAAAGAGTGTTTCTGAATTCTTAATGAAACGAAGTATGGTTTATGAAAGAAAACCCGCCTTCCTTGACAGTCCTGACGGGGGATGGTAAAATCATGATAATACAGAGCGGGAGGAGAAAAGCGATGCTGGTTGATTTGATGACGGCGGCGGGGGAGAAGCTGGAGGGTACCCCCTGGACCTGCTATCCCCGGCCCCAGATGAAGCGGGATTCGTATCTCAATCTCAACGGGGAATGGGATTTTGCGGTATGCCCCTGGGAGACGTTGCCGGAAGCGTATGACCGGACCATTCAGGTGCCATTCTGCACCGAGAGCCGGCTCTCCGGCATCGGAGCGCATTTTCCCGAGGACAGCGGCCTGACTTATCGCCGGTTCGTGACGCTCCCGGAGGGGTTTCACCGGGGCCGGGTCCTGCTGCACGTCGGCGCGGCGGATCAGATCTCGATGGTCTATGTCAACGGGGAATGTCTGGGCGGCTGCGTGGGCGGCTATCAGGCCAGTACTTATGATATTACCGATGCCCTGAAGGCGGAAAATGAAATTGTCATTCAGGTCCGTGACGACCTGAGAAAAACGGATATGCCCTACGGAAAGCAGACCCTAAAGCGGGGCGGCATGTGGTACACGCCCGTGTCCGGCATCTGGCAGACGGTGTGGCTGGAAAGCGTGCCGGAGTCCTACATTGAGAAGCTCCATATCGAAAACCGGGGCGCGTCGGTCCTGATCTCCACCGAGCCTGCCCTGGATGGCACCGTCACAGTGGCGGGGCTGGGGCAATACGCGCTGGAAGGGGGAAAGGTGACGATCTCCCCGGAAAATCCCCGTTTCTGGAGCCCGGAGGACCCCTATCTCTATGATTTCACGGTGGAAGCGGGGGAGGACCGGGTCGGATCCTACTTCGCCATCCGCACGCTGGAGATCAAAAAGGTCGGCAATTACCGGCGGCTGTGCCTCAACGGCGAGCCCTATTTCTTCCACGGCCTGCTGGACCAGGGCTACTGGCCCGACGGCCTGTTCACCCCCGCCAGCCCGGAGTGCTATGCCGACGATATTCTGGCCATGAAGCACTTGGGCTTCAACATGCTCCGCAAGCACATCAAGGTGGAGCCGGAGGAATTTTACTACCAGTGCGACAGGCTGGGCATGGTGGTCTTCCAGGACATGGTCAATAACGGCAAATATTCCTATGTCCATGATACGGTCATCCCCACGCTCTTTCCCGGCTCCCACACCCTGCCGGACAGGAAGCTCCACAGGGACGAGCTGACCCGGGAGATGTTCCTGCTGGGCATGGAAGCCACGGTAAAGCAACTGAAAAACCACCCCTGCATCTGCTGCTGGACCATCTTCAACGAGGGCTGGGGCCAGTTCGACAGCGACAGCGTCTATGAGGAGCTGAGAAGGCTGGACGACACCCGCTGGATCGATTCCACCTCCGGCTGGTTCCGGCAGAAGAAGACGGATGTGGACAGCCGCCATGTGTATTTCCGGAAGATCCATCTGAAAGGGACGGACAAGCCCCTGGTGCTGTCGGAATTCGGCGGCTATTCCTGCAAGGTGGCGGGCCATTCCTTCAATCCTGACGAGACCTACGGCTACGGCAAATTCACGGAGCGGGAGCCCTTTGTGGAAACTGTGACGAAGCTGTACATGGAGCAGGTGGTGCCCTGCGTCCGGGAGGGACTCTGCGCCGCGGTGTATACCCAGGTCTCCGACGTGGAGGACGAGACCAACGGCCTGCGGACCTACGACCGCAAGGTCGAAAAGCTGCGCCCGGAGGAGATGCTGCCCATTGCAAGGGCGCTGCGGGAAGCCCTGAAATAAAAAGGTTGCAACTTTCGGAAAATTAGGCTAAAATATAGAAAAACGGAAAGGAGGGAGCGCCGATGAGCGGTATTCCCGCAAAAGAGACCATGGAGCAGATCGCGGACCTTTTCAAGGGCTTCGGCGATCCCACCCGGGTGCATATCCTGTCGCTGCTGCAGCAGCGGGAGCTCTGCGTCACGGACATTGCCGACGCGGTGGAGCTGAGCCAGAGCGCCATTTCCCACCAGCTGCGGATCCTTAAGCAGATGCACCTGATCAAATACCGCCGGGAGGGTAAGAACATCCTCTACTCCCTGGCGGATGATCATGTGAAGACCATTTTGCAGATGGGTCTGGAGCATGTGCTCGAATGAAGATTAATGAGCCTGCCGCTATCGGCAGGCTCATTTTAATGTGTCTATTATTCAAATTGTAGTTTATCTCGCTGGCGCGGGAGCGCCAAACTTGCCTCTCCCTTTGGGAGAGGTGCCCCGAAGGGGCGGAGAGGGCCCTCTCATCTCCGCGCTAAGAGCCGCCCTTCGGGCGGTTCGCTCCGAAACACGCCTGCGGGCGCAGAGTCACGCCTTCGGCGTGCCAGCTCTCCCAGAGGGAGAGCCAAGCGGGTTTGTAAACAGTACGCTAAACTACAATTTAAAATCAAAACTGCTTTCCTGACAGCCGCATAAAATCCCCCTGGTGCATTCAAAGCGCACCAGGGGGATCGTTGATTAAGGGCGGAGTTACAATATCTTGACCTGTTTGCCTTCGCGGTTTTCGAAGCCCATCTTGGTCAGGTACTGCTTGTACTGATTGTGGTCGGTGGGCTTTCGCTCGGCCACTAGGGCGGTGACGTCCTGCTCCTTTAGGTAGACGAACAGGTGCTCGGCTACGGAGCAGTCGCGGAATTTGGGCGCCGCATAGTCCAGCTCTACGTTCAGAACAGAACCCTCCCGCGTACCGATCAAAAGTCCCACAGCTTCACCGTCAGCAAAGACCATGAAAGCGTCAGTATCCTTTTTGGGATGGTACTCATAGCCGGGGAAGCAGTACTGGATGTGGCGCATATGATGATTCAGAAAATACATCAAACCGCGCTCGTCGGGTTCGAATCGCACGCACTCAAACAGAACTTTATTATGGCGCATACGAATCAGATGGTACAGATTGATGATAACCAATCCGACATTCAGGAAAACCACAGGCCATGCGCCGCAGATGATGGCGTAAACCATGCTGATGAAGGAACCAATGGCGCTCCAGGTGCGCAGCTTCACAACAGAGGTCATCATCATGGACATCAGAGTCAGAACCGTACCGACATAACCCAATAGCTCAAGCAGAATATCCAACTGTATGATCCTTTCTTATTCGCGGAGGGGGGGAGAAGCAGTGTGCGGGGATCAAGCCAGGATGGGCTTCAGGGCCGCGGCCAGGGTGTCCTTCTGGGCCTGGGCTTCGGCCAGGTCCTTGCCCAGGGTGGTGAAGTAGGTCTTGATCTTGGGCTCGGTGCCGGAGGGACGGACGATGACGGTGGCGCCGCCTTCCAGGCCGTAGACCAGCACGTTGGCGCTGGGCAGGCCGGTCTCTTCGGTCTTCTTGTAGTCTGTGACCTTCACGACCTTGTAACCGCCGATCTCGGCAGGGGGATTCTCCCGCAGGCCGGCCATGATGCCAGCCATCTTGTCCATGCCGGAAAGGCCGGGGAACTCGAAGGAGTCCACCTTGTTCAGGTAGCGGCCGTACTTGGCGTAGATGGCTTCCAGTCGCTCCTTGATGGAGGAGCCGATGGAGCGGTAGTAGGCGGCCATTTCGCAGATCAGCATGGAACCGATGATGGCGTCCTTGTCCCGGACATAGGGACCGGCCAGATAGCCGTAGGACTCCTCGAAGCCCAGGATGAACCGCTCGACCTCGCCGGCGGCTTCCAGCTGGGCGATCTGATCGCCGATCCACTTGAAGCCGGTCAGGACGTTGCGCATCTCGACACCGTAGTTGGCGGCGACAGCGTCGGCCAGAGGGGTGGAGACCAGGGATTTCACGGCGACAGCGTTCTTGGGCATGGTGCCCTTCTCGATGCGGCCCTCGCAGATGTAGTCCAGCAGCAGGACGCCCACTTCGTTGCCGGAGACCAGCTCATAGGAGCCGTCGGGACACTTCATGGCGATGCCCACACGGTCAGCGTCGGGGTCGGTGGCCAGCATCAGGTCGGCGCCGGACTTCTCAGCCAGCTCCAGGCCCAGCTTCAGAGCCTCGAAGATCTCGGGGTTGGGGTAGGGGCAGGTGGGGAAGTTGCCGTCGGGGTACTTCTGCTCGGGGACGATGGTGATGTCGTCGATGCCGATGTCGTTCAGGATCCGCATGACGGGCACCAGGCCGGAGCCGTTCAGGGGGGAGTAGACCAGCTTCAGGCCGGCGGTCTTGCAGACGCCGGGACGGACGGAGCAGGCCTTGATGTTATCATACAGGGCTTCCTTGCAGTCGTCGCCGACGTACTCGATCAGGCCCTGGGCGATGCCTTCCTCGAAGGAGATCAGCTTGGCGCCGTTCAGGATATCGGTATTCTGGATCTCGGCGTAGACAACGGCGGCGGCATCGTCGGTCATCTGGCAGCCGTCGGGGCCGTAGGCCTTGTAGCCGTTGTACTTGGCGGGGTTATGGGAAGCGGTGACCATGACGCCGGCGTTTGCCTTGTAGTAACGGGTGGCGAAGCTCAGGGCGGGGACAGGCATCAGGGCGTCATAGATGCGGACCTTGATGCCGTTGGCAGCCAGGACCCGGGCGGTCTCCTTGGCGAAGACGTCGGAGTTGATGCGGCTGTCGTAGGAAACGGCCACCAGCTGATTGCCGCCCTGGGTCTTGACCCAGTTAGCCAGGCCCTGGGTAGCCTGACGGACGACATAAATGTTCATCCGGTTGGAGCCTGCGCCCAGCACGCCCCGCAGACCGGCGGTGCCGAACTTCAGGGCAACGGCGAAGCGGTCCTTGATCTCCTCGTCCTGGCCTTCGATGCTTTTCAGCTCTTCGGTCAGAGCGGGGTCTTCCAGGGAAGCTTCCAGCCAGCGCTTGTAATCATCCATGTACATTGTTATCACCTTATCCTTTATGTAATTTGTAAGAGTTTTACGCAATTCAACCAAATATAATATAATCTATTTCATTTCAATTGTCAATCTTGTATTACCGCCCGCTGTAAGGGAGACAAAAAAATGCTGCTGTGCGGCATCGCACAGCAGCGGGAAGAATTGATTTATCAACCGTTGATGATACGGTTCAGTGCGTCAGCCGCACTTTCATTGGAACATAAAAACTGGATGTTCAATTCGCTGTCAGAGGAAATACAGATTTGACCATATTTCATAATGGGGAATTGCGTATTGCTGGAGTAACGCTTGTCTGCACTGCCGTCCTTGTTTGCGTATGCCCAGACCTGCTTGACCATTTCCGCATCATTGGGCAAAGCTCCGGTTTCAAGAAAACCGACTGCGGTGATATCAAATCGGATATCACTGTATGCCAAAGCGCCAAGCCTTTTCTTACCAATTACCAGGAGCCGGTCGGGCATAATAGCCAGTCGATAGTTCTGAAAATTGAAGACAATAGGGGTGATATTTGTCCGAAGGTACCAGGGAAGCTTGCTGTTGGCGGTCATTTTGACCGTGTCAACGGCGTTCTCAATACCGGCAGTCACCCTTACGTTTTTAGATTTTGCGGTTGTGGTAATTTCCTGCAAGGATTGGCTGGATGCGACTGCCTGCCATGCGGCGGACAGCACTTCCCATTTTGCCAGTTGAGCATGATCGAATTCGTACTCGATATAACTGCGGCTTTTGAAAAAGAGAAAAGCGGTAAATGCGACAAAAAACGGAAAGAGACTGGGTACCCAGCTTGTACTCAGCAGAGTAACAACCACTGCGGTAATGCGGAGAACCTTTGCGGTTTTGATTTGGCGGAACAGCTCGTCATATTCCGAGGACCGCAGTTTGGCGATATTGGCGGACTTAACTGCGGTGATTTCGGAATAGCCAGCGTTGATATCTGCGAACTGATGCTGAGAATCATTGCTTTGCTGTCGTTTTGCGTTATGTTCGTCAACATAGCTGATACCCGTACCGGGGATGGTTACAGTCTGTCTGGTGCGGCCATCGGCTGCTTTTGTGACACGGTATCCCTTGGTGCCCCAACTGTATCCAATTCCTTTGGTGTTTAGATTAACCCGAAAACCGCCGCCGAGGTTGATGCTTTTTCTGTACCTGAAACCCATAGAAGTCCTCCAAAATTACGCTTTAAAACGGTATCGCGTTTGGCTCATCCGGCGGTGGGCTTGACTTCCCGGCCGATGGGGCAGTCGTAGCCTTCGCTGGTGGCGGCTTCGAATTCCTCCCGGGCCCGTTCCAGCAGCGCGGGGTCCTCCATCAGGTCCGCGGCGGCGCCGGCCAGGACCTTGGCCGCCAGGGCGATGCCCTTGTAGGCGATGGGGGTCTTGCCGATGGAGACATTCTGCCAGGAATGGCCGGGGGAGCCGGAGGTCCAGGTCACGGCGGTGAACTGGGCCGTGGGGGTCAGCCAGCTGACGTCGCCCACATCGGAGGAGCCGGGGCTGAAGGTGTTGGAAGGGGAGTAGGGCATCACGAAATTGTTCAGGGGGACGGAGCCGCCCTGGGTTTTCTCCATGACGAAGGTCCGGATTTTCCAGTCCTCGGCGGTGCGCTTGCCGGGCAGGTCGGAGGTGTGGTAGGTGCTCTTCAGCGCGGCGGCGAAGGCTACCTCGTCCTCGGTGTATTCCGGCAGGGGGGCGGCGCAGAGGTTCTGATAGAGCACCTCCTCCAGCACATGGTTGGAGACGGTGGAGGCGGTGCCGTCGATCTGGCGGCTGGTGACGGTGGTGTCCGTCATCAGGGCAGCGCCCCGGGCGATGTTGTCCACCCGTTTCAGGAGGGCCTTGGCCTTCTGGACCGTCTCGCCCCGGACCATGTAGATCAGCTTCGCCGTGGGCTGGACCACATTGGGGGACAGGCCGCCGGCGTCGGCGAAGGAATAGTGGATGGATTCCTTGGGCCGCATATGCTCCCGCAGGAACTGAACGCCCACGTTCATCAGCTCGGCGGCATCCAGGGCGGAGCGGCCGTTGTAGGGATCGTCGGCGGCGTGGGCGGCGATTCCGTGGAAGCTGTACTCCACCTGCATGGAGGCCGCGTTGGAGCCGGTGGTGATCTCGTTGGTGTCGCCGGGATGCCAGGCCAGGGCCGCGTCCAGCTTGCGGAACACGCCCTCCCGGGCCATGAAGGTCTTGCCGGCGCAGCCTTCCTCACCGGGGCAGCCGTAGAAGATCACGGTGCCCTTCAGATTCCCGGCCTCGATCTCATGCTTGATGGCCATGGCGGCGCCCAGGGAGCCGGCGCCCAGCAGATTGTGGCCGCAGCCCTGGCCGCAGCCGCCCTCTACCAGGGGCTTGTGCTCCACGGAGCCGGCCTTCTGGGAAAGGCCCGACAGAGCGTCATACTCGCCCAGAATGCCGATGATGGGCCGCCCGGAGCCGAAGGAGCCGGAGAAGGCGGTGGAAATCCCGCACAGATTTTTCTGAACGGTGAAGCCCTCCGCTTCCAGCACCCGGATATACTCCGCGGCGGATTTGAACTCCAGCATGGAGAGCTCGGAATAGTCCCAGATCTTGTCGCTGAGTTCCCAGAGAGTATGCTGCTTCTTGTCGATATAGCGGTAGATATTCTGCTTGTCCATCATTACAGCACCTTGGAAAGGAAATCCTGGAGCCGGGGATGCTTCGGAGCGCTGAAGATCTCCTCGGGGGAGCCCTGCTCCAGCAGCTGGCCGTCGGCCATGAACAGCACCCGGTTGCCCACCTCGCGGGCGAAGCCCATCTCGTGGGTGACCACCACCATGGTCATGCCGTCCCGGGCCAGCTCCTTCATGACCTCCAGAACCTCGCCGACCATCTCGGGGTCGAGGGCGGAGGTGGGCTCGTCGAAGAGCATGACCTCGGGCTCCATCATCAGGGCCCGGACGATGGCCACACGTTGCTTCTGACCGCCGGAGAGCTGGATGGGGTAGGCACCGGCCCGGTCCTTCAGGCCGACACGGTCCAGCAGGCCCAGGGCCTTCTCTTCCGCGGCCTTCTGGTCCATGCCCAGCACCTTCACGGGGGCCAGGGTCATGTTGTCCAGGATGGTCTTGTGGGGGAAGAGGTTGAAGTGCTGGAACACCATGCCCATCTTCTGGCGGTGGAGGTTGATGTTGACCTTCTCGGTCTTGCCGTCCTTATTGGTAAACTTCTTCTTGGTGATGTCGATGCCGTGGAAGATGATCTCGCCGCTGGTCGGCTCTTCCAGCAGGTTCAGGCTGCGAAGCAGGGTGGACTTGCCGGAGCCGGAGGGACCGATGACCACCATGACATCGCCCTTGTTGATGTCCACGGAGACATCGTCCAGAGCGTGGAGCGCGCCCCGGTTGTAGTATTTTTTCAGGTTCTTGACCTGGATCAGCTTATCGTTTGTCGCCACGGCTCATTCTCCTTTCGAAATACGCGATGATCTTGGAGGTGGGGAAGGTCAGGCAGAAATAGACACACGCCGCGATGATCAGGGGCTCGCCGATGAAATAGGTGGCGGCCTTGACGGAGTTGACCGCGAACATGATCTCCTGCACGCCGATGGTCCAGCAGATGGAGGACTCCTTGATGATCGTCACGAATTCGTTGGCGATGGCGGGCAGGATGTTCTTGATGGCCTGGGGCAGGATGATGTAGCGCATGTTCTGGTACTGGGTCATGCCAAGGCTCCGGGCGGCTTCGGTCTGGCCGCCGTCGATGGACTGGATGCCGGAGCGGATGATCTCGGACAGGTACGCGCCGGAGTTCAGGCTCAGGGCGATGACACCGGGGATCATGCGCTCGAAGCGGATGATGCCGAAGAGCTTGAAGGCGGGCAGGGAAACGCCGGCCAGGATGATGTAATAGACGATGAACAGCTGGACCAGCAGGGGGGTGGCCCGGAAGACCTCGACGTAGACGTTGGCGACGAGACTGATGGGATTGAACTTACTCAGGACTCTGGCGAAGCGGCCTGCGCCGGGCTTATCCAGAAAGCGCAGGGGACGGAGATTGGACATGCGCATCAGCGCCAGCACCAGCGCCAGCACAAAACCGCAGATAACGGTCAGGGCGGACAGCGTAACGGTGGTGACCAGACCCTCCAGGAAGAGCTGGATGTAGCTGATTGCGGCTTCAAAGCCTTTTGCGGATAACAAGGGTGATTGCTCCTTTCTGTTTTGGGTGGGCACCGCTAAAAACTCCCCTTTTGGGCTTTGGGCGAATCTTTTGCCCCACAAATGCGTTTTGAAAACGCCGCAATACACAAAGTATTCCGTCGTTTCCAAAACTTTTTCTGAGCCAAAATCTTCTGCCCAAATCACCAAAAAGCAGTTTTTAGAGGTTGCCTGGTATCTGAACACCTTTTAAAAATAGCCGTTTTTACAATGGCCATTTTTAGAAGGTGTTCCCTTATCAACACAACTGCCCCGGAAGTCAGACTTCCGGGGAGTTGGCGGATAAACGTGATTTGTGACTATCGGTTTTCGTCAGCAAAACTGTCAAAACGAACAACGTGACGACATGTCATTCCGAGCGGAGTGAAACGGAGTCGAGGAATCTACGCATTAAGATAACATTTGCACTCAAATCGGTGCCAAGATCCTTCGACTCGCTCCGCTCGCTCAGGATGACAACTGCTTTTGCTGGTTTTCCGCTGTGCGTACTTTTTAAAGCCGATAACCACAATGTGATTTATTCGGCTGCTTCGGTGGGGACCTCGCCCTCGTCGGTCAGCAGGCCCTCGTACTTGTCGCCGGTGGACAGCTCGTTGGCCTCAGCCACGAACTGGGACATGGAGCCGTCTTCCAGAGCGGCCTGGATGGCCAGGTTCACAGCGGCCAGCAGCGCGGGATTGTTCTTGTTGACGCCCACGACGGAGCCTTCCTGATCATAGGGAACATCCAGAACGACGCACAGCTCGGGATAGTTCTTGGCGTAGGTCTGAGCTACGACGGTCTCGATGAAAGCGCCGTCCAGCTTGCCGCCGATGACCTCGGCGATGATGTCGGTGACCTTACCCAGCTCCACGATGTCCGCATCGGGGGTGTTCTCCTTGGCCAGGTCAGCCTGGATGGAGCCGATCTGAGCGCCGATCTGGTACTCAGCCTTGTTGGCGTCAGCCAGAGAAGCGAAGTTGGCAGCGTTGTCGGCGTGGCAGACGAAGGACTGGCCGCCGGTGTAGTAGATCTCGGAGAAGCTCATGGCGTTCTCACGGTCGGGATCGGGGGAGTAACCGGCCATGCCGATGTCGGCCTTGCCGGCGCCCAGCTCGGAGATGGTGCCGTCGAAGTCCATGGGGATGATCTCCAGCTCCAGACCCAGGTAATCGGCGATGTACTGGCCCAGGGCCACGTCAAAGCCGGCCATGGTGGGGTTGCCGTCGGCATCCAGGGCGTAGAACTCATAGGGGGCGAAGTCGGGGGAGGTGACCATGGTCAGCTTGCCGCTGGTAATGGTCTTCAGCAGGGGCTTCAGCTCCTCGATGGTCATGGTGGAATAATCGGTGTCGTCGGAAGCGCTGCTGGAGCCGCAGCCGGCGAACATGCAGCCCAGCATGGTCAGCGCCAGGACAAATGCAATGATCTTTTTCATGTTTGTGTTCTCCTTTCAGTGCTCAGGTGAGGATGTATGAATTATACCGTGGATATTATACAAAGTCAATGGTGTTCCTTAACAATTAATCAGAAATTCCCGAACTTTTGCCAGTACATAAAATACAAAATGGGTGGAAAATTGCGATAATATTCAATTATTCATGAGAAATATACGAAATGCCCGCGTGCATAACCGGATGAATGGAGGATTCCCAGAAAACTGGAAATATGAACAAATTATTGACAAAAGATAGGCGGTTCTATATAATGACTCCGTATGGAAAAAAGAGAGAGGATGTGCGTCCTGTGAAAATCAGCGTCAAAGAGCTGGATTATGACCGTGTGGCGGCACTGCCGAGACCGGCGCATCAGCTTCCCAAGCGGCCCAATATGTTCTGGAGGACCCTGATCCGGCTGCTGACCATCGTCGGCATGGCAGGCACCGGATTTCAAATTGAAAAGGAGCGGATGGAGCTGATCGGTAAGGATGAGCCCTGCCTGATCCTGATGAACCACTCCTGCTTCCTGGATATGCAGATCGCCTACCGGGCCTTCTATCCCAGACCCTTCAATATCGTCGCCACTTCCGACAGCTTTGTGGGCTTCGGCGGCCTGATGGGCTGGCTGATGCGCCAGATCGGCTGCATCCCCACCCGGAAATTCGTGACGGACCTGCGGCTGGTGCAGGATATGACCTATGCCCTGAAGACCCTGAAAAACAGCGTGCTGCTGTATCCCGAGGCCAGCTATTCCTTCGACGGCACCGCAACGCCCCTGCCCCGGAAGATGGGCGTGCTGCTGAAGAAATTCGATGTGCCGGTGGTGATGATCGAGACCTTCGGCGCCTTCTCCCGGAACCCGCTGTACAATGAGCTCCAGGTCCGCAAGAGCGTCCCCGTCTCCGCCAAGGTCCGCTGCCTGTACACCCGGGAGGAGATCCAGAAGCTGTCCGTCCAGGAGCTGAGCGGTGGCCTGGATGAAGCTTTCGGCTTCGACCATTTCAAATGGCAGAAGGAGCAGAAGCTGGAGATCAACGACAGCTTCCGGGCCGACGGCCTGAGCCGGATCCTCTACAAGTGCGCCCACTGCGGCGCCGAGGGGCAGATGGAGGGCCGGGGCACCGGCCTGACCTGCGGCTGCTGCGGCAAGCGCTATGAGCTGACGCCCCTGGGCGAGCTGCGGGCGGCGGAAGGGGAGACGGAATTCACCCACATCCCCGACTGGTACGCCTGGGAGCGGGACCAGGTCCGGCAGGAGATCCTGGAGGGCAGCTACAAGCTGGATGCCAATGTCAAAATTGCCATGCTGGTGGATTATAAGAACATCTACATGGTGGGCGAGGGCCATCTGACCCACGACCGGAACGGCTTCGTGCTGACCGGCTGCGATGGAAGGCTCCATTATACCCAGAAGCCCCAGGCCTGCTACGGACTCTATGCCGACTACTACTGGTACGAGATCGCCGATGTGATCTGCATCGGCGACAATGACAAGCTTTTCTACTGCTTCCCCCAGGGCTGCGGCGACGTGGTGGCCAAGACCCGGCTGGCGGTGGAGGAGATGTACAAGCTCTACAAGACCCGGAAGCTGAAGGCGGAGCCCGAGGCCGCCGCGGAAGTCTGATACATATTAATAATAGAATATCTGCCTGATCAGAAAGACGGAAGCTGCCGGAAAATTGACTTTTTTGGCGGTTTCCGTCTTTGTTTACAAAATGGTATCGGATAATATTGGGTTTTTATAAAATTTAATGAAAAACGGAATAACATTTGACATTCCACTGTGGACAGAGTAAAATATCTAATGATTATTCGTGAACCTATCATATTCTCCGCTCCGGGCGCCGAAAGGCGGCGGGAGCGGGCCACAAGCGGGACGTCCCGCTTCATGCTGCGCGCAGCGCAGCATGATCGGAAGCTGTACGGATACCTTCAGTCCGCCCGGCCCGGATGCCGCTGATATATCGTAGAGCGCATGAGTAAATCAATTTTTCTATCTGAAAATCTTAAAAGGAGGAAAAGAAAATGAAAAAGTTTCTGGCACTGCTGCTGGCTGTCATGATGGTCATCTCTATGGCTGCATGCGGCGGCAACAACACCGACGCCACCGCGGCTCCCACCGATGCCGCTGACGTCACCGAGGCTCCTGCAACCGATGCTGCAGAGGTCCGCGAGAACAAGGTCATCCTGGGCGACATCACCGAGCTGACCGGTGATTT
This sequence comes from Oscillospiraceae bacterium, assembly GCA_017473225.1. Taxonomy (GTDB): domain Bacteria; phylum Bacillota; class Clostridia; order Oscillospirales; family Oscillospiraceae; genus Faecousia. The sequence continues at coordinate 14,127 of JAFUMG010000011.1, read as the reverse complement.
CACCGGCGGTCTGGTCACCAACGGCGCGTCCGACATGATGATCTACGACCTGGTCAATGACTATGGCACCATGGTCGCCAACCAGGGCGGCAACTATGTCGAGAACCCCACTGTCATGAAGGAGTGGAGCCGTACCGACAATGAGGATGGCACCGCCACCTACACCATCACCATCAATGAGGGCCTGGTGTACAACAACGGCGAGCCCATCACTGCGAAGGACTACGCTTTCTCCGTCATGAAGAGCTGCACTCCCTTCGCTTCCGCGCTGAGCTTCACTTCCGGCACCAAGGACATGATCGTGGGCGGCGCTGCCGCTTACGCCGGTGAGGTGAACTACGTCTCCGGTCTGCACCTGATCGACGAGTACACCCTGAGCCTGACCATCGTGGCCGACTACGCCAACTACTACTACGCTGACACCTATGCCGCTGTCTCCCCCTGGAACGAAGAGTTCTGGCTGGGTGAGGGCTACGGCATCGCCGATGACGGCGAGGGCTGCTACATCACCCTGAACGGTGAGGCCATCGTTCTGGAAGGCGGCGGCGACGCTGAGGCCAACTTCCGCGCTGCCATGTCCGCTACCGACGGCTATGTCTCCGCCGGTCCTTACAGCATCACCAAGTATGATCCCGCTACCTCCCAGTGCACCCTGGACATCAACCCCAACTATGCCGGTAACTTCGAAGGCGTGAAGCCCTCCATCCAGACCATCGTTGTGGTCCGTGCTGAGGACGCCACCTGGGCTGACCAGCTGAAGACCGGCGGCATGGATATCTATGCCGGCATCACCGACGGTGATGACATCAACACCCTGCTGGATATGATCGACGAGGGCGCCGAGCTGCGGGCGATCGCCTACGACCGCGCCGGCTACGGCAAGATCCAGTTCCTGTGCGACGTGGGCCCCACCCAGTTCGTGGAAGTCCGTCACGCTGTCGCTCAGCTTCTGAACCGTGACGAGTTCGTCAACACCTTCTGCCAGGGCTTCGGCACCACTGTCGACGCTCCTTACGCTACCTGCCTGCAGATGTACATGGACTCCAAGGATTTCCTGGCTGATAACCTGAAGTCCTACGCTTACGACGTTGACGCTGCCAACGCCGAGCTGGCCGAGGGCGGCTGGACTCTGACCGCCGAGGGCAATGAGTGGACCTCCTCCGAGGATGGCCTGCGCCACAAGGATGTCACTGGTCTGGATGTCAACACCGATGGCTGCATCGAGGTTGGCGGCAAGACTCTGATGCCCCTGCAGATCCAGTGGTACTCCACTGAGGGCAACCCCGTTTCCGACCTGCTGGCCATCATGCTGGCCAACTCCGACGCTGTCGCTCAGTCCGGTATGGAGATCGTCCTGACCGTCGGCGACTGGAACGGCCTGCTGGGCGCCATCTACCACGAGGACGCTGACGGCAACAAGGTCGCTCCCGAGTACGGCATGCTGAACCTGGCTACCGGCTTCACCTCCGCTCTGTACGACTACTCCTTCAACTGGACCGACGATCCCGACTATGTCGCTATGGGTTACAACTCCAACTACCTGTTCGACATGGGCGAGGGCGGCCTGGACCAGCTGTCCATGGACATGGTCTACGCGGTTGAGCCCGGTGATTACGAGGCTTACCTGGATCTGTGGCAGCAGTACATCGTTCGCTGGAACGAGCTGCTCCCCGAAATCCCCCTGTACTGCAACATCTACTACACCGCCGTTCCCTCTTGGGTCGAAGGTTATGAGCAGAACTCCTTCTGGGATTTCGCTGACGCCATCGTTTACGCTTCCATTCCCAGCGCTCAGTAATTCAGAGACCCTCTGAACCACTGAACCCTGCTGAAACCCGGATGGGGACGGGCATTTGTCCGTCCCCATTTTCGTACCGCAGGTGTTTCGGCGGCTGCCGCTGGCAGCTGCGGTATGAAAATGGGAAGAACCCATTCGACGAAACATCCCTGCATCCGGTCCAGACCGCTTTTTGGGTTTGGGCCGAATCCTACTAATTAACGGAAGGTGATCATTTTGCCAAAATACATTATGAAACGTTTGGTATACATCGTGGTCGTGTTCTTCATCACGTCCTTCCTGATGTACTGCCTGTTCAGCCTGATCCCCTCTGACCCCGCCAGAAACCAGCTGGAGGGTGTGAAGAAGTCCATGAAGCCCGAGGCTTACCAGCAGATGTATGAGGAGCTGCGGGACAAAATGGGTTTGGATGATCCCATCGTGATCCGCTATGCCCGCTGGATCGGCTTTATGCCGGACAAGCAGAGCGGTGAATTTGATGGCCTGCTGCAGGGTAATTTCGGTTATTCTCTGCTGCGGCAGAAGGACTGCGTGGACGTCATCAAGACGCCCATGGCCAATACGATCCTGTTCAATATCTTTACAACCATCCTGACGCTGGCGGTGACCATCCCGCTGGGCATCTGGTGCGCTGTCCATAAGGGCAGCAAGCTGGACCAGGGCGTTCAGGCCTTCACCATTCTGGGCTACTCTCTGCCCCAGTATATCATCGCGCTGATCTTTATCTTTGTCTTTGCGGTGCTGCTCAAGTGGTTCCCCGTCAACGGCGCCGCGACCCCCGGCAGCACCTACACCGGCCTGCGGGAGCTGCTGGACCGGCTGTATTACATGTCCCTGCCCATCCTGGTCAGCCTCTTCGGCGCCCTGGGCGGCATGAGCCGTTACGTCCGTGCTTCCATGATCGACGCGCTGAGCATGGACTGCATCCGCACCGCCCGGGCCAAGGGCGTCAAGGAGCGGGTGGTCATTTACTCCCACGCCTGGCGCAACGCCCTGCTGCCTGTTGTGACCTCCATCATCGGCTGGTTCCTGAGCGTGTTCTCCGGCTCTCTGGTCCTGGAGAACGTCTTCGGCCTGAACGGTATGGGCGCGCTGTATATCAAGGCGCTGAACGGCAGTGACGCGGAGCTGTGCCTGGCCATCCAGATGTTCTATACCGTGGTGGCGCTGCTGGGCAATCTGATCACGGATCTGGCATACGGTTTCGTGGATCCCAGAATCCGCGTGAATAAGTAAGGAGGTGCCGAATATGGCGAAAGAAAAGAAAAAATCCACCTTCGGCGCTGTCCTGGGCCGGATGTTCGGTATTAAGAAGAAAGAATTGAATTTCCAGGAGGAGGAAGCCCTCCAGAGTCCCGGCAGAGTCACTGCCCGGAACTTTTTCCGCCGTCCCACCGCGGTTTTCGGCCTGATCGTGTTCGTGCTGATCTTCGCGCTGGTCATGATCGGACCCTACTTCATGCCCATCGACCTGGGTCATTCCGACTCCAACCTGGCCAATATCGCGCCGGGCTACAATATGATGGACGTGCCCGACGAAATGATCAAAGAGGGGATCGCCGATATCGTCGCGGGACAGACTTATGGTGTGGGCCTGTCCGAGGCGGGCAAGATCTACACCTGGGGCTATACCAGAGTTTCCAATACCATCGATCTGAAGGATGTTCCCGTGGAGCTGACCACCGGTGAGGTCAATGTAGTCTATATGGCAGCGGGCCTGGACCACGCGGTGGCTATCGATGAAGACAACAATTTCTATTTCTGGGGCAACAACCGTCTGAACCAGGATAAGTACCAGTCCAATGCCGAGCTGAACCGGGCCCTGCTGATGAACAAGCTGGAGATCAAGCAGTTGGAAGCCGGCAACCAGTTCTCCGTGATCCTGGATACCGACGGCAACGTCTACCTGTGGGGCAATGCCTCCAATGTGGACCTGGACTGCCGTCAGGCGGAGCGGGAAGAGGAAGGCATGAGCTACGAGCCCCGGAAATACCAGGGCAACATCGAAAAGGTGGCTGTCACCAGCAATGCCTATGTCTGCCTGCTGAAGGACGGCACCGTGGCCTATACCGGCTACCAGAAGGATTCTCCCCTGAATGTGAACCTGCCTGAGGAGCTGAAGAACGGCTCCGTGAAGGTGGTGGATATTGCCGCTTCCTCCCAGTGCGTCGCCGCGGTGGACGAGACCGGTAAGGTCTGGGTCTGGGGCGTCAGCACCAAGGGCGAAAAGGAGGTTCCCGTGATGGAGTCCCATCCCGTGAAGCTCTATGGCGGCCGCTATCATTTCACCGCCCTGCTGGAAAACGGCGATGTGATCTCCTGGGGCGACGATATGTACGGACAGGCTTCCGTCCCCGGTTCCGTGCAGGATGAGCAGATCGTGGATCTGTTCTGCGGCGGCTATCAGAACTACGCCATCACCGCTGACGGCGATATCGAGACCTGGGGCCTGAAGGGCTTCCTGTGCGGCACTGATGAGCAGGGCCGTGACGTGCTGGCCCGTATCGTCAACGGCGGTAAGACCACCATGACCGTCGGCGCCATCGCCGTGATCATCGCCACGCTGATCGGCGTGCTGCTGGGCGGCCTGGCGGGCTACTTCGGCGGCAAGCTGGATATGACCATCAGCCGTGTGGCCGAGGTGGTGGGCGGTATGCCCTTCCTGCCCTTCGCGCTGATCCTGTCTGCGGTCATCCCCAAGGACGTCAGCAACATTCAGCGCGTGTATATCATCATGGTGGTGCTGGGCGTCCTGAGCTGGGTCGGCACCTTCCGTCTGGTCCGTGCCCAGATCTTCAGCCAGCGTGAGCAGGAGTACGTCACTGCCGCTAAGGCTCTGGGCGTCAAGGAGGGCACCATCCTGCGCAAGCATATCATCCCCAACGTCATGAGCGTGCTGCTGGTCTCCATCACCCTGGACTTCGCCACCTGCATGCTGACTGAGTCCACCCTGTCCTATCTGGGCTTCGGCATCACCGCGCCCACCCCCACCTGGGGTAATATGCTCAATACCTGCAACGACTCCATCGTCATCCAGCAGTACTGGTGGCGCTGGGTATTCCCCGCGGCGATCTTCGGTCTGTGCACCGTCTGCATCAACCTGATTGGTGACGGCCTGCGTGATGCCATGGACCCCAAGAGCAACGGACGCTAAGGAGGTAGCATAATGGCATTACTTGAAACAAAAGATCTGCACACTTATTTTAAGACCCGCCGTGGTACCGTCAAGGCGGTCAACGGTGTGTCCTATTCCATCGACGCCGGCAAGACCCTGGGCATCGTCGGTGAGTCCGGCTCCGGCAAGTCCGTCTCCGCCATGAGCATCCTGAAGCTGCTGGACGGCAACGGCTATGTGGATTCCGGCGAGATCCTGTTCGAGGGTCAGGATCTGACGAAGGTCTCCGTGAACGAGATGTACCACATCCGCGGCAACAAGATCTCCGTCATCTTCCAGGAGCCCATGACGGCCCTGAACCCCGTCTTCTCCATCGAGCGCCAGCTCAGCGAGCCCTTCATCATCCATCGTGGCATGAACAAGAAGGAAGCCGCCAAGGCCGCCGTCAAGATGCTGGCTGACGTGAAGATCCCCAACCCCGAGGTGGTGGTCAAGCAGTACCCCCACCAGCTGTCCGGCGGTATGCGCCAGAGAGTCATGATCGCCATGGCTCTGGCCTGTGAGCCCAAGCTGCTGATCGCGGATGAGCCTACCACCGCGCTGGACGTGACCATTCAGGCTCAGATCCTGCGCCTGATGAACAACCTGAAGAAGGAGCACGGCACCGCCATCATGTTCATCACTCATGACCTGGGCGTCATCAACCAGATGGCCGACGATGTGGCCGTCATGTACTGCGGCCAGGTGGTGGAGCATGTGCCTGCCAAGACCCTCTTCGGCAGCAATACGAAGTTCTCCCACCCCTACACGGAGGGCTTGCTTGCCTCCGTGCCCCGTCTGGATACCGACGCCGCCCGGCTGGACGCCATCCCTGGCGCGGTGCCCCATCCCCTGGACCTGCCCAAGGGCTGCAAGTTCGGCCCCCGGTGCAAGTACTGCACCGAAAAGTGCATGGAGCAGGAGCCGGAGCTGGTAAAGGTCGGCGAGGGCCATGAGATCCGGTGCTTCTATCCGGAGAAGGAGGTCCGCAATGGAAAATAAAGAGAAAAAGCTGCTGCTGCAGATCAGCAATCTGAAGCAGTATTTCCCTGTGGGCAAGGGTTCCTTCGTCAAGGCCAACGACGGTATTTCCATCGACATCTACGAAGGCGAGACCTTCGGCCTGGTCGGTGAGTCCGGCTGCGGCAAGTCCACCCTGGGCCGCTCCATCCTGCAGCTGTATAAGCAGACCGACGGACGGACCATGTATTTCGGCCGCTCCATCGACGAGGTGGCCCCCCGCTATGCCTATGATACCTTCCGCAGCCTGACCCGGCGCCGCAAGGAGCTGGAGGAGAAGAAGGCCAAGTACGAGGCATTCCAGGCGGAGTATGACAAGAAGACCGAGCAGGAGCAGTACGCCCTGCACGGCGAGCTGACCCATCTGCGCAAGGAAGCCAACGACGCCATGCTGGACGTGGCGACGCTGATCGGCGGTCTTTTCGCCGCCCCCGACCTGAAGCCCGTGGAGGAGATATTCCTGAAGGAATACGGCGTCTCCAGAGAGCTGCGCAAGGCTCAGGACCAGCGTATGGACATCCAGCTGGATGTGGATGACGCGGCCTACGCCCTGAAGAAGGCGGAGGAAGCCGGTAAGGATACCGCCGCTGCCCGGAAGAAGCTGGACAAGGCTCAGGAAAAGCTGGATGCCTGCCTGAAGAACATCGCTTCCATCAACGAGCGCATCGATGTGATCCACAATGAGATCGCCGAAATGCGGAAGAACTGCTGCAGCGAGCCCGGCTACGCCGAGTTTGAAGCCTACCACAGCAACGGCATCGACCTGGCCCGTCTGACCTATTCCGAGATGCGGGGCCTGCGCAGCGACCTGCAGCTGATCTTCCAGGACCCCTATTCCTCCCTGAACTCCCGCATGACCGTCGGCCAGATCATCGGCGAGGGCATGATCGCCCACAAGTTCTTCCGGCGCAACGACGACCGGATGAAGGACGAGATCATCCGGGTCATGGAGGAGTGCGGCCTGGCGCCCTACTTCCTGCACCGCTATCCCCATCAGTTCTCCGGCGGCCAGCGCCAGCGTATCGGCATCGCCCGGTCCCTGGCACTGAATCCCAAATTCGTGGTCTGCGACGAGGCGGTCTCCGCCCTGGACGTTTCTATCCAGGCCCAGATCATCAATTTGCTGCAGGACCTGAAGGAAAAGCAGAACCTGACCTACCTGTTCATCACCCATGACCTGTCCGTCGTCAAGTATATCTCTGACCGGATCGGCGTCATGTACCTGGGCAACATGGTGGAGACGGCGCCTTCCGACGACATCTTCGCCCATCCTCTGCATCCCTACACCGAAGCCCTGCTGAACGCCATCCCCACCACGGATGAGAACCAGTCCAGCGAGCTGGAGATCCTGGAGGGCGACATCCCCAGCCCCGTCAATCCTCCCAAGGGCTGCAAGTTCCACACCCGCTGCAAGTACTGCACCGAGGTCTGCACCCAGGTGGTGCCCCAGATGCAGGAGGTCCGGCCCAATCACTTTGTCGCCTGCCACCACATTCTGGAGCAGAACAAGGATTAAGCCATGCTGCTGCAGCGAAAGATCAACCGGGCGATGAAATGGTCCCGGGAGCGGAAAATGCGTACCGAGGGCCGTGACCCGGAGCGGGAGGCCCTGGAGGCCGAGGTCCGGGATCGGGGCAAAGGCAAGTGGAAGGAAAAGGATGAGCTCCCCACTATGGAGGAGCTGATCGAGGAAGAGAAGAAGCTCCAGCTGGAAAAGGGCGATCTGCCCGCCATGATCGGCGCGGCGTTTCTGACCATTTTTCCTGTCTGTGTACTAGCGGTGGGCATTATCTGCCTGCTGGTGTGGCTGTTCTTCTTCCGATAATATGCTGAAAAAGACCGCAGCGCAAGCTGCGGTCTTTTGTTGTTTTTTGGGGGCAAATTGTAGTTTATCGTACAGTCTGCAAATTACCAACAACGCTGTCATCCCGAGCGAGCGACAGCGAGTCGAGGGATCTTGGCACCGATTTTGCTGCGAATCTCAACGAAATGCGTAGATCCCTCGACTCCATTTCATTCCGCTCGGGATGACAGCTGCGTTGCGTAACGGAACGCCAAACTACAATTTGAAATCCGTGGAACCGGGTGCTTAATGGAAAATTAAAGTTGAAAAAAGTCACATTCTCTGGTATATTGGTGGAAGTTAAATTGGGTGAGTATCCCCTGATATGGAGAGGTGAAACGCGTGGAATTTGCGAATCTGTACTTTTTGTATATCCTCCTGCCCCTGACGCTGCTGGTCTATTTTCTGATGCCCGACGTTTGGCGGAAGAATCTGGTGCTGCTGGCCTTCAGCCTGCTGTTTTATGCCATGTGTCAGCCGGTTTATCTGGTGCTGCTGGTGGGGCTTTCCTACGCCAACTATAAGCTGGCGCTGAAGATCCGGCCGAAGGACCGGAAATCGCTGCTCCTGCCGCTGGCAGTGAATATCGGCCTGCTGGGACTGTTCAAGTATTTGGACTTTTTCCTGGGCATCTTCGGCATCGCACCGGAGAACGGCCTGCTGCTGGGGATGCTGAAGGGGCTGGTGAACGGCCTGAATTCCATTGGCTTCTCCTTTGACGAGCCCACCACCGTCCTGCCCATCGGCATCTCCTTCTTCACCTTCTCTGTGATCTCCTACCTGGCGGATATCTACACCGGCAAGGTGAAGGCGGAGAAGAATTTCGTGTATTTCCTGCTGTATGTGTCCATGTTCCCCAAGATGCTCCAGGGCCCCATCGTCCGCTATGAGCAGATGAAGCGGCAGCTGCGGGAGCGCAGGACCAATTTCCGCCTGATCTTCGAGGGCGCCCTGCGGTTTTCCGTGGGCCTTGCCAAGAAGGTCCTGCTGGCGGATTACTGCGGCAAGGTGGTCTCGGAGCTGTCCGGCGGCGCGGACCAGGCCCTGATCGGTGCCTGGCTCTCCGCCATCATGTTCATGTTCCAGATCTACTTCGATTTTGCCGGCTATTCCGACATGGCCATCGGCCTTGGTAAGATCTTCGGCTTCAAGTACTGTGAGAACTTCGACCTGCCCTATACCTCCACCTCCATCACGGAGTTCTGGCGCCGCTGGCATATGAGTCTCGGCAGCTTCTTCCGGGATTATGTGTACATCCCCCTGGGCGGCAACCGCCGGGGCAAGGTCCGTCAGATCATCAATCTGTTCGTGGTCTGGTCCCTGACGGGCCTGTGGCACGGCGCCAGCTGGAACTATGTGCTCTGGGGCGTTTACTTCTTCGTGCTGCTGGCGGCTGAGAAGCAGCTGATGCCCTATATCCAGGACCTGCCGAAGCTGCTGCGCAATTTCCTGACCATGCTGCTGATCCTCTTCGGCTGGGTGCTGTTCTCCCATGAGGACTTCGGCGCGCTGGGCAGCGCCCTGGGCGCCATGTTCGGCTTCGGTGGCTTCACCACCGCCGGCATCTGGACGAGAGTGCTCAACTGCCTGCCCCTGATCCTTACCTGCTGGCTGGGCTGCAGCAGCCTGCCCCGGAAGGCGGCCCAGATCTGGGCCGGCGTCTGCGGCATGGTGGGCAAGCGGCGCAAGAGCAACACCGTCGATGGGATGAAGGTCCTGTATGTGGCCTCCTGCTTCGTCTTCATGTGCCTGCTGCTGTGGCTGTGCACCATTTCTCTGGTGGGCAACACCAGCGCTCCCAGCCTGTATTCCAACTTCTGATGAAAGGAGATCCCCAATGAAGCGAATCTATATGATTTTGTGCAGCGTCGTGCTGGCTGTGATGCTGCTGGTGGGCCTGATCTCCACCTTTGATAAGGACGCCACCTTTTCCGAGGACGAAAAGCGCGCCCTGAAGACCAAACCCAAGCTCACGATCTCCGGCCTGCTGGACGGCAGCTATAATTCCGACTACTGGGATTACTATGCCGATACCTTCCCCGGCCGGGAGAGCCTGATGGACAAGAATGTGACGCTGAACGGCTTCTACTATTTCGGCGGCCTGGGTTCCGAGGACGACGCTACTCTGGTGCTGGACTTCACCTCCAACGCGGCCCAGCACGGCGAAGCACTGCAGAACCCTGACACCACGGAAGCCACCGGTGAGACCACAGTTTCGCAGGAGGAGACCATCCCGGAGCAGACGGAGCCGGCAGGCGCCGCGGAGCAGCTGGGCAACATCGTCCTGATCGGTGACAGCGCCTTCGACGTGCCCAATGCAGACGGAGAGCTGATCGTCAGCTATGCCCAGGCGGTGACCAATATTGCCAACGCCCTGGGCAGCGAGGTCCAGACCCTCAGTATGCCGGTGCCCAATTCCGCGGAATTCTACACCAAGAATGAATACCACACCGGCGCCCATTCCCAGCAGGCCATGGTGGAGAAGGTCCGGGACAATCTGGGCACCAATGTGACCTATGTGGACGCCTATACGGAGCTGGCCAAGCATACCAGCGAGTACATCTATTTCCGCACAGACCACCACTGGACCCATCTGGGTGCCTATTACGCCTATACGGCACTGTGCAAGACTCTGGGCATGACGCCTGTGACTACCGACCAATTCGACATGGGCCAGTGGGACGGCTTCGTGGGCTCCCTGTATACTTACGCTGCCAACTATCCTTCCGCTCAGGTGCTGAAGAATAATCCCGACACGGTCTATTACTGGAAGCCCAGCGCCAACTGCACCACCATGTGCTACAAGAGCACGGACCTGACCGGCGGCTATGCCATGGGCACCATCTGCAAGGTCAATGAGGATGTGGACAACAAGTATCTGACCTTCATGGGCGGCGACCACCCGGTGGCCATCGTGGAGACCGATACCCAGGGTCCCTGCATCCTGGTCATCAAGGAGTCCTACGGCAACGCCCTGATCTCCTGGCTGACCAATCACTACAGCAAGATCATTCTGATCGACCCCCGGGAGTATTTCAGCTCCAACAGCGACATCGACCTGGCGGCCTTCGCCCAGGCCCAGGGCGTGGACCAGTGTCTGGTGATCAATTATCCCATGATGCTGAATTCCGAGAATTATATCAGCCTGATGAACAAGCTGACGCAGTAACCCGCAAACCCCGCTGGCGAAGCCGGCGGGGTAAAAATATGAAAAATCCCCGATGTGGTTGACCGGACCGCATCGGGGATCTTTCATGAGAAAAGAGAGGTAAGAAAATGAAAAAGAAAGGAATGAATCAAATGAAGAATGGGAACCTTTATGGTTCTCACCTGTTTTGTACCTTTATTATAACCGGGGAGTGTTAAATAAAAAAGTGGGTAATTGTTAAGTAATTATTAAGTTGCATAAAAACTGCTGAATATAGGCAGGGAGAATTGTGAACTTTTTATGTAGTGGGGATGGGGCCCTTGACTTTTTGGAAAAATGGAGTATAGTGATGTTAAATGAATTAGCACTCTAGCGAGTAGAGTGCTAAAAACAAAGGAGTGTGTTGGTATGAATTTCAATAACTATACCCAGAAGTCTCTGGAAGCGGTTCAGGCCGCACAGAACATTGCCAGAAGCAATTCCCACCAGCAGATGGAGCAGGTGCACCTGCTGCTGGCCCTGCTGCAGCAGGAGGGAGGCCTGATTCCCCAGCTGCTGCGGAAGATGGGCGTTACAGTCGAAAGTCTGGAAGCCGCGGCCAGGCAGGAGCTGCGGAAGATCCCCGGCGTTTCCGGCTCCCGGGAGGCGGATAAATTCTACATCACCGCCGATGTGGACGCCACCTTTACCGCCGCGGAGGAGCAGGCCAAGGCCATGAAGGACGAGTTCGTCTCTGTGGAGCATCTGTTCCTGGCCCTGGTGGAGACGGCTCAGGGCGCCGTGGCGGAGCTGCTGCGGACCTATAACATTCGCAAGGAGGACTGCCTGAAGGCGCTGCAGAGCGTCCGGGGCAACCAGCGGGTCACCTCCGACAATCCCGAGGGCACCTACGACGCCCTGGAAAAGTACGGCACGGATCTGGTAAAGCGGGCGAGAGAGCAGAAGCAGGACCCGGTCATCGGCCGTGACGAGGAGATCCGAAACGTGATCCGCATCCTGTCCAGAAAGACCAAGAATAATCCCGTCCTGATCGGTGAGCCCGGCGTCGGCAAGACTGCCATCGCCGAGGGCCTGGCCCAGCGGATCGTGAAGAAGGATGTGCCCAAGAGCTTGCAGGACAAGACCATTTTCTCCCTGGACATGGGCGCGCTGATCGCCGGCGCCAAGTACCGGGGTGAATTCGAGGAGCGGCTGAAGGCCGTTCTGAATGAGGTGAAGCAGTCCGAGGGCAGGATCATCCTGTTTATCGACGAGCTGCACACCATCGTGGGCGCGGGCAAGACCGAGGGCAGCATGGACGCGGGCAATCTGCTGAAGCCCATGCTGGCCCGGGGCGAGCTCCACTGCATCGGCGCTACCACCCTGGACGAGTACCGCCAGTATATCGAGAAGGACGCGGCCCTGGAGCGCCGGTTCCAGCCGGTGCTGGTCCAGGAGCCCACGGTGGAGGACACCATCGCCATCCTGAGAGGGCTGAAGGAGCGCTATGAGGTGTTCCACGGCGTCAAGATCGCGGACTCCGCTCTGATCTCCGCGGCCACGCTGTCCCACCGCTATATCACCGACCGGTTCCTGCCGGATAAGGCCATCGACCTGGTGGATGAGGCCTGCGCCCAGATCCGCACCGAGATGGACTCCATGCCCACAGAGCTGGACGGCGTCTCCCGGAAGATCATCCAGATGGAGATCGAGGAAGCGGCCCTGAAGAAGGAGGAGGACGAGCTGTCCAGGGGCCGTCTGGCGGAGCTCCAGAAGGAGCTGGCGGAGGAACGGGATAAGTTCAACGCCATGAAGGCCCAGTGGGAGAATGAGAAGAACGCCATCGGCCGGGTCCAGCAGCTGCGGGAAAAGATCGAGGACCTGAACCGCCAGATCGAAGCGGCGGAGCAGAGATATGATCTGGAAAAGGCGGCGGAGTTGAAATATGGCCGCCTGCCGGAGGCCCAGCGGGCCCTGGCCGAGGAGGAGCAGAAGGCCAATGCCGCCAAGGAGAGCAACATCCTCCGGGACCGGGTCACGGAGGATGAGATCGCCCGGATCGTGGAGCGCTGGACCGGCATCCCTGTGTCCCGGCTGGTCCAGGGCGAGCGGGAGAAGCTGCTGCGTCTGGATGAGACCCTCCACAAGCGGGTCATCGGCCAGGACGAGGCGGTCCAGGCGGTCACGGAAGCCATCCAGCGCAGCCGCGCCGGCATCCAGGATCCCAACCGGCCCATCGGTTCTTTCCTGTTCCTGGGTCCCACGGGCGTCGGTAAGACGGAGCTGGCCAAGACCCTGGCCCAGGCGCTGTTCGACGACGAGAACAATCTGGTGCGGATCGACATGTCTGAGTACATGGAGAAATACTCCGTCTCCCGCCTGATCGGCGCGCCTCCCGGCTATGTGGGCTATGAGGAGGGCGGTCAGCTGACGGAAGCGGTCCGCAGAAAGCCCTACAGCGTCGTCCTCTTTGACGAGGTGGAGAAGGCCCATCCCGATGTGTTCAATGTTTTGCTCCAGGTCCTGGATGACGGCCGGATCACCGATTCTCAGGGCCGCACCGTGGATTTCAAGAACACCATCATCATCCTGACCTCCAATCTGGGCTCTGAGTACCTGCTGGGCGGCATCACCGCCGACGGCACCATCGATGAAGGTGCCAAGGCCCAGGTGGAAGCGCTGCTGCGGCGGTCCTTCCGGCCGGAGTTCCTGAACCGTCTGGACGAGATCGTGTTCTATAAGCCCCTGACGAAGGACAATATCACCGGCATCATCGATCTGCAGATCGCGGGACTGAACCAGCGTTTGGCGGAGCAGCAGATCCGCTGCCAACTGACCGACGCCGCCAAGACCGCCATCATCGACGCGGCCTACGATCCCCAGTATGGCGCCCGGCCCCTGCGCCGGTATGTACAGCATACGGTGGAGACCATGCTCTCCAAGAAGCTCCTGCGGGGCGATGTGACCCCCGGCCAGACCATCACCGTGGACGCGGTGAATGGGGAGCTGGTCATGAGATAAATATGGAAAGGGCACCTCGAAAGAGCAATGTCACTAAGTTAAGAAAGGCTGGGTCTCGCAGAAATGCGGGGCCCAGTTTTTTGTAACTATTTTCAAAATATCACTTGACAAACGAGGTAAAATATGCGGCCTTTTTGCTAACTGCGGTTAGCAAAAAGGCCTTT
>JAFUMG010000010.1 GCA_017473225.1 Oscillospiraceae bacterium | reverse complement strand
TGAATAGCCTTTTTAAGCGGATTTTTCGATCCGCTTACTTGTCATGCCCTTTTTGCTGAAAAAGTGCATCCCTCGCGGGATGCACTCATTCGTTGTGGGACTTGCTTTCACACCAATGTCGCTAACTTAGTGACATTGCTCCCCCGAGGGGGCCTTTTTCTTTGAAAATGGGTAGGGACGCACTGGCGCGGGAGCGCCCCAAGGCTCCCTTGTGTAAAGGGAGCTGTCAAAAATCTCTGATTTTTGACTGAGGGATTGTTGCACTGCAGTACGAATTCGCCGCAATGTTGGTGGTTATTCCAGACTTCTGCTGCACAATCCCCCAGTCTCGGCTATCGCCGAGCCAGCCCCCTTTACACAAGGGGGCCTTTGGGTGCGGCAGACAACTGACAGATAAACTACAATCTGATATCCGCACCCGTTCTTGATACCTCCGCAAAACAGCTCCCTCTTCCGAGGGAGCCGTTTTTTACTGATGGCATATTATGTATTGGCTTCGATGGTCTCGGCGATGCGGGCTTTGACCAGCGCCGCCAGGTCCACCGTCTTCAGATCCTTGTATTCCTCATAGGGGATGGGCTTCAGATAGTGGATCTGCACCGTCACGGGCTTGCTGCCCTTCTGGTCCAGGACCTTGAAGCAGTCGATCAGGGCGATGGGGACAATGGGCGCCTTGGCCTTCACCGCGCAGCGGAAGCTGCCGCCGTGGAAATCGCCCATCTGATTGCCGTTTTTGCTCCGGGTGCCCTCCGGGAAGATCAGATAGCTGCGGCCATTCTGCAGCTCCTTCGTCACCGCCTGGATCACCGTCAGCGACTGGCGCACATCCTCCCGGTCCATAGCAAAGGAGCGGGTGCAGGAGACGATCTGCTTGATGAAGGGGATATCTGCCAGCTCCTTCTTAAAGACCGCGCCCAGGGGCATATCGCAGGTGGCCACGATGGCCAGCACGTCGAACAGGCCCTGGTGGTTGCCGTAGAAAACGAAGCCGCCCTCGGTGGGGATGTTCTCCCGGCCGGTGACCTTCAGATCGATGTTGCCGGACTTCACGGCCAGCGTCAGGATCTTCTGAATGTGGGCATACATTTCCTCTTCGGGATAATTGTCCGGGTTCTTGGCGTAACGGCAGAGCTTGGTCCACAGGCCGGGAACTCTGGTGATATTCTTCAGGACCATCATGGCAAGACGGTTCATAATACTTCCTCCCTTATTGATGCGTATCGTCATATATTGTATCAAAAACCATAAAAATGTCAATGAACCCCGGAGAAAATCCCCCGGATTCTACGGGAGAGAGGGAATTCTACCGGGGGTAGAGCCGATTTTCAAGAGTAGGTTGCCCCGGGAAGCTGGACATGATAGGATATGGAAAAGCAATTTGCTACTGTAAAGGAATTTGATGCCATGCCCATTTCAGCAAAAACCGCCCGATCCCAGCTGCATATGCTGCGGCCCCTGCTGCGAAGCTGCTCCCTGGAGACCATCCGCCGGGGGCAGAACAAGCTGGGGGAACTGATGGAGTTCCGCTGCCGCGCCCAGGTGCTGGTGAAGGAGCATCCCTTCGACAATTTCACGGGAGCCTGGGTGCTCCCCAGGGACGAACGCCGGACCGGCGTCATCTTATATCTCCACGGCGGGGGCTACACCTGCGGCGATCTGGAGTACTCCAAGGGCTTCGGCTCCACCCTGGCGGTGCAATGCGGATGCCGGGTCTTCTGCGCCGCCTACCGGCTGGCCCCGGAGCACCGTTACCCCGCGGCGTTGGAGGATGTGCTGGAAAGCTACCGCTATCTGCTGGCCAAGGGCTACGGCCCGGAGCACATCACCCTCTGCGGCGAAAGCGCCGGCGGCGGGCTGTGCTACGCCCTGTGCCTGAAGCTGAAGGAGGAAAACCTGCCTCTCCCCGCCGGGATCATCGCCATCTCCCCCTGGACGGACCTGACCGCCTCGGGCGCTTCCTACGCCGCCAACCGGGACATAGACCCCTCCATGACGGCGGAGCTGCTGGATTTCTTCGCCAACGCCTATACGGACCGCCGGGAGGACCCGCTGGTATCTCCCCTGTTCGGGGAGCTGACCCAGCTGCCGCCGTCCCTGATCTTCGTGGGCGGTGATGAGATCATGCTGGACGACGCCCGGCAGCTCCACGAAAGGCTGCTGGAAGCCGGCTGCAAAAGCCGCCTGGTGGCAAAGCCGGAGCGCTGGCACGCCTATGTGCTCTACGGCCTCCAGGAAGATGCCCAGGATCTGGACCTGATCAATGAATTTCTGAACCGCCATATGTCCCGGGAGCGGAAGCTCCGCTGGCTGCGGCTGGACAACGCGGCGAAGATCTACCCCGCTGCCCGGCGGCCCAATTGGAGCAATGTCTTCCGCCTGTCCGCCACCCTGACGGAGGAGGTGGACACCGAGGTGCTGCAGTCGGCACTGGACGTCACCGCCCGGCGGTTCCCCTCCATCGCCGCCCGGCTCCGGCGGGGCGTCTTCTGGTACTATCTGCAGCAGCTGGCGGAAGTCCCGAAGGTCCGGGAGGAGAGCAGCTATCCCCTGACCCGGATGTCCCGGGACGAGACCCGGCAGTGCGCCATGCGGGTGCTGGTCTACAAAAAACGCATCGCCGTGGAATACTTCCACTCCCTCACCGACGGCAACGGCGCGCTGGTGTTCCTGAAAACGCTGGTAGCCGAATACCTGACCCAGAAATACGGCGTCGCCATCCCGGCGGAGCAGGGCGTCCTCGGCCGGCTGGAGGAGCCGGCCGAAGCGGAATTCGAGGACAGCTTCCTGAAATACGCCGGCGCCGTCAGTGCCAGCCGGAAGGAGACCGACGCCTGGCGCATCACCGGCACCCCGGAGCGGGACGAATTCCTGAATCTGACCTGCTTTCAGCTCCCTGTGGCGCGGGTTTTGGAAAAAGCCCACGAATACGGCGTCAGCCTGACCAATTTCCTCTGCGCCGTGCTCATGGAGGCCATCCAGAATCTCCAGGAGGAAAAGGTGCCCAACCGGAAGCGCCGGAAGGCCATCAAGGTCCTGATCCCCGTAAATCTGCGGAAGATCTTCCCCAGCTCCACCCTGCGCAATTTCGCCCTCTACACCATCCCGGAGATCGATCCCCGGCTGGGACGCTACAGCTTTTCGGAGATCTGCAAGGTCATCCACCACCGGATGGGCATGGACATCGACCCCAAGGTCATGAGCACCAAGATCGCCACCAATGTGGGCAGCGAGCGGAGCATGGCCGTGAAGCTCATGCCCCTGTTCATCAAGAACGCCGTCATGAAGGCGGTGTTCGACGCGGTGGGCGAGCGGAAATCCTGCCTGAGCCTGTCGAATCTGGGAGCGGTAAAGCTGCCGGAGGTGATGGCGGGCTATGTGGAGCGGATGGATTTCATCCTGGGCGTCCAGGCCAGCGCTCCCTATAACTGCGGCGTGCTGTCCTACGGCGATACGCTGTATATCAATTTCATCCGCAACATCCGGGAGCCGGAGCTGGAATACCATTTCCACCGGGTCCTGCGGGACATGGGCATTCCTGTGGAAGTCCAGAGCAACCGGGCGGATCATTAAATGAAGGAGTAAGCCATGTATTGTATCAATTGCGGCGTCAAGCTGGCGGACACGGAGAAGCGCTGTCCCCTGTGCGGCGTGACTGTATTCCATCCGGAGCTGGACCGGCCAGACAGCGAGCCGCTGTATCCGCCCCACCGCTCTCCCCTGCCCCAGGTCAATTCCCGCAGCGCCCAGGGCGTGCTCACCGCCGCCTTCCTGCTGCCCCTTCTGATCACGCTGCTGTGTGATCTTCAGATCAACCGGAGGGTCACCTGGTCCGGCTTCGTCATCGGCGCCCTGCTGGTGGGATATGTCATTTTCGTGCTCCCCCTCTGGTTCCGACATCCCAACCCGGTGATCTTCGTCCCCTGCGGCTTCGCGGCGGTGGGGGTGTATCTGCTGTATATCGATCTGGCCGTAGGCGGGAAGTGGTTTCTGAGCTTCGCCTTCCCGGTGGTCGGCGGGATCGGTCTGATCGTCACGGCGGTGGTGGTGCTCCTGCGGTACCTGCGCCGGGGAAGGCTCTATATCTTCGGCGGCGCGGCCATCGCCCTGGGGGCTTTCATGCCCCTGATGGAGTTTCTGATCTGCGTCACCTTCCACCGCCCCCGGTTCGTGGGCTGGTCGCTGTATCCCCTGATCGCCCTGGTCCTGCTGGGGGGCACCCTGATCTTCCTCGCCATCTGCCGCCCCGCCAGGGAGACCATGGAACGGAAGTTCTTTTTGTAAAGAATTGTAGTTTGGCGCGCTGTTAAATCCAAGACCGTAGGGGCGACCCTTTTTGTAGGTTCACGGAAGAACCGGGGGGATTGCCACGCCAGTGTGAGCACTGGCTCGCAATGACATGCTTCTTTTTAGTTGCGCCATAAACAGCAACTCAAACCGCGCAAAACGCCATCCGCAGGTTCTGCGGATGGCGTTTGTATATTTCCTTACACATCGATGCCCAGGAATTTCTTGGCCAGGATGCCGACCACGAAGGACAGCACCGCCACGGTGATGCTGATGACCGCCATTTCCAGGAACCGGGACCCAAAGGGCTGGTCCTGGGCGACGGAGGTATAATAAGTAAAGCCCGCGATGATCAATACCACGATCAAAAGCATACAGACCAGCGCCGCGATGTACATGGCGCTGTCCAGGATCAGGTACGGCGCGATCAGCAGGATGACCGTGATCAGATAGGCCACGCCCGTATAGGCGCAGGACTTCAGCGCGTCGCTGCGGCCCTCGCTTCTGGCCGCCAGGAATTCGCTGGACGCCATGGAAAAGGTGGCGGAAATACCCACGATCAGTCCGGAGAGGGCGATGAGCCGGTTGTTCTGCAGGGCGAAGACGAAGCCCGCCAGGGAGCCTGTCAGCTCCACCAGGGCGTCGTTCAGGCCCAGCACCATGCTGCCCACATACTGCAGCCGTTCCTCATCCAGCATACCCAGCAGCGCGGCTTCATGCTCCTCCTCCTGCTGGCGGATATGGACGCTCTCCTCCACCTCCCGGGCCAGGATCTCATATTCGCCCTGGGCATTTTCCTCGCCCCGTTCCATCAGCTTCACCGCGAAGGTAAAGCCCAGGACCCGTGCCAGGAGCTTATACTTGAACACCTTCCGCTTTTCCGGCTTCATTTCCAGGCCGGTGTACTTTTTCCAGATCTCATAGTGGGCCTTCTCCTCCCGGGCCAACCGCAGGAGCGTCTGCCGGTTCTCCTCGCCCTTGGCGAATTTGGCGATGGCTTCATAGATCACGCTTTCCGTCAGCTCGCTCTGCTGCATCTTTTTGATGATGGCAAGCGCTTTTGCAGACAAAGTCTTTGTCATATGGATGCCCCCTTTTGTATATTCAGGAAAATTTTGCTATCCTTATCATACCGCATCGGGCCCAAGAATACAAGAGCCATTGCCGGGGGTTTGACGGAATTCTGTTTTTATGATATCCTAAAAGAAAAAACGAGGTGACGCTATGCGAAAAAAACGTTCCAGACTTCATATCGGCTGGCGGACCCTGAAGACCACGGCGGCGATCATCCTCTCCATGATCATCGTGGATTTCTTCGGCGCCACATCCTCCAAGCTGATCTTCGCCATGCTGGGCGCCATGGCGGCGGTGCAGCCCACCTTTAAGGAATCGCTGGAAGCCTGCATCGCCCAGATCGTGGGCGTGGTCTTTGGCGGCGTGGTGGGCGTCCTGCTGCTGGCGTTGGACCTGCCTTCCCTGGTGGCCACGGGCATCGGCATCATCCTGGTCATCACGCTGTACAACGCCCTGCGGATCACATATTCTCCCGTAAACGCCTCCTTCATCGTGGTGCTGCTGTGCACCACCCCGGACATCCAGCCCATTACCTATGCCCTGGGCCGCATCTGGGACACCGCCATCGGCCTGGGTGTGGGTATGCTGATCAACACCCTGATCTTCCCCTACGACAACAGCCGCATGATCCATGACACTGTGGAGAGTCTGGAAAAGGAAGTGATCCACTTCCTGGAGGCCCTCTTTGATGGCGACGATGTGGTGCCCGATACGGACAAGGCCATGCGCAAGATCGGCGATATGCAGCGGCAGCTGAAGATCTTTGAGAATCAGCGGCTGGTGCGGCATCTGAAGCAGCAGAATCTGAAAATCGAAGAATTCCGGATCTGCGAAGGAAAGGCAAGAGAGCTTCTGGCCCGGATGGTGGTGCTGTCGGAGGTAAAGAAGCCCGGACGGCTTAACGAAAAGAACCGGGCCCGGCTCCGGGAGCTGGGCGCCGATATCCGGGACCAGCGGGTCCTGGATAATCCCACGGATCTGGACGTTGTGACCAATTACCATGTGACCCAGATCCTGCGGCTGCGGCGGGATCTGATGGCGGCTCTGGGCCGGGAGGAACGGATCAACAGCGGCGAAACGGAAGCAGTCGAGGCGGAAGAATGACCTACTATCAGAAAGAATACATATCCCCCATCGGTCCCCTGACCCTGGCCAGCGACGGCACGCACCTGATGGGGCTGTGGGTAAAGGGACAAAAGTATTACGGCGGCGTCCTGGCCGGGAAAATGGTCCCGGCAGAGGACGGTTCCCTGTTCGCGGCGGCGGAAGCCTGGCTGGAGGACTACTTCGCCGGGAAGCGGCCTGATCCCGCCGCGCTCCCCCTGGCGCCCATCGGCAGCGAATTCCGCCAGCGGGTCTGGAAGCTTCTGCTGGAGATCCCCTATGGTCAGGTGATGACCTACGGCGAGATCGCGAAGCGGCTGGACTGCGGCAGCGCCCAGGCCATCGGCGGCGCGGTGGGGCACAACCCCATCTCCATCATCATCCCCTGCCACCGGGTGGTAGGCAGCAGCGGCTCCCTCACCGGCTTCGCCGGCGGGCTGGATAAAAAGCGCTGGCTCCTGGCCCACGAGGGCGTGGATGTTGAGAAATTGAAACAAGCCCACTGATTTTATGTAGGGGCGTGCATCGCACGTCCGTGCGGTACCTGGCTGCGAATTCGCCGAAACGCAGGCGAACGCGTGACATGTCAACGCCGGACGACCAATGGTCGCCCCTACGATAACGTATGTAAACGAATAAATGAACACGCTTCCAACGCCCGCCGGGGATCCCGGCGGGCGTTGTTTATTGTCCGGAAGAAACCTTCACCGCGGGATTAAGGATACCCAAATACGGGCACAATCTTTGATATTGATTTTACATTTTTCGGGTTTTGGATTTTACAAGCGTACAGTAATATGAAGCCATGGAACGGAAGTTCCCGAATTTGAAAGGAGAAAAATTCACAATGAAAAAAGTAATTTGCATGATTCTGGCCGCTGTGATGATGCTGGCTGTTTTCGCAGGCTGCTCCAACGGCACCGCTAATGATGAGACCAAGGCTCCCGACGCTGTCGTGACCGAGGGCAATAACGAAGCCCAGGTTACCGAAGGCGCCAAGGAACTGTCCGGCAACGTCGCCACCGACGGCTCCACCTCCATGGAGAAGGTCATCGGCTCTCTGGGCGAGTCCTTCATGAACGCCAACCCCGCTGTTAACTTTACCTACAACCCCACCGGCTCCGGCACCGGCATCAAGGCTGTCATCGCCGGCACCTGCGACATCGGCCTGTCCTCCCGCGCCCTGAAGGCTGAGGAAGAGGCTGAGGGCCTGGTCGGCACCGTCCTGGCTTACGACGGCATCGCTGTCATCGTCAACCCCGAGAACCCTGTCGCCGATCTGGATCTGGAGACCATCGCCAAGATCTACACCGGTGAGATCACCAACTGGTCCGAAGTCGGCGGCGATGACGCTGAGATCGTCCTGATCGGCCGTGAGGCCGGCTCCGGCACCCGCGGCGGCTTCGAAGAGATCGTTGAGGTCGTGGACCTTTGCCAGTACCGTCAGGAGCTGACCTCCACCGGTGACGTCATCACCGCTGTCGCCTCCAACCCCGCCGCCATCGGCTACGCTTCCCTGGCTTCCGTCAAGGACACCGTCAAGGCCATCAGCGTCGCCGGCGTCACTCCCAGCGAGGACACCGTCAAGGACGGCACCTACCTGATCCAGCGTCCCTTCGTCCTGGTCACCAAGGAAGGCGCTGAGCTGAGCGAAGCTGCCCAGGCATTCTTCGACTACGCTCTGTCCGCCGATGCCAACGACATCCTGGTCGCTGCCGGCGTCGTGCCCGCAAACTAAGATCACCGCCCAGCCCCCTCCCCCGAGGGGGCTGAATGGGTTTGGTTTTCAAATTGTAGTTTATCTGTCAGTTGTCTGCCGCACCCAAAGGCCCCCTTGTGTAATGGGGGCTGGCTCGGCGATAGCCGAGACTGGGGGATTGTGCAGCAGAAGTCTGGAATAACCACCAACATTGCGGCGAATTCGTACTGCAGTGCAACAATCCCTCAGTCAAAAATCGGAGATTTTTGACAGCTCCCTTTACAC
>JAFUMG010000009.1 GCA_017473225.1 Oscillospiraceae bacterium | reverse complement strand
TGCAGGGCGAGCGCGAGATGGTTGCCGGCAACAAGTCTCTGGGCCGCTTCCATCTGGATGGTATTGCTCCCGCCCGCCGCGGCGTGCCTCAGATCGAGGTCACCTTCGACATCGACGCCAACGGCATCGTGAACGTCTCCGCCAAGGACCTGGGCACCGGCAAGGAGCAGAAGATCGTCATCACCGCTTCCACCAACCTCTCCAAGGACGACATCGACAAGGCTGTCCGTGAGGCTGAGCAGTACGCTGCCGAGGATAAGGCCCGCAAGGACGAGGTGGACACCCACAATACCGCCGATCAGATGGTCTACCAGACTGAGAAGACCCTGAACGAGCTGGGCGACAAGATCTCCGCCGATGAGAAGGCTTCCATCCAGTCCGCTGTGGACCACCTGAAGGAAGTCAACAAGGGCAATGACATCGAGGCCATCAAGGCCGCCACCGAGGAAGTCCAGAAGGCCTTCTACGCTGTCTCCGAGAAGCTGTACCAGCAGGCGAACCCCCAGGGCGGCGCCGGCTGCGACCCCAACTGCGGCGGCAACTGCGGCAATGACGACGGCGTCGTGGATGCTGACTACGAGACTGTCGACTGATTGAAATAAAGCCCAAGGGGCGGCAAAACGCCGCCCCTTATTGGCGTATCGTGCCCCTGTCGGGGCGAATGAAAAATGAAGAATGAATATTGAAGAATGAATAATGAAGGTGTGCCTTCGGCACAAATTAAAATCATCCGCGGAGCGGATACCACAATTATTCATTTTTCATCATTCATTATTCGTTATTCATCACTTTTGAGGTGAACAATATGGCAGAAAACAAACGTGATTATTATGAGGTGCTGGGGGTCGAGAAGGGCGCCAGCGCTGACGAGATAAAGCGGGCCTACCGAAAGGCCGCCATGAAGTACCATCCTGACCGGAACCCCGGCGACAAGGAAGCCGAGGAGAAGTTCAAGGAGGTAGGCGAGGCCTACGAGGTCCTGTCCGACGACGACAAGCGCTCCCGTTATGACCAGTTCGGCTTCGCCGGTGTGGACCCCAATTTCAACCCCGGCGGCGGTGGCTTCGGCGGCGGTTTCGGCGGCGGATTCTCCGGCTTCGGCGACTTCGGCGATATCTTCAGTGAATTTTTCGGCGGCGGCGCAGGCGGCGGTTCCCGCGGCACTGCCAACGCTCCCCGGCGCGGCGAGAACGTCATGAGCCGGCTGGAGCTGACCTTCGAGGAGGCGGCCTTCGGCTGCGAGAAGGAGGTCTCCGCCCAGCGGATCGAGAACTGCGCCGTCTGTAACGGCACCGGCTCCGCCGACGGCGTCATCGAGACCTGCTCCACCTGCCGCGGCTCCGGCCAGGTCCGGACCACCCAGAATTTCATGGGTATGCAGATGCAGTCCACCGCCGCCTGCCCCAAGTGCGGCGGCAAGGGCAAGGTCATCAAGACCCCCTGCAACACCTGTAAGGGCAAGGGCAAGGTCAGAAGGACCCAGAAGATCAAGGTCAAGGTGCCTGCCGGTGTGGACGAGGGCCAGAGCGTCCGGGTCCGCAGCGAGGGCTGTGTCGGCTCCAACGGCGGTCCCAACGGCGACCTGCTGGTGGAGATCTACATCAAGCGCCATGCCATCTTCTCCCGCCAGTATCTGGACGTCCTGTGCGAGGTGCCCATCACCTTCACCCAGGCGGCCCTGGGCGCGGAGATCCAGGTCCCGACTCTGGACGGCAAGGTGCCCTACACCATTCCCGAGGGCACCCAGACCGGCACCACCTTCACTCTCAGCGGCAAGGGCATCCCCGAGGTGAACAATCCCCGCCGCCGTGGCAACCAGCGCTTCACCGTGGTGGTGGAGACCCCCACCCGCCTGACCAAGGAGCAGAAGGAGCTCCTGCGCCAGCTGGACGGCACCCTGGAGGAGTCCCCCAAGCGGAAGAAGTTCTTTGAGTCCATCAAGGACCTGTTTGATTGATACAACCCCGGGCACCAAAAGTGCCCGGGTTTTCAAATTGTAGTTTATCGCACTACTCCGCGCTAAGAGCCGCCTACGGCGGTTGCGCTCTGTAGCGAGAAGCGGGCGCAGTGGCGCGGGAGCGCCCTAAGGCTCCCTTGTGTAAAGGGAGCTGTCAAAAATCTCCGATTTTTGACTGAGGGATTGCTGCACTGCAGTACGAATTCGCCGAAATGCTGGTGGTTATTCCAGCCTTCTGCTGCACAATCCCCCAGTCTCGGCTATCGCCGAGCCAGCCCCCTTTACACAAGGGGGCCTTTGGGTGCGGCAGACTACTGACAGATAAACTACAATTTGAACCCCATTGACACAGCCCTGTTCCCTTTGGTATACTAAATAAAAACCGAATGGAGGGCAAATTATGAAGCGGCAGGATTATATCAGCTGGGACGAGTATTTCATGGGCATCGCCATCCTGGCGGCCCGGCGGAGCAAGGACCCCAATACTCAGGTGGGCGCCTGCATCGTCTCGGAGGACAATATCATCATCTCCACCGGCTACAACGGTATGCCCAAGGGCTGCTCCGACGACGAGTACCCCTGGGACCGGGAGGGCGCGGAGACCAAGTATCCCTATGTGGTCCATGCGGAGCTGAACGCAATCCTGAACGCCAACGGCCGTGACCTTCGGGGCAGCCGGGTCTATGTGGCCCTGTTCCCCTGCAACGAGTGCGCCAAGGCCATCATCCAGAGCGGCGTGAAGGAAGTGCTGTACCTCAGCGACAAGTACGCCGATTCCATGTCCACCCTGGCCTCCAAGCGGATGCTCACCTCCGCCGGCGTCCAATTCAGAAAGCTGAAGACGGATCTGAAGGAGATCACCCTGGACTTTATCCCCATCGAGGATAAAGAATAAGTGTAGTTATGGTTATCGGCTTATGTAAGCACAAACACCTTGCCTCCCTCTATGAGGGAGGTGGGCCGCCGAAGGCGGCTCGGAGGGAGTGTCGTCCTTACGGTAGGACACTCCCCCAGTCACGGCTAACGCCGTGCCAGCCCCCTCAGAGAGGGGGCCAAGGTTTTTGACGGCAATCATGCTTATGAAAGCCGATAACCTGAAGTGCAGTTAGACCTTCCGTTTGTGCCGCACCCAAGGCCCCCTCTGACGAGGAGGCTTGGGCGTTTCCCTGCAACGACACTATCATCATAAAAACTGAGCGCTGCCCCTAGGGGCAGCGCTCATCATTATGGACAGATTCTCAGCGGTGGTCGCCCATGAAGAAGATGACCAGAACGCCGGGGCCGGTGTGGGCGCCGATGACGCCGCCGACATAGCCGATCCTGATATTCTTGACGCCCCGGGCTTTCAGCGCGGATTCCAGAGCTTTTGCGTCCTCCAGGCAGTCGCCGTGGGCGATGAAGACCGTCTCCTTGTCGGTGGCGTGCTCGTCAAATTTCTTCAGCAGCAGGTCCATGGCGGCCTTTCTGCCCCGGACCTTGGCAGTGTTTACCAGCTTGCCCTCGTCATTGACGTAGATGATGGGCTTGATGTTCAGCATGGTGCCAACCAGAGCAGTGGTGGCGCTGACACGGCCGCCGCGCTTCAGATGGTACAGGTCATCCACGGTGACCCAGTGGCACAGGTGGAGCTTGTTGGCTTCCACCCATTCGGTCAGCGCTTCCAGATCCATGCCGGCATCCCGCTTCTGGCAGGCATACCATACCAGCAGGCCCTGGCCCAGGGCGGCGCAGAGGGTGTCCACCACATTGATCTTCCGCTGGGGGTACTCGCTGCGCAGCTCCTGGGCAGCGATGACGGCGGACTGGTAGGTGGTGCTCAGGCCGGAGGAGAAGGCCAGGACCAGAACGTCCTTGCCCTCGTCCAGGATGGGGCGCATGACCCTGGCCCAGCCCTCGGGGTTGACGGCAGAGGTGGTAGGCATCTCGCCGGCCCGCAGGCCGTCGTAGAGCATCTTCACATCCGCTTCATCGGAAAAATTCTCGTGCAGCTCGCCCTTGAACAGAACGGACAGGGGAGCATATACAACGTCCAGAGCCTGATACTGCTCATTGGTAAAGTCGGCGCTGGAGTCGGTAATAATTTTGTAAGTTGCCATAATCGGACACGCTCCTAAAAAGTACTGGACAGCGGGGCAGTTCCGGCATATAATGTAAGGAATTGCCGCGCCTGCCATAATATCATACCGTACTTTCCGGGAAAAGTCACCCCTTTTCGGCGAGAATCCCCCGCTCGGGGGCCCTCTTGTGAGTAGAATCCCGGATTCTACCGGGGGTAGAATCGTATTTTTGACTGATTTCGGGGGCAGGCGGCTCAGCAAAGCTTTTTTGGAGGAAGATCCTATGACCAATTTTCTGCTGCGGCGCTTCGTCCGCGGTGACCAGTTTGACGATCCCAAGACCCGGGCGGCGGTGGGAAAGCTCTCGGGCCTGACGGGCATCGTCTGCAACCTGCTGCTGTCGGTGGGCAAGCTGACCGCCGGCGCCCTGTCCGGGTCCATGTCCATCACCGCCGACGCACTGAACAATTTGTCCGACGCGGCCAGCTCCATCGTTACGCTGTGGGGCTTCAAGATGGCGGAGAAGCCCGCCGATGCCCACCATCCCTACGGCCACGCCCGGTCGGAATATCTGTCGGGCCTGGCGGTGGCGGCGCTGATCCTGTTCATCGGCTTTGAGCTGGCGAAGTCCTCCATCAGCAAGATCCTCAAGCCCGCGCCGGTGGAATACACCGCCCTGACGGCGGTGATCCTGGGGGTGTCCATCGCCGTGAAGCTGTGGATGTGTCTGTTCAACCGCAGGCTGGGAAAGCTCATCGGCTCCTCTGCCCTGGCGGCCACCGCCGCCGACAGCCGCAACGACTGCGTCGCCACCGCCGCGGTGCTGCTGGCGGCCCTCGTGGAGTATTTCACCCAATGGCGGGTGGACGGCTGGATGGGTCTGGCGGTGGCGGTGTTCATCCTGTACAGCGGCTGGAATCTGGCCCGGGAGACCATCTCCCCCCTGCTGGGCGAAGCGGCGGACCCGGCTCTGCGGCAGCGGATCGTGGACTATATCGAAGACTGCCCCAAGGTCCTGGGCTATCACGACCTGATGGTCCATGACTACGGCCCCGGCCAGCGGTTTGCCAGCATCCATGTGGAGATGGACCAGAAGGAGGATCCGCTCCAGTGCCACGAGCTCATCGACGATATGGAGCGGGAATGCCTGGAAAGCCACGGCATCCATCTGGTGATCCACTATGACCCGGTGGTGACCAACGACCCCCGGCTGGACCGGATGCGCCAGCTGGTGCTGGCCATCCTCCATGTGAAGGACAGCCGGCTGAGCATCCATGATTTCCGCATGGTCCCGGGCACGGGGCACACGAATCTGATCTTCGACGTGGCGCTGCCCGCGGACCTGCTGGGCCAGGAGGAGACCATCAAGGCGGCCCTGGAAGGGGCCCTGAACGACCTGGGCGAGGGGACCTATTACACGGTCATCACCTTCGACCCCGAGGCCTTTAATTGAGAGGGAAATTGGATTTTCGCCCGCCGTGGCGGGAAATGCTGAATGCTGAATGCAAAATGTAAAATTGTAGTTTAGCGTGCAGTTAAAAAGAAGCACGTCATTGCGAGCCAGTGCTCACACTGGCGTGGCAATCCCCCGGTTCTTCCGGGACTTCAAAGAGATTAAAACGGCAAATTACGTCCGGAAATACCAGCATGTTCAGCATCCAACTGCATTGCGCCGCCATAGGGGATTGCCACGCTAGTGGTGCTCCGCGCAGCGAATCTACAATATTATGGCTGCCGGTGGCAGCCATACCACAATTCAATGCGGACTGGTTCGCAATGACAGCGTATTTTTTAGACGCCGCAACCACTATTCAACGGAGCGATAAACTACAATTTGAACACCTGAAGACGAAGAACCCGGCGGTCCTTATGGACCGCCGGGTCAAATTTTATTTCTTTTTCAGCGCCTTCCCGCTGGCGATCATCAGGCAGGCCCATAAAAACAGGCTCAGCACCCAATACTGGCCGCAAACCATGGGGGACGAGACGATGACCAGCATATAGTAGAGGATGCTGCCCAGGGTCTCGCTGCCCAGGACGGACAGAAAATTGGCGATCAGCAGCGCCAGCGTGACGGCCAGGGACAAGGCGGACAGGTTCCGGACCAGCTGAAGGGTGTGCCGGTCGCCGGTTTTGCCGCATTCCCGCAGCAGCAGGAAGCCGGGGACGAAGAAGCCGACGGAAAGGGCGGCCAGCAGGAATTTCAGGAAGCCGGTGGGCTCCGGGATGAAGCCCAGACCCGCGCACAGGGCGAAAAGACCGCCCCACAGGGCGAAGAGGATTTTCTTATTCATTGGGATCTCCTTAAAGCGGTTGGAAATTGTAGCTTATCGTGCTGTTGCACGAAATGCAGAATGCTGAATGCAAAATGCAAAATTGAGGTATTTCCTGCGGAAATCATTTCAATTGTGCGCTTTGCGCACACCATTATTTTGCATTTTGCATTTTGAATTTTGCATTGCGATGCCGTAGGCAGAGCGACAAACTACATTTTTAAAATCCTTTGACATGATGAAGCGCCGTCGGGGGGGACGGCGCTTCGGGAGGCGTTTAGCCCATGGTGTTCTCCACATAGACCACATCGCCCACCACATCGTCGTTGGCGAAGTAGGCTTCGATGACGGCCTTGGCCACGCGGCCCAGGGTGGCGCCGTGGGCGGCCTTCTCGCCGTAGACCACGATGGCGATCTCGGGATCGTCCGCGGGGGCGAAGCAGATGAAGGAGCCGTGGTCGGAGCCCAGCATACCGGTCTGGGCGGTACCGGTCTTGGCGGCGACCTCCACATCCAGGCCCGCCATGGTGTTTCGGGCGGTACCCTGGCCGCCGCTGACGACGGCCTTCATGCCTTCGACATAGGTCCGGTAGGTCTCTTCGCTGATCTCCAGGGTGCTGACGGGTACCGGCTGGTTTTCATAGACCAGGCTTCGGTAGTCGGCGGAGACCACGCGGTTCAGGAAGGTGGCCTTCATGCGGATGCCCTTGTTGGCCAGGGTGCTGGCGTAGACCGCCAGCTGCATGGGGCTGAAGCGGTTTTCGTCCTGTCCGATGGCGGCCAGGATCCGGTTGCCGATGTAGTAGCCGGAGTTGATGCCGTCGCCGTAGAGGAGCTTCTTGGTTTCCAGATTGGAGCGGTAGCCTATGGTCTCGTCCAGCTCGATGCCGGTGGGCTCGCCCAGACCCAGGGCCTTGGCGGTCTCATCCAGGGTGTCGTCGCTGGGCAGACGGTCCGCCAGCTCGTAGAAGAAGTAGTTGCAGGAGACCTCCAGGGCCTTCTGGGCGTCGATCTCGCCGTGGGTGATGCCGTAGTTGGAGTAGACCAGACACTTGGGGCTGAAGCCGTCGTACTCGGTGAAGACGCCTTCGTCCTTGATCAGCTCGCCGGCGGTGTACTTGCCGGTGTTCATGGCGGCGATGAGGGTGCAGGGCTTAAAGGCCGATCCGGGGGGATAGGCCGCGTGGAAGGCCCGGTTGAACAGGGGGTTAAAGTCCTGCTGGAGGATGTCGTTGTAATCCTGGTTATAGGTGATGGGGTTGTAGGTGGGATAAGAGGCGCAGGCCAGCACGTCGCCGGTCTTGACCTCCATGACCACGACGGCGGCGCCCTCCACGTCACGGCCCGCTTCTTCCTTGTTCTGCTCCGGGTCCTGCAGGTAGGCGATGACGTCCGCCAGAGCGTCCTCGGCGATGATCTGGATGTTCAGGTCGATGGTGGTCTCCACGTTGTTGCCCGCCTGGGGAGATTTGGTGCCGATGACGTTGCCGTCCTCGTCATACTCGTTGGCGTAGTACTGGGAGATGATGGTGCCGTTCTTGTCGACCACGTCGACACGGGTGCCGTCGGTGCCGTGGAGGTATTCCTCGAAGGCGGCCTCAAAGCCGGACTGGCCGATGACGGCGTCCATGGCGTAGCCCTTGGCCTTGTATTCCGTCCACTGGTCGGAGTTCATGGCGCCCATGGTGCCCAGGATGTGGGCGGCGTAGCTGGTATGGTATTCCCGGACGGTGGAGGATTCCACCATCAGGCCGGGGGTATTCAGCTCCTTGATGGCGGAGAGGTGCTCGTCGGAGACGTCCTCGATGAAGACGTAGTTGCTCAGGTTCGCCACGCCACGCAGGTCGAATTCATACCGCAGGCCGATGACGGCCCGGGCCTCCTCGTCGGTCCAGTTGTCGGGGATCTTGTAGCGCTCCCGGAGCTTGTTCAGCAGCAGCGGGGCGGTGATGTCCGAGTCGATGCTCCGGTCCGACAGGTAGCTCTGGAAATAGCCCCGCCAGGCGGTGGTATAGTCGTCCAGGGTGTACTCGAAGGGCCGGGTGGCGGTGATGGGGAAATGGTCGTTGTATTCGACCCCCAGCTCCTGGCACTTTTTCACCAGCTTGTACAGCGCTTCGTTGGTGTTGGAGTTGGATGTGATGACGTAGTGGTTGAATACCAGGTCATAGCTGGCCCGGTTGCCCACCAGGATGTTGCCGTTGCGGTCCAGGATATCGCCCCGGGCCGCCTTGACACGGGTCAGGGTGGTGTAGGTGGTGGTGTTGTCGGTGTTGCCGTCGGTCTCAATGATCTGCAGCTGGAACAGCCGCAGGCTGAAAAAGCCCAGGATCAGACCAATGATCACCAGCAGCACGATCGCGCGAAATCGGCTTATTCTTTCCATGTTTCTCCTCCGATTTTACCGATGGCCTTGGCCAGGGGGTACAGCGCCAGCATCACCAGCACGGACATGACGCCCGTCAGGGTGAAGACACCGATCCTCGCCCACAGGGTGCGGCCCGTGAAGATGCCGATGAGGAAAATGGCCAGCTCATAGAGCAGCATGGCCAGGCCGGCGCAGAGCATGATGGAGCCGAAGCCCCGGTGCCAGAAGCTCTGGCGGAACAGGGAGGCTCCGATGGTCAGCAGTGTGATCACAGCGATCACATAGGGTCCCGGCGCGGAGCCGGAGAACCAGTAGATGATGGAGGCGATCAGGGCAAACAGGCCGCCGTCCTCGGCACCGGCCAGGATGCCGATGAGCAGGATGCCGCAGACCGCCAGGTCGGTGGTGGCGCCGGAAAAATGGATCTGGCTCATGATCACATCCTGCACCACCAGCAAAAACAGGCACAGCAGGGCGTACAGCGTCCATTTCAGGTACTGCAGGCGCTGCTGGCGGGTCAGGTGGATGGCCTTCAGCAGATTGGTCCCCTTGGGGTCCGGCTTGAATTCGTATTTGTTCCTGCGTCTGGGGTAGGTCTGCCGGCTTCGGTAGGTCCGCTTTCCGCGGCTGTTTCGTGTTGCCATGGCTTAACCAACTCCGTCCGTCTGGGTCGTCTGGTCCGCCGGGACGGTCTCCGCCGCCGCGCCGGTATCGCCGAACTGGGTGATGATGAACACCTGCTCCAGAGAGCCGATCTCCGCGGCAGGCTCCAGCACGGCGTACTTGGCCACGCCGGTATCGCCGAAGCCTGCGTCCACCACATAGCCCAGGATCAGGCCCTTGGGGTAGATGGTGGAGCCGGAGGTGACCACCTGGTCCTTGTTCCGGATGATGGCGGAGGAATCCAGATAGTCCATCCGCAGCAGGTCCTTGCGGCCGTTTTCGTAGCCGCCGCTGACCATGCCGTTGTAGCCGGAGGAGGCGATGGTGGCGGAGATCTCCAGGGTGGAGTCCAGCACCGTCTTGACCACGGCGTAGTTGGCGCCGGATTCGGTGACCAGGCCCACCACCTCACCGTTGGAGGTGATGACGCACATGTTTTCTTTGATGCCCGCGTTTTCCCCCCGGTTGATGGTGAAGGTATTGGTCCAGTCGTTGGAGCTCCAGGAGATGATATAGGCGTCCACGGTGACGTAATCATCGTTGTAGGACAGCAGGTCCATCTGCTCCCGCAGGCGGATGTTTTCACGGGCGGTGGCGTCGGCCTGGCGGGCGGTGTCCTCCATCTCGGCGATCTGGGCCTTCAGGGCCTCGTTTTCCGCGGCCAGGGTCTCATAGCGGAACATATAGCCGTAGAACTGCTCCGCCTGCTTGGTCAGGGCGTTGGCGCCGGCCTTGAAGGGGGCCAGCGCACCCTGGACCAGCATACTGGGGATGCTCAGTCCGGTGGCGTTGCTCAGGACGGCCAGACCCGCCGCCAGCAGCACCGCCACGATGATCAGCACCCTGATCTTGGTGGTAAATAAATGTCTCATAGATTTTCTCCCATCCATTCCGGGGCTGTCTTTCGCAGCATCTGCCCCAGACGGCAGACCGGCAGTCCCATCACGTTATAATAGTCCCCCACCATATGGGTGCAGAACAGGGCGCCGCCGCCCTGGATGCCGTAGGCGCCGGCCTTGTCCATGGGCTCCCCGGTGGCCACATAGGCCCGGATCTCCCGGTCCGACAGGTCCCGGAAGTGGACGTCGGTGACCTCGGTAATTGTCTCGGCGGCATCGCCCCGGAGGACGGTCATGCCGGTCATCACCTGGTGGTCCCGGCCGGAGAGCAGCCGCAGCATCGCCGCCGCTTCCTCCTCTGAGTGGGGCTTGCCCAGCACCCGGCCCTGGCAGACCACGATGGTATCGGCAGCGACGACCACGTCATCCGCCTCCCGGGGGGTGGCCATGGCCTTGGCCCGGCTGACCCGGCCCACTTCGGCCCAGGGGTCCGCCGCCGGGTCCATGGTTTCATCGATATCCGCCGCCCGGACCAGGAAGGGCTGACGGAACAAGCCCATCAGCTCCCGCCGCCGCGGCGAGGCGGAGGCTAAGATTAACTGCATACGTTTTCCTTTCATGTGCGTGAAATGCAAAATGCTGAATGCAAAAGGCAAAATTATTTTGAAGTGCTTGCGGTTTTGCAGATTGACATAAGGATTCCCAGAAGTTCCTGTACGTCTGCACGGAGGCTCTCATATTGCCGTCTGCTCAGATAATCTGTTCTATACAACAGCTTTAGCCAATAATGTGTTTCGCTTGCTTCTTTCAGAGCAATATTCATTTTAGCTGTGAAGTCAGCCTTACTCTGCCCCCACTGGGCTTCTGCGACATTGGCGCCAATACTGGTACCGGAGCGGAGGAGTTGCTTGGAGAGGATATACTCTTTATGCTCGTGAGTCAGATACTTATACAGATTCACGATCCTGACAGCGAACTCAAAACTTTTGTCGACTGCCGCGTTCTCCCGTACAGCATCCTCATTTTGCATTCTGCATTCTGCATTTTGCATTTACTCAACACCTCTTAAGTACAGTCCTCTGGTGCAGGCGCCGGGGTCGAAGGCGCTGGGATGTACATATTCGGAGAGTACCCGGTCCACTTCCTTGCCGCTTTCGGTGGTGAAATACAGCCGGGTGGCCCAGACGCCGATCTTCGTCAGGTCCTCCTGACGGTCCAGCCAGCTGAGCTTCTTGCCGTTGAGCAGCACGCTGCGGCAGGAATCGCCGTCCTTGATGACAGGGAATTCCGCGCCGGTCTTGTCGGTGAGCTTCATGGCGGGGCCGGAGGAGCAGGAGCATTCGCCGGTGCGGTTTCGCATCAGGCAGTTCTCCATGACCATCAGGGGCATCCGGCCGTAGATCAGGATCTCGCAGGGGACCAGCTTGCTCAGGTCCCGGATCTGGGGCATGGTCATCTCAAAGCTCAGCGTCACGGACGCCAGATTCAGCTTGCTGAGAAACTGCACCGCGGCGGAATTGTAGACATTCAGGCCGAAGTCGCCCCGGATCTTCAGCCCCAGCTCCCGGGCCACCATCAGCAGGCCCACATTGCCCACCAGGACCTCCTTCAGCCCCAGCTCCTGGAGCTTCTGCAGCCGCTTTTTCAGCTTGGGCAGCTCGTCGTCATGGACGATCCGGGGGAGCACCGCGGCGATCCGGCCCCGGCGCAGCAGGTCGATGCACAGCTGGGAGTCCTGCAGCAGCACATGGACGGGGACGTAGAGCATCACCGTTTCCGTCTTCACCAGCTTGGGGGTGATCTGATCCAGAGAGGAGACCTGGACGGAAAGGCCCGGCATTCCGGCGTGGCCGGTGTGGTCGGGGATCCGGGCGGGCTTGCCCAGGGAGGGCTTCTCCCGCCGGGCCCGGAGGGCGCTGAGCCGGTTCAGAGCGTCCCGGCGCATGGCGTTGATGGCGGCGGCGGACATGGTCAGGCCCGGCTCCACCTGGGTGCGGACCTCCACGCAGCGGTAGGGGGTGCCGCCGGTCTTGCTGAGCCGCTGGGCCAGGGCCGCCGGCTCCAGTGCCACGTTGATGGCCTGCTCCGGCACGGGGCCCGCGACCTCGCAGCTGCGTCCGTCGGGGTCGGTGACGGTCAGGGAGCTGCCGCCGGCGGCGACAACTGCCCGGAATTTGATATCCACCAGGGGATTTTCCGCGTTTTCGTAGGACTGCCGGGCGGCCTGGAGCCACTTGGGATTCTCCCGCTCGTCCTTGCGGACGCCGAACATCTGGGGTCCGGGCCGGCCCTGGTAATAGTCGTCGGTAAAGCCTTCCCGGTTGAAGGCCATGTGGAGGGCGTCCATCATGGAGTCGGTGACGACGCCGGAGTCGATGGCCCGGCGGTAGACGGCGGTGACGGTGGCCACATATTCCGCCCGCTTCATGCGGCCCTCCAGCTTCAGGGAAGCGACGCCCATCTCCTCCAGCTCTTTGACATAGTCCACCAGGCAGTTGTCCTTCAGGCTCAGGGGGTATTTGTTCTCCCAGCGGCCGTAGCCGTAGCTCTGGCGGCAGGGCTGGGCGCAGTGGCCCCGGTTGCCGGACCGGCCACCGATGGCAGCGGACAGGTAGCACTGGCCGGAGTAGCACATGCACAATGCGCCGTGGCCGAAGACCTCGATCTCGATGGGGGAATTGGCGCAGATATCCCGGATCTCCTCCCGGCTCAGTTCCCGGCTCAGGACCACCCGGCTCATACCCAGGGCCGCGCAGAACAGCACGCCGGGCAGGGAATGGACCGTCATCTGGGTGGAGCCATGGATGGGTACCTTGGGCGCCACCTGGCGGCACAGCTGAATGACACCCAGGTCCTGGACGATGAAGGCGTCCACGTCGGCCTCGGCGGCGACACGGATCAGCTCCGTCAGCTCCTTCATCTCCCGGTCGGAGACCAGGGTATTCAGGGTCAGATGCACCGCCACGCCCCGGACGTGGCAGTATTTCACTGCCTCCACCAGGGTCTGGGGTGTAAAATTCTTCGCGCTCTGGCGGGCGTTAAACATGCCGCAGCCCAGATATACCGCGTTGGCGCCGTTCTGCACGGCGGCGCGGAGGGCTTCCATAGATCCGGCGGGTGCCAATAATTCCAGCATAAGCTTCTCTCTCCATATGGTATACTTAAACACATTATAGCATAAAGTGTTGTAGAATTCTACCCTCGCCGGTCCAATTCATTAAAAATTAAGGTTGTGTTCAAATTGTGGTTTGGCATTCAATCTGGCGGCGCAGCCGCCATGCCTTCCCCCGGGGGGAAGGTGGCCCAGCGTAAGCTGGGTCGGATGAGGAATGCGGGCGATCATGTTCTGGTTTTGGACAGAGCGAAGGCCTGTTCCGTGTCGAAAGTCTGGAATATGCCTGATACAGATGCGAAAACGGATGGTTTCTGCCCGCATTCCTCATCAGTCACCGTCTTGCGGCGGCGACAGCTATTAGTAGTGGTGTGATTGCCACTGGCAATCACAATGATTAGATTCGCTGCGCGACGCACCGCCCCCGGGGGAAGCCTTGGGTGCTCCCGCACCATCGCAACCATCGACATGCCAAACTGTGATCCACATCTTCCTCCCCAATCACAAAGGCGCGATGCTTTCGCATCGCGCCTTGGCTGCTTCTTACAGGGGGGACTGCTTGATCTTCGCGTACCGCCGGGGGTACTGGGGGGGCGTGGGGTGGATCTTGCGGAGGATGATCACGGAATGGTTCGTGCCGTCCACCGGGAAGTCCTTCACTTCCTCCAGCTGTAAGCCCAGCTTTTTGATGGCGTTCTTCGCTTCGGCCAGCTCTTCCCGGGCGGCCGCGCCCTTCATGGCCAGGACCTTGCCGCCCACCCGGACATAGGGGGCCGTCAGCTCCAGCAGGATATTCAGCCGGGCCACAGCACGGGAGGTGGCGTAATCATACCGCTCCCGCCGGGATGCCACCGCTTCCTCGGCCCGGGCGGTGACGCAGGTGGTGTTCTCCACCCCCAGCTCCGGCAGGATGGTTTCCAGCCAGCTGACCCGCTTGGCAAGGGAGTCCAGCAGGGTCACTTTCGCTTCGGGACAGGCGATGGCCGTGGGCACGCCGGGAAATCCGGCGCCGCAGCCCACATCGATGAGGGTCTTGCCCGCCAGGTCGGCGCAGCAGAGGACCGTCAGGCTGTCCAGCAGATGGAGCTTTGCCACCTGGGCGGGCTCGGTGATGGCCGTCAGGTTCATGACCTCGTTCTGCTTCACCACCGCCGCGCCGAAGGCGCAGAGCTTTTCACAGGTTTCGGCGGGCAGCTCCAGTCCCAGCTGGGGGAGCCCCGCGTTCAGAGTTTCCAGCATCCGGTCCATCAGCCGACACCCTCCTCCACGGGCTCCGTCTCCTTCGCGTTGACGTTGCCGCTCAGATCCACCTGGCTCTCGTCCATGGGATCGAAGTGGGATTCCTCCACGGTGACCGCGGGCAGGAAGACCTCCTGATAGTGCCACCAGACCAGCAGGTCGCAGACCTCGCCATAGGAGGCGATGCCGCTTTCGTTGCCGCTGGCCTTCAGATAGACGTCGTTGGCGGTGTTGGCCACGCTGGTGGCGGCGCCGCTGCGCTTGCTGCTGTAGAATTCGCTGTAGTGCTTCAGGTCCGCGCTGAGCTGGGCGCTGACGCCGTTGGCCACCCGGGCCGCCGCGCCGGCGGCTTCGGTGGTATTGGCCCCGGCCAGGGCGTTGTAGCAGTAGCGGTAGGCCATGAAATAGGCGGAATACTGGAATTCCACGCTGTCATTGGCCTGGCAGGCCAGGAAGGCGGAGAAATTGGCGTCCCGCTCGATGGCGATGCACTTGCGGTGGGCCATTTCGTGGCACATGGTAAAGGGCAGGGCCACATCGGGGATCTGGGGGTTGACGGCGGCCTCGCCGGTGAGGCCCATGGTGACGCCGTCGATGCCCATGGAGGAATAGAGGTCCGCCCAGCCCAGCTCCTTCACCGGTAGATTGGAGCCGGCGAAGACGGGATAGGAGTGATCGTACACCAGGCTCTCGAAGCCGTCGGCGGCCTGCTCGGCCAGGACCTCAAAATCGGAGAATTCCACATTGCCGCTGCTGTCCCGGTGCACCTGCCCGGCCAGGTCATTGGCCTTGTCCCGGTAGTAGGTGGCGGCCTGGGTCAGGTCCTCCACGCTGTACTCCCGCTCCTCCAGCCGGATGTCCTCGGTGATGGGGCCGGCGTAGTAGTTCAGGCCGTAGACCAGGGTATGGAGCATGAAGATCACGCTGCAGGCGGTCAGGACCCAGCCGAACCACTGGATGGGGTTCCATTTCAGGACGATCATCAGCACGATGGACGCCACCAGGATCACCAGCAGCACCATCGCGATCATCTGCCAAAGCACAAAGTCCACGCTCCCGGTCCACTCCGCCAGCATATCCTGCAGGGTCCGGATCACATAGGGGTAGACCATGTCCACGATGGTGGTGAATTTGGAGCCGAACTGCATCAGCACCCAGCTGATGGCGGCGAAAATAGCGGCAGTCAGATAGCCGCGCCAGTATTTCAAAGGAAAACGCCTCCTTCTCTGTTGTTCAAAAATCCATATGAAATCAGCATATAGGTTTTAATAGTATATCACAAAGGGCGCCGCTTGTCTGCCCCCTATTTTTTAATTTTTTCTGAATGACCGGATCTTATGTAAACTTTTTCCCGAATTCGCAAAAAAGACTAGCCAGCGGCGGCATTATCGTGTAAAATGAGGTGACTCTATCCCGGAGGTGCGTTTATGCCTTCTCATTATGCCCATTACCGGTTCGGCACCCAGGTGCTGGCCACGCTGCCGGCGGATGTCCGGCGGCCCATCCAGCGGTTCCGCCGGCTCTATGACGTGGGTCTTCACGGCCCGGACTTGTTTTTCTATCACAATTTCCTCGCCAAGGATACGGTGGTCGCCCTTGGCCTGAAATACCACCATCAGACCGGCCGGGAGTATTTCACCCGGGTCTGCAAGCGGCTGCGGCTGGAGCCCACCGAGGCGGGGATCGCCTACCTCTACGGCGTCCTGGCCCATTACTGCCTGGATTCAGTGTGCCATCCCTTCGTGCTGGAGCAGACCGCCGGCGGCATGATCTCCCACACGGAGCTGGAAACGGAATTCGACCGGTATCTGCTGACCCTGGACGGCAAGGAGCAGCCCCATACCTTCGACAACAGCCGCCATATGAAGCTGACCCGGGGCGAATGCGTGACGGTTTCGGAATTCTATCCCCCCGCCACACCGGACAATGTGCTCCGGTCCCTGAAGTCCATGACCTGGTTCACCAAAAATACCGCCGTCCCCGAGGGGGCGAAGCGCGGCGCCCTGAAGAAGGGCCTATCCCTGACCAATCCCGCCGTCCGGGGGATGCTGATGCCCACCCGGCCCAACCGGGCCTGCGCGGCCCTGGATGAGCCGATGCTGGCGCTGTATGAGCAGGCTGTGGCATTGTACCCGAAGCTGGTGGAGCAGCTGATGGCCCACATGACCTACAACGCGGTGCTGG
The DNA here is from genome assembly GCA_017473225.1 of Oscillospiraceae bacterium. Taxonomy (GTDB): domain Bacteria; phylum Bacillota; class Clostridia; order Oscillospirales; family Oscillospiraceae; genus Faecousia. The sequence continues at coordinate 35,624 of JAFUMG010000009.1, read as the reverse complement.
GAGACGATTTCGGAAAGACCTTTGACGGCAAAAAAGATTGACCCATCCGGCGGACAAAGTCCGCCGGATTTCGCGTGTTGGGGATGTTTGGAGTTGGGTTGGCGGCGCGGCCGCCCTCGGCCCCCGCATTTATGAGGGTAGCGAAGCGATTCGGATGATCGCTTGCCTGCGGCAAGCGGTCAAAAAACTATGTGTCGCCGCCGTTAGGCGGTGACTGGGGGAGTATTCCGCAGTAAATACACACATACTCCCCCCGACCTTCGCTGACGCTCGGCCACCCCCCTCGTAAACGAGGGGGGCGAGGAGGCGTACGATAAACTACGCTCCAAAATCCACCCCACAGCCTTGACAGAACCGGGAAATTCCTTTAAGCTAATGACAAAGGCCCCGTATTAAAGGAGGAATTTTCAATGAAAAGAAAACTGACCCGGCTTTTCGTGCTGACGCTGGCGCTGGTGATGCTGCTGGGCATCCCGGTCCAGGCCCTTTCGGGCAGCATCCGCCATGGCGAATTTACCGCTTCCTATTGCAGCTCCTTTATCTATGAAGACCTGACGGTGTGGTTTGAGGTGGAGCTGGACGGCACCATCCTGGAGCCCGGCACCTATACGGTCACCTCCTCCACGCCCGGCGTGGTCAGCTTCAATGAGGACTACAGCGAGATCACCGGCACCGCCGCCGGCGTGACCCAGCTGACCGTTTATTATAACGGCTATGCCCTGAGCAAGAAGCTGACGGTCTACGAATGCCCCAGCATTACCTATACTTATGAAAATAATATCCTTACCGTGGACTTTTCTGAGTTCTACACCGGCCTGAACCTGTATTACAAGGCCGAGGGCGACGAGCTGTGGACTCTGGCCAGCCGGAACGCCCGGGGCACCTACAGCTACTGGGCCACCCCTGGCGAGACCTACACCCACATCATGCGCTACTGGGATGACAAGTGGGACTGCTGGGTCGTGGTGGGCGAGCCCCTGGTGGTCACCATTCCCACGGCGGAGCCGGTGGACCCGGAGCCCACGGAGCCCGAAACGCCCGCCCTGTCCTTCAAGGATGTGGTGCCGGGAGCATACTATGAGGAAGCGGTCCTGTGGGCCGTGGAGGGGGACATCACCACCGGCACCTCCGCCACCACCTTCTCCCCCGATGCCGACTGCACCCGGGCTCAGGTGGTCACCTTCCTCTGGCGGGCCGCCGGGGAGCCCGAACCCGTGGGAGGGAACCCCTTCGTGGATGTGAAGGCTTCCGACTATTATTATGAAGCGGTCCTCTGGGCGGTGGAAGAGGGCATCACCAACGGCTACGGCAGCGAGACCATCTTCAGCCCCGATACCCCCTGCACCCGGGGCCAGGTCGCCACGTTCCTGTGGCGGCTGGAGGGTGAGCCCGCGCCTGCCTCCCCGGTGAATCCCTTCCGGGATGTGAAGTCCGGGGACTATTTCCACGACGCCGTCCTCTGGGCGGTGGAGCAGGGCATCACCAACGGCTACGGCAGTAATGACATTTTCAGCCCCAACACCAACTGCACCCGTGGCCAGATCGTCACCTTCCTCTACCGCGCCCGGTAAATCAACAAACCAAACGCGCCCCCGGAACCACCGGGAGCGCGTTTTGGCTGCAAAGATGGTTTGGGGGTTAAAATTGGAGTTTAACATTCCCTTACGCACCGCAGCGGTCATCCCGAGCGGAATGAAATGGAGTCGAGGGATCTACGCATTTCGTTGAGATTTGCAGTAAAATCGGTGCCAAGATCCCTCGACTCGCTGACGCTCGCTCGGGATGACAGCGTTGTTGGTAATTTGCATACTGTACGATAAACTACAATTCCACCACCACCCTTTTGAAATAGGGCGAAAAAATTTTTACTAAATGCGAATAATTCCTATTGACAAATATGGACCCGTATGATACTATCTAGGTGTCAATAAGAATCATTCACATCCACGAAACACAGGAGGTACCCATGGAGCTCAGACAGAAGCACTTTCGCAAGCGCGACGCGGTGCTGGAATGTCTCCGGGGAACCGATACACACCCCTCCGCCGAATGGGTTTACGCCCAGCTCAAGAGGTCATACCCGGATATCTCGCTGGGTACGGTGTACCGCAATCTGGCGTTCTTTAAAGAACAGGGTACCATCGTCAGTCTCGGCACGGTGAAAGGAGTGGAGCGGTTCGACGGAAACACAGCCCCCCATGTCCACTTTATCTGCACCGAATGCGGCAGAGTCCTGGATCTGATGCAGATGAAAGTCCCCGAGGAGCTGTCCGAAGCGGCCAGCAGTTACTCCGGCGGCCACGCCGAGAGCTGCCAGCTGAGCTTCACAGGCCTGTGCGGCGACTGCTGTAAAACGGTTTCGGAAACCGGGGAATGATCCCCGTTCCAAAATAAAATTCAAAATCATGGCTTAAAATTTAAAAATAATAACATTTGGAGGATAATTTTATGAAGAAGTTTGTTTGCCCCGTCTGCGGTTACGTCCACGAAGCTGAGGCTATGCCCGAAGGCTTCATCTGCCCCGTCTGCAAGGTCCCCGGCACCAAGTTCAAGGTGATGGATACCACCAAGCTGGCTGCCGAGCATGAGTACGGCATCTACGCCAAGACCGTCAAGAACAACCCCGACATCTCCGAGGAAGACAAGAAGTACATCTTCGAGCAGCTGATGGCCAACTTCACCGGCGAGTGCTCCGAGGTCGGCATGTACCTGTGCATGGCCCGCATCGCCCACCGCGAGGGCTATCCCGAGATCGGCCTGTACTGGGAGAAGGCAGCTTACGAGGAAGCCGAGCACGCCGCCAAGTTCGCCGAGCTGCTGGGCGAGGATCTGGAGCCCAACATGAAGGCCACCACCAAGGACAACCTGGCATGGCGCGTTGACTGCGAATTCGGCGCTACCCAGGGCAAGTTCGACCTGGCCGTCTGCGCCAAGAAGAACGGCCTGGACGCCATCCACGACACCGTCCACGAGATGGCCCGTGACGAGGCCCGGCACGGTGTTGCCCTGAAGGGTATGCTGGAGCGTTACTTCAAGTAAGCGGCCAGCCATCAGACCCACCCGGTTCGTTACAACTCAATGACCGAACAGGTGGGGCTCGTCCCCACCTGTTTTTATGCCAACCGAATATCGCAACTTCGCATCGAGCGGACGCTCCCTGCAAGCTGACAAAAACAGGGAAGCCTCCGGGCTTCCCTGTTTTTTATAAGGGCAATTCTAAAAACCATATTCTTATAAAGGAGGACGACAATGAAATTTCGAGTATTGGCAACCCTGATAATTGCCGCCCTGTTATTGACCGGCGTGGCGGCCGCCGCGGCGGACGGTACGGAGTATGGCGTGACCACGGGCACTCCGGCCCAGACCGATGCCCCGGCAGTGGCGTATCTCACCGCCCAGGAGGCGGAGACCATCGCCCTGACCCATTCCGGCTATACCGCCGAGCAGGTCACCGGCCTGCGGAGCGAATATGATGTGGATCACGGCGTGGCGGAGTATGAGATCGAGTTCCGGGGGGACGATTGGGAGTACGACTACACCATCCACGCGGAGACCGGCGAGGTCCTCTCCTGCGAGGAGGAATATGACGCGCCCAAGACGGCTCCCGCCGAAACCGTCCCCGCGGAGACAAAGCCTGCCAAAGCGCCTGAGACCAAAGCCCCGGAGACAAAGCCTGCCGCCACGGAAGCCCCGGCCACACTGCTGACCGCCGACGAAGCCAAGGCCATCGCCCTGGCACACGCGGGGCTTACCGCCGAGCAGGTCAAGAAGCTGGAAGCCGAATTTGATTATGACGACGGCCGCCCGGAATACGAAGTGGAATTCCGCTATGGCGGTCTGGAATACAGCTACGAGATCCACGGCGAAACCGGGAAGATCCTGGATATGGAGAAGGATGACTGATACCTGGATATCAAAAGGCCGATGCGTCAGCATCGGCCTTTTATGCTAATACAGCGGCATATTTTGATGTTTCCCGATTTCTATGCCCAGCTCCTTGCCCTTTTTATAGGCTTGAACGACAGTGTATAGTTCGAGTTCTGCCGTGCTGTAGAGAAAGCCTTCTATGATCGTTCGCTGGGCGTCCGGAAGCTGGCGCGCGATCTCAAATACCTGTTGCTCAAGCACATTCAGCTCGTCCTCCAGTTCCTGTACACGCAGGACTTCTTCGGAAGGTTCCTCCCACAGCTGATCGAGTATCTTCTTTTGCCTTTGGTCCATGATGGCGCTCCTTTGCACAAACGAAGTATTCTATATGTATTCATGTTGTAATATATTTTGATATCCTTTGTCAATCTATAATAGCGATATAGATTGCGAGGTGTTTGTAGTGGGAAATGAACCATTGAAGATCAAGCGAAAATACGACGATGGGAACCGGGTAATTTCCATTCGCATCCGTGAAGAAGTGCTTGCGGAATTGGACGCGCTGGCGAACGCATCAAACCGCTCCAGGAATGAGATCATCAACCTGATTCTGGAGCATGGCGTTAAAAATATCGAGATCGAATAGAGCGTAAAACCGGGAGCGGCATTGCCGCTCCCGGTTTTCGGTTCCTCGCATGGGTAAAAATAGGGACGGCCTTTGCCGTTGCCTGGAATACAGATGGGTAATATCAATGCAAAACCGGCGGGGCTCCCCCCGCCGGTCCAATGTGTCATGGGATTTTAAATTGTAGGTTATCATACTGGCGCGGGAGCGCCCCAAGGCTCCCTTGTGTAAAGGGAGCTGTCAAAAATCTCCGATTTTTGACTGAGGGATTGCTGCGCTGCAGTACGAATTCGCCGTAATGCTGGTGGTTATTTCAGCCTTCTGCTGCACAATCCCCCAGTCTCGGCTATTGCCGAGCCAGCCCCCTTTACACAAGGGGGCCTTTGGGTGCGGCAGACAACTGACAGATAAACTACAATTTGAAACCATCAGCCGGCTTTTGCCGCTGCTTTTTTGGCCTGGTAGGCTTCACGGTAGGCGTCCCGGTCTTCTTCACGGACCAGGGTGCCGTTGTTGTCCAGGATGATCAGACGGCCCTCTTCCTCGGTGATCTCCATGGAAAAGACGTCGTCGCCGAAATTCACCCAGATCCGGGCGTTTTCGTTGTCCACGATATAATTGCCATAGTCGGTATTGCCGCTGAAGGTGTCGGCCACGATGCCGTCCTCCCGGAATTCCACGACCTCGCTTTCATATTCCACGGCGTACCAGGTGCCCAGAATGGCGGAAGCGTAATCGACGGGCTCTTCGCCGCAGCCCCACAGGCCCAGGCACAGCAGCGCCAGCAGCAGGGCGATCGCTTTTTTCATGACAGATCCCTCCTCTGTCCGCCGATTATACCACGGCCCCGCTGATTTGACAACCCGCGCCGCCTTTCGCGAAAATACGCCGCCCCGCCTGAAACCCAGGCGGGGCGGTCAGACTGTAGAGAAAGTCCCGAGAGATAAAAACTACATTTGTCGTTATCGGTTTTCGTAAGCAAGTTGTAAAAACGCACAATGAAACAAGTATGTCATCCCGAGCGAAGTGAAACGAAGTCGAGGGATCTACGCACTTTGTTGAGATTTGCGGTTAAATAAGTGCGAAGATCCTTCGACTCGCTCCGCTCGCTCAGGATGACAGCTGCTTTTGTTGGCTTTCTGCTGTGCGTGCTGTTTAAAGCTGATAACTACAACCGCAATTTACTGCGCCACGTTCAGCACGGTCATCCCGGGAGCCTCGTCGGCCAGGAGGGAGACCTGATACAGCAGCTGCGCCGCGTCGCCCCGGGTCAGATTGGCCTGGGCGTCCAGGCTGATGCCGTTGCACTCCAGGGCGGTCATGGCGTCGCAGGCCCAGGTGGGGATGGCTTCCTGGACCTCGGCGGCAGCTTCAGCCTCCTCCGGCAGGCCCAGACTCAGGGCGTTCTGCAGCATCACCGCCGCTTCTGCCCCGGTGATGGCGGCCCCGGCGTTGAAGGTGTCGCCTTCCGGCCAGCCAACCGTCAGGCCGCTGCGCATGGCCGCCGCCAGATAGGGCTTCAGCCAGTCGGGGGATTCGTCGGTGTAGCCGGTATAGGCAGTATCCTCCTCCAGAGGAATGTCCAGGGCCCCTACCAGCATGGTCAGAAATTCGCCCCGGGTCACTTCCTTCTCAGGCTGGAAGCAGCTGTTGCCCCCCACACGCTCGGCCACGAAAATGCCGGTATTCTTCATCCACTCGGCGGCGAAGCGGCAGCTGCTGTTCGCGGTATCGGCGTACTGCTGGGCGTCGGTGGGCTTCATGATGGTGATGGTGACGGTGGCTTCCCGGGACACGTTCCCGGCGGGGTCCGTGGCGGTGTAGGTGAAGGAATCGACGCCTACCTTATTTTTCTTGGGGGTGTAGATGAAGCTGCCGTCCTCCCGGATGGCCACCTCGCCCCGCCGGGGCTGGCGGGTGACGGTATAGGTCAGGGGCTGGCCCTCCGGGTCCTTGACCTTCAGCATGGCCTCATTGGGCAGATTCTTGTAGGTCTCCATGGCGGAGTCCTCCGCCACGGGGGCCTGGTCCTGCTTGCCGATGACGGCGATGGTCATGGCGGCGCATTCGGCCACATGGTCCTCAAAAATGGGCAGATAGGTCAGCACCGCTTCCTGATCGGCGTCGCTGCGGACCGGCTGGAAGGTCAGCTGGGCCAACTGCCCCGCCGTCAGGATATCCCCGGACTGGATGATCCGGGTCCCCAGCGTCACCGCCCCGGCTTCCGGGACGCCGGTGACGCAGATGCCGGTGAAGGACGCCTCGCCGGAGAAATCCTCCGCGGAGAAGCAATAGGTGCTGTCGCAGTCCACCTCCGCCGCCATGGCGGGAATGGACAGCCCCATCAGGCAGCAGACCGCCGCCAGCAGGCAAAGAACACGTTTCGGGAACATAGAATAAACCTCCTCAAATGATTTGACGCAGGTATTGTTTGCCAGAGCTGGGAGATTTATTCACGGGCTGGGGAATTGCAGTTTATCGTGTAGCGGCGCGAAATGCAGAATGCTGAATGCAAAATGCGAAATTGTGGTATTTCCTGCGGAAATAATTTTAATCGTGCGCTTCGCGCACACCATCATTCTGCATTTTGCATTTTGAATTTTGCATTGTGAGGCCGCAGGCAGTGCGATACACTACGACCTGAAGCTGCCGCCTATATTTCCTTCGCCATAGCGGCGCGGCGGAGGAGCTTTCCGGTGATCTGGCCCCAGGTCAGGCGGTCGATCCCTTCCTCCGCCACCAGGGGGACCTGGGTCAGGGTCTGCTCCCCGGCTTTGATCACCAGCGTCCCCAACCGCGCGCCGCGACTCACCGGGGCGGTGACGGATTCCTCCAGGGTGATCTCCGTGGTGATGGCCCCCCGCTGGGCTTTGTCGATCAGCAGGGCTGTCTCCCCGCCGGGGACGGCGCTGACCGCCGGGGCGGCCCCCAGCTTCACGGGGACCGACGCCCCCTCCTGAAGGGCCGGGGTATAGAGGGCGAAATTGGCGAAGCCGTAGTCCAGCATAGATTTGCAGGCGGCGAACCGGTCGGCGGAGGTCTCCGCCCCCATGACCACCGCGATCAGCGCCAGCCCCTCCCGCTCCGCGGAAGCGGAAAGGCAGTAGCCCGCGTTGGAGGTGAACCCGGTCTTCAGCCCGGTGCAGCCGGAATAGAAACGCACCATCTTGTTGGTATTGGACAGGCCGAAGGCCCCGTCCCGGACGGTATCCATCCAGATGGTGGTGAATTTCTGGATATCCGGGTGGTTTTTCAGCAGCTCCCGGCTCATGAGGGCGATGTCGTAGGCGGAGGTCCGGTGCTCTTTGGCGGAGTCGTCGTCATCCAGGCCGGTGCAGTTGACGAAATGGGTGTCGTTCATCCCCAGCTCCGCCGCCCTGGCGTTCATCAGCTCCACGAAGGCGGTCTCGGACCCGGCGATGTGCTCGGCCATGGCGCAGGCACAGTCGTTGGCGGAGGAGACGGCGATGGATTTGAGCATATCGCTGACGGACAGGCTCTCCCCCACCTTCAGGTAGATCTGGCTCCCGCCCTTGGCCGCGGCGGCTTCGGAGGCGGTGACAGGATCCTCCCAGCCGATCTTCCCGGAATCCACCGCCTCCATGATCAGCAGCATGGTCATGACCTTGGTGACGGAAGCGGGGGCCAGGGGCTCATGGGCGTTCTGCTCATAGAGCACCGTCCCGGTGGCCACATCCATCAGCACCGCGCTTTTTCCGGCCACATCCAGCTGCGCCGCCTGCCCCGTCACGGGCAGAAGCCCCGCCAGCAGCGAAAAAACGATCAAAATCCATCCGACCCGTTTCATAATGATCCCTCCATGTGATAGTGGTACAGCCTATGCGCGGGCGGGAGGAGATATGTAAAGCGCCTAAGGCTTCCCCCGGGGGGAAGCTGTCGCCGCCGCAAGGCGGTGACTGATGAGGAATGCGGGCGGAAATCTTCTGTTTTGATATCTGTATCAGGCCTACACCGAAGTTTCAACATAGAATAGGCCTTCGCTCTGTTCTAAACTATGACATGACCGCCCGCATTCCTCATCCGACCCGGCTTGAGCCGGGCCACCTTCCCCCCGGGGGAAGGTACGCGGCTTCGCCGCTAAGAGTACGATGACCTACAATTTAAGACTTTCTTAACCATCTTGACAGGGACTGTATGAACTGTTATAGTAACTGTACTAGTACAGATGATACACTTCATACGCAAGGAGGAGATGCAACGTGGTACACCTGGACTATCGTGACACCCGTCCCATTTATGCCCAGATCGCGGACGGCTACCGGGAGCAGATCGCGGCGGGGATCTTGCAAAGCGGCGATAAGCTGCCCAGCGTCCGGGAGCTGGCGGCGGAGCTGTCCATCAACCCCAATACCATCCAGCGGTCCTACCGCCAGCTGGAAGCGGAAGGGTGGATCGCCACCGTCCCCGGCAAGGGCTGCTTCGTCTGCGGCCTGCCGGAGTACACCCTGGAGCAGCGGCAGGAGCTGCTGGCTGCCTTCGACAAGACCGCCGCCGCGCTGCTGCGCCTCGGCGTTACCCGGGACGCTCTGATCGAACGGCTCCCAAAGGAGGAATGAGTTATGCTTGAACTGAAAAACGTCACCAAGACCTTCGGCGCCTTCCGGGCCCTGGACGATCTGACCATGACGGTGCCCAGGGGTACGGTCTACGGCCTGGTGGGCCCCAACGGCGCGGGCAAGAGTACCGCCATCCGCCATCTCACCGGCGTCTACCGCCCGGACAGCGGCTCCATCACCATGGAGGGCGTGCCCATCTATGAAAATCCTGCCGCCAAGGCCCGGATCGGCTACATCCCCGACGAGATCTTCTACTTCCCCTCTGCTACCCTGGAGGATATGCGCCGGTACTACGCCGGGCTCTATCCCAAATTCGACCAGGCTCTGTTCGAGCGGCTGTACCGGGTCTTTGATCTGCCGAAGAAGAGCCCCATCCGCCGCTTTTCCAAGGGTATGCAGAAGCAGGCGGCCTTCCATCTGGCCATCTGCTGCCGGCCCGACGTGCTGATCCTGGATGAGCCGGTGGACGGCCTGGACCCCGTGATGCGGCGGCAGGTCATGAGCCTGATCCTGTCGGACGTGGCGGAGTACGGCACCACGGTGCTGATCTCCTCCCACAACCTGCGGGAGCTGGAGGATGTCTGCGACCATGTGGGCATCATGGACCACGGACGGATGCTGCTGGAGCGGAGCCTGGCGGATATGCAGGGCAGCACCGTGAAGCTCCAGCTGGTGGGCGAGCTTCCCGGGGGGCTGGATATCCTCCATGAGAGCAGCTCCGGCCGCCTGCGGACCTATATCCTCCGGGGCACGGCCCAGGAGATCACCGAAAGGATCGCCGCTTCCAACCCCGCTTACTTCGATGTGCTCCCCCTGTCGCTGGAGGAGATCTTTATCTACGAACTGGGAGGTGTGAACTATGAAGTCAAGAACATCATTCTTTAATCCCACGGTATTCAAAAAGGATCTGACCCGGTTCGCGCCGGTGTGGATCCTCTATACCCTGTTCCTGCTGCTGGTGCTCCTGGGACTTCTGGACGTGGGCATGGATTACGCCCGGACCCAGAATGTAGTGACGTTCATCCAGATCATGGCGGGGGTGAACCTGTGCTACGCGGCTCTGAACGTCCAGCTCCTCTTCGGCGACCTGTATAATGCCCGGCTGTGTAACGCCCTCCACGCCCTGCCCCTGCGGCGGGAGTGCTGGTTCTGCACCCACACCGCCGCCGGCCTCCTGATGGCCCTGGCGCCCTGCCTGGTATTCGTCCTGGTGGCCCTGTGTATGCTGGGAGCGGGCTGGAGCGCGGCGCTGTGGTGGCTGCTGGCCGTGATGCTGCAATATCTGTTCTTCTTCGGCACCGGCGTTTTCAGCGTCATGCTGACGGGCAACCGCTTTGCCCAGATCCTGGTTTATGGCCTGATCAATTTCCTGTCCCTGCTGGCCTACTGGTTCGCCGGCACCCTCTATGAGCCCCTGATGTACGGTGTCACCCTCCGGCCGGACTGGTTCGAGATCTTCTGCCCCATGTATGCCATGGCCGAGAATTCGGACTATCTCTATGTGGCCCGGGTGCAGGAGAACGTGCCCTACTACAGCAGCGTGATCCGGGAAGTGACCCCCGTGCCCACCAGCTGGGGCTATCTGCTCATCTGCGCCGCCATCGGCATCGCCCTGGGGGCCGCTGCCCTGGCGCTGTATCGGAAGCGGGATCTGGAAAGCGCCGGAGATTTCATCGCCTTCCGGGCGGTGGAGCCGGTGTTCCTGGCGCTGTTCACGCTGGTGGTGGGCGCCTTCCTGCAGCTGTGCGCCCGGCTCTTTGACAGCAGTCTGGAATATGTGTTCCTGGCGGTGGGCATCGTGGTGGGCTACTTCGTCGGCCGGATGCTGCTGATGCGCACCACCCGGGTCTTCCAGCTCAAGTCCCTGCTGGGGCTGGGCGGCATTGCCGCGGCGCTGATCCTGAGCCTGATCCTGGTGAAGCTGGATGCCTTCGGCATCGTCCGCTATGTGCCGAAAACGGAGGATATCCAGTCCGTCAGCTTCTACAGCACCTACTACCGCAACAATGGGGGCAATCTCGACGTCACGGACCCGGAGGATATCGAGAATATCCGAAGCATCCACAGCTACGCGGTCAGTGACGAAGCGGAGCGGCTGGATGAATATATGACCTACAGCAACGGCGTCTACTTTACCTATCTTTCCATAAACTACGAGCTGACCGACGGCAGCTATCTGCAGCGGCGGTATTCGATCCCCGTGGACAGCGAAGCGGGCCGGACGCTGGCGGAATACTACAGCACGGTGGAATACCTGCTGGGCGTCTCCGAGGAGGAGCTGGAGGATGTGGCGGACCGGATCATCAGCCTCTATGTGGACAGCGAGTATGTCAGCAAGGATCGGTACCCGGAGCTCTACGAGGATGACCGGTTCGGCGAACTGCTGCGGGCCCTGGCCGCCGACTGCAAGACTGGCAGCCTGATCCAGGACTGGGGCTACCACCATGGCGACGAGGACCCCAGCCATGTCTACCTGGAACTCCAGTGGGCCGTCCCCACTGTCCCCGGCGAAACCACGGACCAGGAGGTCTGGATCGCCTTCTACGTCTACGACAGCTGCGTCAACACCCTCGCCTGGCTGGAAGCCAACGGCTTTGAGATCAACGAAAACGCCATGTACGGCGGATGAATCAGAGGAACCACCCGAAAGGGTGGTTCCTTTTGTGTTTTTTAAATTGTAGCTTATCTGTCAGTTGTTTGCCGCACCCAAAGGCCCCCCTTGTGTAAAGGGGGCTGGCTCGGCGATAGCCGAGACTGGGGGATTGTGCAGCAGAAGGCTGGAATAACCACCAACATTTCGGCGAATTCGTACTGCAGTGCAGCAATCCCTCAGTCAAAAATCGGAGATTTTTGACAGCTCCCTTTACACAAGGGAGCCTTGGGCGCTCCCGCGCCAGTTCATTAAACTACAATTTGAATTACTTACTTCTTATTCGGCTTGCGCTGGTTATCCAAGTACATATAATAATCGCACTTGATCATGCCGTTATAGAGCTTGCGCTTCTTATCGGCCCGCTTGCCGAAGTAGTGCTCGAATTCGGGCTCGGAGGTGATGATATACTTCTTCCAGCCGTCAGCGTAGCGGACGTGCTTGCCGAAGGCGGCATACAGCCGCTGGGCGTCCTTCTGCTCCATCATCCGCTGGCCGTAGGGGGGATTGCAGACGATGATGCCGCTCTGGGCGGGCAGGTCCATCTTGGTGGCGTCGCCGTCCTGGAAGGAGATGCAGTCGGCCACGCCGGCCTTGCGGGCGTTGGCGATGGAGAGGGAAATGCACTTGGGATCGTTGTCGGAGCCCAGGATCTGGTATTTGCCGTGGAATTCCTTATCTTTGGCTTCGGCCCGGACGTCGCCCCAGACCTCGGCAGGGCACCAGGCGAAGGCCTCGCCCATAAACCGGCGGAAGGCGCCGGGGGCCTTGTTCCGGGCGATCAGGGCCGCTTCGATGGGGATGGTGCCGGAGCCGCAGAAGGGGTCCCAGAAGAAGTCCCTGCCCCGGTACCGGGCCACCTGGACCATAGCCGCCGCTAGAGTCTCCCGTAGGGGGGCCTCATTGGCGTTGGCCCGGTAGCCCCGCTTGTGCAGGCCGGGGCCGGTGGTGTCCAGGTACAGCGTCACCTGGTCGTTCATGATGGAAAACTGCAGCTGATACTTGACGCCGGTCTCGGGCATCCAGCTGACGCCGTACTTCTCGCCCAGGCGCTTCGACGCGGCCTTCTTGATGATGGCCTGGCAGTCGGGGACGCTCATGAGCTGGGAATTCAGGCAGTGGCCCTTTACGGGGAACTGGCCGTCTTTGGGGATGAAATGCTCCAGCTCGGTCTTGTAGACCCCCTGGAACAGCTGCTCAAAGGTGGTGGCCTTGAACTCGGCCAGCACGATCAGGATCCGCTCGCCGGTGCGCAGGCACACGTTGGCCTTGGCCATGGCCCGCTCATCGCCGGAGAACAGCACCCGGCCGTTCTCCACCCGGACGTTCTCAATATCCAGCCGCCGCAGCTCATCGCCGGCGATGCCCTCCAGTCCAAACAGACAGGGGACCGCAAATTCAAATTTAGACATATAACCTCCGTTTTTTGGAAACGCAAAATTCAAAATGCAGAATTGGTGTGTGCGAAAAGTGCACTGTTTTATATAATTTTGCATTATGCATTTTTAAGGGATGATCTTCTTCGGCTTCAGGTATCGTTCCTGTTCGGAGAAGACGCAGCCGCAGTATTTCTGCATGTAAAAACCATGCGCCCGGGCGAAATCCTGGCCGGCGTGGAAATAGGGCCGGAAGTCCCGGTAGAGGAATTCCACACCGTACTCGTGGGCCGCCCGCTCGGCGGTCTCCCGCATCAGCTCGTGATTCTGGTAGGGGCTGATGAAAAGCGAAGAGGTGAAGCTGTCGAAGCCCCCCTCGGCGGCCTGCCGGGCGGTCTCGAACAGGCGCATCTCGTAGCACTTGACGCAGCGGTGCTCAATATCCGCGGCCACCTCCCGGACGAAGGGCCGCAGGCCATAGTCGTCCCGCTCGATGACGGGGAGCGCAATGGTCTGGGCGTACTCTCTGAGGGTATTTCTTCTGGCGCGGTATTCGGTGAAGGGGTGGATATTGGGATTATACCAAAATCCGGTGACCTCAAAGCCGTCGCCGCGCAGCACCTCAATAGGCTGATTCGCGCAGGGCGCGCAGCAGATGTGCAGCAGGGTTTTCATGAAAAAACCTCCGAATATGTTTAAAAAATTATTATATCATGGGTTATTTTGGATTGCAAGGGATTTCAAATTGGAGTTTATCTGTCAGTTGTCTGCCGCACCCAAAGGCCCCTTTGTGTAAAGGGGGCTGGCTCGGCGATAGCCGAGACTGGGGGATTGTGCAGCAGAAGTCTGGAATAACCACCAACATTTCGGCGAATTCGTACTGCAGCGCAGCAATCCCTCAGTCAAAAATCGGAGATTTTTGACAGCTCCCTTTACACAAGGGAGCCTTGGGGCGCTCCCGCGCCAGTATGTTAAACTACAATTTACACCAATCTCCCCATTACGCCGTCTTTATAGACTTCTGTGACTTCCACATCCCGGATCTGGTTGTGCAGGTCCTTTCCATCCACATAGAATTTCACATAATTCGGCCCATGGCCGGTGTAGTGATCCCCTTCCGCTTCCTCGAACAGCACCGGATGCACCGTGCCGATGAGCTTCTCCCGGTAGGCCCGGCTCATCTCGTCGGCCACGGCGATGGCGGCCCGGGAGCGGGCTTCCTTGGTCTCGTTGTTATGCTGCCCGGGCATTTTGTCCGCGGGGGTGCCAGGACGGCGGGAATAGGGGAAAATGTGCATGTCCGCGAAGCCGCATTTGCGGATAAAGGCCAGGCTTTCGGCGAATTCCTCCTCCGTCTCCCCGGGGAAGGCCACGATCATGTCCGTGGTCACGGCGCAGCCGGGGAAATGGCGGTTCAGAAGCGCCACGCTCTCATAATACCGGGCGGTGTCGTACTTTCGCTTCATCCGCTGCAAAACCGTGTCGCAGCCGGACTGCATGGACAGGTGGAACTGGGGGCAGAGGTTCGGCAGCGCCTTGAGCTTTTCGCAGAATTCCTCCGTGACGATCCTCGGCTCCAGAGAGCCCAGCCGCACCCGCATTTCGGGCACCGCTTCGCAGAGCGCCGTGATCAGGTCCGTCACCGGAGGCTTGCCGGGCAGGTCCACGCCCCAGCTGGCGATCTCGATGCCCGTCACCACGATCTCCCGGTAGCCCTGCTCCGCCAGTCCCTTTGCCTGCTCTACCGCCAGCTCCAGGGGCGCGGAGCGCACCGGGCCCCGGGTGTAGGGGATGATGCAGTAGGAACAGAAATTGACGCAGCCGTCCTGGACCTTCACCATGGCCCGGGTCCGCTCCTCCAGGCCGCCTGCCGGGAGAACTTCGAATTCCCGCCGCCGCAGGGCGTTGTCCAGGGATTCCTGATGGCAGCGGTTTTCCGCCGCGGCGATCATCATGTCGATGAATTCCTGCCGGTTTCCGCTGCCGCCCAGCACGTCCGCGTTCAGGGCCCGGATGGCCTCCGGGTCATGCTGGGTGTAGCAGCCGCAGACGCCCAGCACCGCCCCGGGATTCTCCCGGCGGCACCGGCGGATGACGGCCCGGTTCTTCTTGTCGGCCACGGCGGTGACGGAGCAGGTGTTGACGATATAGCCGTCGGCGGGGGCGTCGAAGGGTACGATCCCATGCCCCCGGGCCCGGAGCAGCTGCTCCATAGCCTGGGTCTCATATTGATTCGTTTTGCATCCAAGGGTATAAAAAGCAAAGTTCATTGTGAATTTCCCCAAATTCGTGTTGTACTATTTGTATTAATCGTCCAAAGCGTCAATTGAAAAATCCCGCGAAAGACGCTATAATATTTCTATCGTAGGAGCCGGTCTCCCAAGATTGCCTCCCCCATTATACACGATATTCAGTTTTTTGTACAGCATGGTGGAGGAGTTTTCGTGCAGGAAATCTACGTCAGAGCAAATTCTTTTCAGGATGTCAAGGCCATCTCGGCGATGGCAGCCAAGGAAGAATTTCAGATCCTCATCTCCGACGGCCGCCGGACGGTGAACGCGAAAAGCCTGCTGGGAATTTTCAGTCTGGATGTGGGAAGGCCCCTGCTGCTGCGGCTGGACTGCGGCGAAGAAGACTGCGAAGCGTTCCGGGTCAAGGCCGGAAGGTATGTGGTCGATTGAATACGGCTCTAGTAGCACCGTCCTGGGAATACCTGGGGCGGTTTTTTTATTAAAATGCACACGTCATTGCGAGCCAGTCCGCATTGAATTGTGGTATGGCTGCCACCGGCAGCCATAATATTGCAGATTCGCTGCGCGGAGCACCACTAGCGTGGCAATCCCCTACGGCGGCGCAATGCAGTTGGATGCGGAGCATTTCCAGGCATATTCTGCCGGTTCCATTTCCATAGGTTCCCGAAGAAACCTGGAGATTGCCACGCCAGTGTGCGCACTGGCTCGCAATGACATCTGATCTTTTGACATGCTGAAAACACCCTGACCGCAGTCAGGGTGTTTTTTCGATCTTTTTCAAGGCCTGTTCCAGGGTCTCCTCCCGGAGGGCGGCGTAGTTGACCACCAGCTGATGGCGGTCTTCCGGGGGGACCTCTCCCTGATAATAGCTGCTCAGAGCCCGCAGGGGGATCCCCGCCCCGGCGAAGAGGGTCGTCAGGGCTTCGTCGGACAGGTCCGTATCCACTTTCAGCAGGAAATGCAGTCCCGCGTCCTCCTCACGGATCCGCAGCTTTTCCGCGAAGGCGCAGCCGTTCAGGGCGGCTACAACCCGGTTGCGGCGCTGCTTGTAGAATTTGCGCATCCGGTTGATGTGCTTTTCGAAATGGCCCCGGCTGAGGAAACGGGCCAGGGTGTACTGCTCGAAGCTGGACACCGTACAGGTGTAGAAGCCCAGCCTTTCCCGGTAGCTTGCCATCAGCTCCGGCGGGAGGACCATATAGCTGATTCGGATGGAGGGGGCCAGGGTCTTGGAGAAGGTGTTCATGTAGATCACCCGGCCCCGGTGGTCCAGGGACTGCATGGTGGGCATGGGATGGGCGTCGAAGCGGAATTCCGAGTCGTAGTCATCCTCGATGATGTACCGCTCCCCCGCTTCCGCCCAGCGCAGCAGCTCCTGCCGCCGCTGGACCGGGGTCACCAGGCCTGTGGGAAAATGGTGGGAGGGGGAAATGTGCAGCACGTCGGCGCCCTCCAGGCACTCGGGCCGGACGCCGGAGGGGTCCATGGGGGCGCTGACGCACCGGACGCCGCCGGCGGCGTAAATCCGGCGGATCTTGCCGTAGCCCGGGTCCTCCACCGCGTAGGTCCGGTTCCGGCCCAGCAGCTGGATCAGCAGGTTATACAGAAAGTCCGTGCCCGCGCCCACCAGGATGTTCTCCGGGTCCACATGCATTCCCCGGAAGCCCGCCAAATGGGAGGCGATGGCGCACCGCAGCTCCCGGATGCCCTGATTGGGCATGGGCAGCAGGAGCTTTTCGCCATAGTCCAGCATGACCTCCCGCTGGAGCCGGCTCCAGACCGAGAAGGGGAACCGCTCCGGGCCGCCCAGGTTCTGACCGGCCGGGTCCTCCGGCTGGGAAGATGTCTCGATTTTCTCCACAGGCCTTTGGGGCGACTGTGGAATGTTTTCCACGAAATAGCCCACCTTTTCCTGGGCCCGGATGTACCCCTCCGCCAGCAGCTGGCCGTAGGCACCCTCCACGGTGATCTTGCTGACCTCCAGATTCTGGGCCAGGGCCCGCTTGCTGGGGAGCTTTTCGCCGGGCTTCAGGGCCCCGGAGAGGATATCCGACCGGATACAGCGGTAAAGGGCCTCATAAAGTGGCACCCCGGGGGATTTTTTCAGTTCGTAGGTCAGCATGGGGCGTCCTCCTTACAAAAATGCAGAATGCTGAATGCAAAATGCAAAATTAATGATTCTGCATTTTGCATTTTGAATTTTGCATTAAAATCAATCTTCCACCGGGTAACCCAATTTGTTTCGTACCCACAGGTATATTTTATCGCCCCAGTCGAAGACCCGCTGGATGGCGAAGAAGACCGTGGGGGTCATGATCAGCAGGGTGATCATGACGAGGTTGGCTTCCACAGTGCCGGTGCGCAGGTCGAAGATATTTCCCAGGAAGGTGAAGCACACCACCAGGGCCGCCGCCATGGCGCCCCAGATGAGCTTTCGGAATTTGTCAAAGGGCTTGGAGGTCTGGAACAGCACCAGCAGGCCCACGATGGCCAGCAGTGCGGCGCAGACCGTGGAGATCTGCTCCGAGGGGATACTGAAAACGTCCATATAGGCCTGGGCTGCCAGGACCACGAAGATGTTGGTCAGGCCGCCGGGGAAGGCACGGCGCAGGACGCCCCGGAGGAACCGACCCCGGACCCGCTCGTAATTGGGCTCCATGGCCAGGAAGAAGCTGGGCACGCCGATGGTAAGGGCAGAGATGACGCTCAGGTGCAGCGGCGCCAGGGGGTAGGGCCAGTTGGTGAACAGCGTGATGATGGAAAGGGCCAGAGAGAAGATGTTTTTCACCAGGAACAGGGTCGCCGCCCGCTGGATGTTGTTGATGACCCGTCTGCCCTCGCCCACGATGCCGGGCATGGCGGCGAAGTCCGATTCCAGCAGCACGAGACTGGCCACCTGGCTGGCGGCCTGGGCGCCGCTGGCCATGGCGATGGAGCAGTCCGCCTGCTTCATGGCCAGCACGTCGTTGACACCGTCGCCGGTCATGGCCACGGTGTGGCCCCGGGACTGGAAGGCTTTGATGAGCTTTTTCTTCTGGTCGGGGGTCACCCGGCCGAAGACGGTGTAACGGTCCACCGCGTCCAGGAAGTCCCCTTCCGTTTCCAGGGTGCCGGCGTCGATGTACTTGTCCGCGTTCTCGATGCCCGCCCGGGCGGCCACCTCGGAGACGGTCTCCGGGTTGTCGCCGGAGATGACCCGGATGGACACGCCCTGCTCGGCAAAATAGGCGAAGGTCCGGGGCGCTTCGGGGCGGATCTGGTTGGTGATCAGCACCAGCGCCAGGGGGCTGACCTTCTGGACATCCAGCGCCCCGGGGACGGGGTCGCCGTCGTAGGAGGCGATCAGCAGCACCCGGTAGCCCACGGAGGACCAGGTGTGGACGATCTCGTCCACCTCCTCAAACCGCTCCCCCAGGATGAATTCCGGCGCGCCGGCCAGGTACGCGCCCTTTTCCTCAAAGACCGCGCCGCTCCACTTGGCGGCGGAGCTGAAGGGGATGTGCCTGGTGCGGACCCAGTCGCTTTCCCCGGCGAAGAGCTCCGCCATGGCCCGGTCCGTGTCGTTTTCCGGCTCCCGGCCCTGGTACATGGCCGCCAGGATGGCTTCCAGCTCCTCCGGGTCCCCATCGGTCAGGGGGATCAGGTTCTCCACTTCCATTTTCGGCTCGGTGATGGTGCCGGTCTTGTCCACGCACAGCACATCCACCCGGGCCAGGGATTCGATGCAGTTCATATCCTGGACCAGGACCTTGGACTTGCTCAGCTTCAGGGCCGAGGCCGCCATGGCGACGCTGGTCAGCAGGTACAGTCCCTCGGGGATCATGCCCACCAGGGCTGAGACAGTGCCCTCCATGCTTTCCGTGATGCCCAGCTTCAGCACCGTGAATTCCTGATGGAACAGCAGCAGTCCCACCGGGATCAGGGCGAAGCCCACCACCTGGATCAGCCGGTCCAGGGAGCGCATCATCTCGGATTTGGTGGCGTGGGGGTCGGCCTTGGCTTCGGCGGAGAGCTTCGCGGCGAAGGAATCACTGCCCACCGCCGTCAGCTCCGCCCTGCCCCGTCCGGCGATGACGAAGGAGCCGGATTTCAGCTCGCTGCCGGGATTTTTTTCGATGGCGTCGGCTTCGCCGGTGATGAGGGACTCGTTGACCTGGAGCTGGCCGGAGCGGAGGATGCCGTCGGCGCAGATGGGGTCTCCGGGGCCGAATTCCACGATGTCATTGATGACCAGCTCCTCCGGCTGGACCTCCGTCATCTTCCCCTCCCGGATGACCCGGACGGGCTTCCGGGCCACCAGCGACAGCTGGTCCACCGCCCGCTTGGCCCGGATCTCCTGGATGCAGCCGATGACGATGTTGCACAGGACCACGCCCATGAAGGTGCAGTTTTTGATGGAGGAGCCGCTGAGGATCAGCAGCACCGCCAGGATCACGAAGATCAGGTTGAAGAAGGTGAAAAGGTTTTTCAGGATGATCTCCTTTTCACTGAGGCCGGGACCCTCGTGGGCCACATTGGCCCAGCCCCGGGCCGCCCGGTCTGCCGCCTGCCGGGCGGTCAGGCCCGTTTCCGGCGAGGGGGAGAGCTTCTCCACCTCCATCCGCTGGGGCTGTTTGTTTCTTTCTTTCATAAGCTCCCTCCTTGGGGATGGTGTGAGGATTGGGGGTTGGTGCTCCGTTTGAAATGATGCGCCGCGCCAGTGTGAGCACTGGCTCGCAATGACATGTATATTCAATCCCGTTCCGGGAATCCGTTTTCCCGGTCCCACATGACCAGCAGGCTGCCGTTTTTCACGGTGATCTCCGCCGGCGTGCCGGTGAAATGGTTGCTGACCCCCAGGGGGAAGCCGCTGGTCAGGACGGCGTCCTCCAGGCCGTATTGGAGGCCTTTTTCCGTGACGCCCCCAGCGTCGGGGCCGAGACAGAATACCGATACGATCCCCTCCGCCTCCTTCGGGAAACGGATGGTCTCGTTCTGGATCACCGTCACGATATAGCGGTTCCCCACCAGATACCCGGCGGCTCTGTGGTCGGCCAGGTATTGGAGGGTCTGGAAATTGGCAATGGTGTGGTCCAGCCTTGGGCCGTCCAGACTGCCGTAAAGGAGAAATTCCCGGTAGCCCAGCTCCAGTCCCTTCCGGACCGCCAGCATGGCGTCGGTGTCGTCCTTTTCCACCGGGAACACCTGGGCCCCCTGGGGCACGAAGCCCAGGGAGTCGAAATCCCCCAGGATCCCGTGGGGCGTGAGGTCCAGCTTTTCAAGATGCCGCAGCCCGCCGTCGGCGGCCAGGAGGAAATCCTCCGGCCCGATGGGCTGGGCCAATGCGTCGAATTCCGCGGCGCAGAAGATCAGAAATTTTCCCATGAATGATCGCTCCATGACGTTTTCCTATATATTACCACAGTTTTTCACAGGAGAGTATAAAATGTTTTTTAATTTTATTGGGGGGGAGGCGTCTTTAACATTTCGCAAACATTTCAGAAAACATTCGCAAACAGCCCGCCGGTATCATAGCCTCACAAATCAACGAAACGAGGTAATATATCATGAATCAGAACGATCAGCGCTTTATGGCCCAGAAGATCCGGGCCCAGTATATGGAGAAGGAAAACACCAAGCTCGACGAGCTCCGGGCTCTGGACGCCAAGGTGAAGAAGCCCGCCAATGTGTTCGGCTATGTGTTCGGCACCATCGGCGCCCTGGTGATGGGCTCCGGCATGAGCCTGTGCATGGACGTCATTGAGCCCGGCACCTATTTCGGCATCACCATCGGGGAGAATATGATCGTCCCCGGCATCATCCTGGGCCTTATGGGTATGTTCATGGCGGCTGTGAACTATCCTCTGTACAAGGGCATCCTGAACCGCCGCCGGAAGAAGTACGCCCCCAGAATTCTGGAGCTCAGCGAAAAGCTGATGCGGGAGTAATCGAAAAAGCGGGGCGCTGCCCCGCTTTTTTTGATACGGATTTCATGGTATGCTGTATGTGAAACCGCAATTTCCAAAAAACGCAAACAAAATCTTAACAATTCCGTGGTATAATCATTTTATACCAATCATGGGAGGATACGCCATGTTTAAAATACTTGTAGTGGAGGACGACAGGGACCTGAACCGGTCGGTCTGCTCCTTCCTGAACAGCAGCGGCTATGAGGCCACCGGGGCTCTGAGTGCCGTGGAGGCCTACGACGCCATGTATGCCAATATGTTCGACCTGATCATCTCCGATATCATGATGCCCGGGGTGGACGGCTTCGAGTTCGTCTCCAATGTCCGTTCCCTGAACCAGGAGATCCCCATCCTCTTCACCACCGCCCGGGACGACCTGGCGGCGAAGCAGCGGGGCTACCGGGTGGGCGTGGACGATTATATGGTCAAGCCCATCGACCTGGACGAGCTGTTCCTGCGGATCGGCGCCCTGCTGCGCCGGGCCAAGATCGCCTCCTCCCACCGGCTCACCGTGGGCAGCTTCACCATGGACGCCGACGAGCACACCGCTTACCTCAACGACGAGGAGATCAGCCTGACCAACCGGGAGTTCAGCCTGCTCTATAAGCTCCTGAGCTACCCCAAGAAGACCTTCACCCGCTCCCAGCTGATGGACGAATTCTGGGACGCGGACACCGCCTCCGGCCCCCGGACGGTGGATGTGTATATGACCAAGCTCCGCAGCAAGCTCTCTGAATGCCATGACTTTGAGATCGTCACGGTCCACGGACTGGGCTACAAGGCGGTGATCAAATGAAGCTGCTGGGGGAATTCATCAGGACCTTCCTGATCTTCTTCTGCCTGGTGGCCTTCGTGGTCACCTGCTGCTTCATGCTGTTTCTCAATGATCTGGAGATGACCAGAGCCTATCTGGACGAAGCGGCCAAGGCCACCTTCCTGAATGTGCTGATACTGTCGGTGCTTTTCTCCGCCGGCGACATCTACCGCCGGAAAAAGACGGTGGAGGGGCCGGTCCGGGAGATCCAGGAGGCCCTGGACAAGATCACCGCCGGTGATTTCACGGTGCGGTTGGAGCCCGGACGGATGCAGGGCGGCTTCGGTCAGGTCAAGGAATCCATCAACCGCATGACCGAGGAGCTGGGGGGTGTGGAGACCCTGCGGACCGATTTCATCGCCAACGTGTCCCACGAGATGAAGACGCCCCTGGCCGTTATGCAGAATTATGGCACCATGCTCCAGCAGCCGGGCCTTTCCGAGGAAAAGCGGCTGGAGTACGCCCGGGCGGTGATCCAGGGCTCCCGGCGGCTGACGGACCTGATGACCAACATCCTGAAGCTGAACCGGCTGGAAAACCAGCAGATCTACCCCCGGACCGAGGAATTTGACCTGAGCGAGCAGCTCTGCGGCTGCCTGCTGCAGTTCGAGTCCCGGTGGGAGGAGGGCGGCATCGACATCGATACGGACATCGCCGAGGAGGTCATCATCCGCCAGGACCCGGAGCTTCTGGAGCTGGTGTGGAACAATCTGCTGTCCAACGCCTTTAAATTCACGGAGCCCGGCGGCACCGTGGGCCTGACCCTCTCGGCCGATGAGACCTTCGCCACCGTCAGCGTCTCCGACACCGGCTGCGGCATGACGCCGGAGGTGGGCGCCCATATTTTCGAGAAATTCTACCAGGGAGATACCTCCCATGCCACCGCCGGCAACGGTCTGGGCCTGCCGCTGGTGAAGCGGATCATCGACATTACCGGCGGCGAGATCACGGTCCATTCCGCCCCCGGCCAGGGCAGCACCTTCACGGTGCGGCTGCGGAGGTGAGAGCGTGGAAAAATTCAAAAAAGCGCTCCGCTGGTTCAGCCCGCCGGGCTGGGTCACGCTTTTGCTGACGGCCGCTTCGGCGGCGGGGCTGGTGTGGGTGTTCCGCCGGGGAATGGAGGAGCACCCTGTGGCCTACGCGGTCTACATGGTGGCCTTCTATACCCTCTGCGCCGTCTGCGTGAAGGTCCCCGCCGCCGTCCGGGGCGGCAAGGGGCTGGTGCTGTCCAATCCCCATGCCCACCGTTATTTCACCGACAGGCCCTTCAAGGCCAAGGTCAAGCTCTACAGCAGCACGGCATTGAACATGGCCTACGGCATTTTCAAGCTGGTCATCGGCATCGTGTACCATTCGGTCTGGTTCGTTTCGGTGGCGGTGTACTATATGCTGCTGTCGCTGCTGCGGCTGCTGCTGGTGTCCGCCGACCGGAGATCGGGAACACTGTCCCCGGAGGAGGACCTCCCGCGGCAGTGGCGGAGCTACCGGGCCTGCGGCTGGCTGATGCTGCTGCTCAACGGCGCCATCACCGGCATGGTGATCCAGATGGTCTGGCAGAACCGGGGCTATTCCTACCCGGGCTACGTTATCTATGTCTCCGCCGCCTATACCTTCTACCGCCTGACCATGGCCATCGTCCGGGCGGTGAAGAGCCGGAGGGAGACCTCTCCGGTCTACGCGGCGGCGGGGGTGATGGACCTCTGCGCGGCGCTGATGTCCATCTTCGCCCTTCAGACGGCCATGTTCTCTTCCTTCGGCGCGGAGATGACCGCCGAGGGCCGCTTCCTGATGAACATCCTCACCGGCGGCGGTGTTTCCGCGCTGGTAGTCTGCGCGGCAGTCTGGATGATCGTCAGGTCCAATAAAGCCCTGAAAGCGTGTAAATTGTAGTTTACCGCACTGGTGCGGAAGCGCCAAACTTGCCTCTCCCTTTGGGAGAGGTGCCCCGAAGGGGCGGAGAGGGCCCTCTCAGTCACGCCTTCGGCGTGCCAGCTCTCCCAGAGGGAGAGCCAAGTGGGGTTGTGAACAGTGCGATAAACTCCAATTTCCACTTCAACAAACTAACAACAGGAGGTTTCCGGCTATGGAAAACCAGGACAATTCCTTTGAATATACCTACTCCGCCCCGCGGCAGGAGGAGATCCGGCGGATCCGGCAGAAATATCTTCCCAAAGAGGAGGATAAAATGGAGCAGCTGCGGCGGCTGGACCGGAGCGCGGCCCAGAAGGGCATGAGCATGTCCCTGACCGTGGGGGTCCTGGGTGCCCTGATCCTGGGCGTCGGCATGTGCTGCTGTATGGTCTGGGAGCTGTTCATCCCCGGCATCATCATCGGCATCCTCGGCATCGCGGGCGTCAGCCTGGCCTATCCCCTCTACGTCCGGATCACCGAAAAGGAGCGGGAAAAGATCGCCCCCGAGATCCTCCGGCTGACGGAAGAGCTGCTGAAGTGATGCTCAGATCCTCCGACAAAAATTCGGAAAAAAGGTTGCGCCCCGTAATTTGGTGATGTATAATAAATCTGTAAAATTACGGGCACAGACCCGATATATGGAGGATGATTCCCATGTTCAATGCTATGATCGAAACTCTGAAGGCAAATCCCCGGAAGATCGTGTTCACTGAGGGCCATGACGCCCGTATCCTGGAAGCTACCGCCCGTCTGGTGGAAGGCGGCTTCCTGACTCCCATCCTGATCGGCAATGTCGAAGAAGTCAAGGCCAACGCGGCCAAGGGCGGCTTCAACATCGAAGGCGTCGAGATCATCGATCCCCTGACCTACGCCGGCATGGACGAGATGGTCGCCAAGATGGTCGAGCTGCGCAAGGGCAAGATGTCCGCTGAGGACTGCAAGGCCGCTCTGTCCAAGGGCAACTACTTCGGCACCATGCTGGTGAAGATGGGCTACGCCGACTCCCTGCTGGGCGGCGCCACCTACTCCACCGCCGATACCGTCCGTCCCGCTCTGCAGCTGGTCAAGACCAAGAAGGGCGCCCACCTGGTTTCCTCCTGCTTCATCATGGTCCGCGGCGAAGAGAAGCTGGCCATGGGCGACTGCGCCATCAACCTGAGCTACGAGGATTCCGTCGATAAGGAAGGCAACGTGACCCTGTCCGCCGCTCAGAAGCTGGCTGAGGTGGCCATCGAGACCGCCAACACCGCCAAGGTCTTCGGCATCGATCCCAAGGTCGCCATGCTGAGCTTCTCCACCAACGGCTCCGGCAAGGGCGGCACCGTCAAGCTGTCCCACGACGCCACCGCCGTCGCCAAGGAAATGGCTCCCGATCTGCTGATCGACGGCGAGATGCAGTTCGACGCCGCCGTGGCTCCCGAGGTCGGCCAGCTGAAGTTCCCCGGCTCCCCCGTTGCGGGCTACGCCAACACCTTCATCTTCCCCTGCATCGAAGCCGGCAACATCGGCTACAAGATCGCCCAGCGTCTGGGCGGCTTCGAGGCCTACGGCCCCATCCTGCAGGGTCTGGCCGCGCCCATCAACGACCTGTCCCGCGGTTGCAACGCCGACGAGGTCTACAAGATGGCCATCATCACTGCCGCGATGGTGTAAGCGAAGATTCAAAGTACATAGCAAAACTGCCGGCCCCCAGGGCCGGCAGTTTTTTGATTTGCAAAAAGTAGTACTGATTTTAAAGTATAGATGTGACGATCGGTTTTCGTCAGCAAAACTGTCAAAATGAACAACGTAACGACATGTCATTCCGAGCGGAGTGAAACGGAGTCGAGGAATCTACGCATTATGATAACATTTGCACTCAAATCGGTGCCAAGATCCTTCGACTCGCTCCGCTCGCTCAGGATGACAGCTGCTTTTGTTGTCTTATCGCTGTGCGTGCTGTTTAACGCCGATAACCACAAGTGTAGATTATCGATCTTTTAGCGGCGCAGCTGCCATGCCTTCCCCCGGGGGGAAGGTGGGCCGCCGTCAGGCGGCTCGGATGAGGAATGCGGGCGATTATGTTATGGTTTTGTACGGAGCGAAGGCATGTTCCGTGTTGAAAGTTTGGAATAGGTCTGATACAGATTCGAAAACGTAAAATTTCCGCCCGCATTCCTCATCAGTCAAAAATCAGAGATTTTTGACAGCTATTAGTAATGGTGTGATTGCCGCCGGCAATCACGATAATTAGATTCGCTGCGCGACGCACCGCCCCCGGGGGAAGCCATGGCGCTTCTGCGCCACTGCGCCCGCTTCTCGCTACAGAGCGCAACCGCCGTAGGCGGCTCTTAGCGCGGAGTAGTGCGATAAACTACACCAATAAATAGCCCCCCCAGCGCCGTGATCAGCCGGCGCTGGGGGGTCATGACATTTATCCGACGACGCTGTTTTCTGCCAGGAAGGCGCAGTCCTCGTCCAGGATGTAGCCCGCTTCCCAGTCCTCCCAGTCGGAGACGGCCAGGCGGAAGGTGATCTCCTCCACGGTCTCGATGGCCTTGGCATCGAGGTCCTCCCGGTAGAAGGTGATCTCGGAATAGGCCTGTTTGCCGGCGGCTACCTCAGAGGACCAGACCGGGTCGATGGTGGAGCCGTTGACGGCGGCGTCCTCCCAGGAGAACATCAGGTCCCGCTCCGTCTTGTTGCGCAGATAGCACCGCAGGGTATAGGCGTCGCTGTTGTCGCTGACGCTTTCAACGATGAAGGTCAGCTCCTCGTTGTCCACGATGACCTGCTCCCCGGCGACGCTTTCCCGCTCGGGGGCGGTGTAGGTTTCGGCGGTCAGGCCGGTGGGGTAGATGGTGAAGGTCTCATCGACGAAGGGCTCCGCCATGAAGTCCTCGCTGTCGAAGATGTAAAGATCGAACTGGATCTGGTCCGCGGAGGTGACGCCGTACTGCTCCAGCTCATAGGTGTCGATGTAAATGACGCTGTCCACCTTCTTGCCGGGGGCGACCTCCTCAGCCCAGAGGGGGTCGTACATATAGCCGCAGACGGAGACGGTGTTCCAGGTGAAGTACAGCGTTTTGTCCGTCTTGTTGGTGCAGACCGCGTCCAGAGTCATGCCCAGATGGGCGTTCTCGGAAGCCAGGCTGACCTTGAAGGCGCAGTTGTCGTCGTCCACCAGCACCGATTCCTCCATGTCCAGGGAGGTGATGACCTCGGGGGCGTCGGTGGGGGCATCCGTTTCGGGGATGGTTGCTTCCTCGGTAACGGCGTTGGTTTCGGGTTCGGTATCGGAAGTCCCGGCGTCATCGCCGCAGGCGGCGAAGGTCAGGAGCATCATCGCGGCAAGGGCCAGCGCGAACAGTTTTTTCATAGGGATAATCCTCCATCGGGGTAAATTCCAGCCACAGTGGCTATTGAAGCATCATACCACACTTCCCGGGAAAAAGAAAGAGGAAAAAGGAGCATGTACTATGTGGAGAAATTGAAAATTGAAAATGAATGTAATTCCTTAATTTTCAATTATCCATTATTTCAAATATGCATTCAAATAATTCAGCACCCGTTTTTTGTCGGCGGACCACAGGGGGGCGATCAGGTCCTTTTTCGCGCCGTCGCCGGTGATCCGGTGGACCACCACCTCCGGCGGCACCTCCTCCAGGCATCGCTTCAGCCAGGCGGCGTACTCGGGAAGCTCCAGACAGCGGAATTTCCCCGCTTCGTAGTCCTTTTCCAGGTCCGTGCCCCGGAGGACGTGGAGCAGGTGGAATTTCACGCCGTCGGTGCCGGCGGCCACCGCCTGACGGGTGGTCTCGGCGGCGTCCTCCATGGTCTCGCCGGGGAGTCCCAGGATGATGTGGGTCACCACCTCCAGCCCCGCTTCCTTCAGCCGCTTCACCGCGTCGAAATAGACTTCGTTGTCATAGCCCCGGCGGATATAGCGGGCGGAAGCCGGGTGGACAGTCTGAAGTCCCAGCTCCACAGAGACGTACTTTTTCCTGTGGATATCTTTCAGAAGTCCGACCACCTCCGGCGGCAGGCAGTCCGGGCGGGTGCCGATGGCGAGCCCCACCACCTCCTCCGGCTCCAGGGCCGCTTCGTAGAGGGTCCGCAGGGTCTTCACAGGGGCGTAGGTATTGGTAAAGGACTGAAAATAGGCGATGTACCTGCCGCCTTTGTTCTTGGCCTCCACCCGGGTCTTGGCCTGCTCCAGCTGGGCCCGGATGTCCCCGCCATGGGCGGCGAAATCGCCCCCGCCGGCGGCGGAGCAGAAGACGCAGCCCCGGCTGTCCAATGTCCCGTCCCGGTTGGGGCAGGTAAACCCGGCGTCGATGGAGAGTTTATAGACCTTGCAGCCAAACAGGGCGCGGTAGTGTTCGTTTAAGGTAGTGTACATGGCGTCCCCCGGAAAAAATGTGGATCTTTACCCATTATACCCGTCCCAAAGGCGGATTGCAAGGCGGTATGTTCAGGTATGTGGATAATAGTGCACGCGGCAGAAAAACCGGCAAAGCAGTTGTCATCCTGAGCGAGCAAAGCGAGTCGAAGGATCTTGGCACCAATTTTACTGCGAATGTCATCATTATGCGTAGATTCCTAGACTTCGCTCGGAATGACATTTCGTTACTTGGTTCACTTAGCTGACGGCAGAATACGAAAAAATCCTCTCAGCGCGGCACCGGAAGCCTGATGGCCCGGGTCATGCGCTGAGAGGATCTGTTATTTTGTCAGCCGGTTCGCGAGCGTGGCGTTGGCGACGAGGGAGTGCATCTGGATCACAGAGGACCAACCCTTCGACAGCCGGTCATACGCGGCATTGGCGGCCGGATGGAAGTAGCCGCCCTGCTTTTCCGCTTCCTTTGCTTCCGCGACTCCCAGGGAGAGCAGGGACAGGTCCTGAATGCGGTCCGCTTCCGGGATGGGGTTGAGGATCAGAAGCTTGCCGGCAGGCTGCGGCAAGGAGGTCCCGATCTGCCCGGAAAGGGGGATGTCGGTGCTGCGGAAGATGTAGCCGGTGCAGCGGTCCGTGCCGGCGCCCAGGACCTGTACGCCCCGGTCCGTCAGCCAGCGGATAGTCCCTTCGATATCCAGCATATCCTTGGGGGCCGTGGAGATCAGCGAGACGGGGATCCGCTCCAGCGCCGGAAGATCCGGGCAGAGCTCTTCTCCGACAATGTCGCCTAAGCCGCCCATGCCGCAGGTGACCGCGAGACCGATGCCAAGCTCCTGGCACACCCGCATGGTGCCGGAGGCGGTCAGCGCGCCGGAAACACCGTTTTTGACGGCGTCGGCGAAGGTATCGCAGTCGATGCGGCAAACCTCCCCGGAGCGTCTACGGAAGGGGATGAAATCCCGCATACCGCCGATACGGACCTCTCCGCGGTCCACCCAGACGATGCAGTTCCATTCCTCCGGCCAATGCTCCAGCAGCATTTCATCGGTCACCGAGGCGAGACCATGGGTCAGCAGGCAGGTCTCGACCAGAAAACGATGGTTCATTTCCATTTGTCAGTTCCTCCGGATCAAAGTATTACCGGCCGCGGTTGGATTCCAGCATTTCGATGAACGCTTCCAGTCTGGTGCGGATCTGTCCCTCGTCTCCGGGGGAATAATCCGTGCGGACATGCAGGAACGGCACGCCCTTCTCGGCGCAGATATCGCCGATGGCCTTGCTTTCGATATCAAAGGGATTGCAGGCATGGACCGTGATGCTGATCACACCGTCGACCCGCCATTCATCCAGCGTATCCTTCAGCTGCTCGAAGCGGCTGTGGTTGGGAGACATGACCGCGCAGGGCACTTCCAGATACTTCTCGGCGATGGCGGTAATGGGATCCTCGGCAGATTCATCCACAGGGCGGCGCATGTTCATAATGCCGCAGCAGCCCTCGTAGCAGACGATCGCCGCGCCCAGCTCTTCGATGACTGCCAGCGTTTTGTTGACAACACCGTCCAGGCCGGCGCCGGAGACCAGGATGCGCAGGGGTCTTTCGTCAGGCGCGTAAGGACCCTTGCCCGCGGCCCAGTTTTCACGCATCAGCTGCAGCATACGCTCGGTCTTCCGGATCTTCTCCTGCTTATCCATCATGAAGTATTCGGACACGAGCACGCTGCGCATCTGCAGGCCCGTGGCGGCGGGAGGATCCAGCTTGCCCAGCTCGTACAGCTGCGCCATCTGGCTTCTTTCGATATTCTGCACGGCGATGGCTTTTCTCAGCTTTTCGTCCGTGATCTCAACGTGGAACTGTGCTTCCAGCGCTTCCTTGAACCGGAGGATCTCTTCCCGCCAGGCTTCCAGGGACCGCTTCTTGTCCGGGATGTTGGGCAGATGGATGACGTGCATACCCTTCAGCTCCGCCAGCATCTCATACATCTTCTTCTTTCCGTCGCAGGTGGTCTCGCCGACGATCAGATCGGAGAAGAAGGCGAAGGGGCAGGTTTTGCCCAGGATGTTGCCGTAGCTGGATTTGATCAGGGGGCAGAGGTTTGAAGGAAGCTCCGTTTCCGCCAGGGGGATGGGAGGATCATAGTTGAATCCGCACAGCAGAACGTTATACATACCCGCGGCATTGATGACTTCCATGGGCGCGTACTGGCAGAAGGAGCCGATAATAATATCGCCGCGCTCCGCCGCGTTCTTGACAAACAAGGTGCAGTCCTTCTTTGCGTCCGCGAATTCTGTCAGGATCTCCTGCAGCTGCGCGATATTGCTTTCAATATTTTCCATATCTTCAGTCCTTTCCGTTTCCCTGCTCGTGCTCCGCGGGGAAATCGCGAATCTCAATGGTATAGATCTGAGAGTATGTAAGCTGTTGCTCTGTAATAAAGTGTTCGATCCGCTCACGGTCCTCTTTTGGGGCGCACCAGGAGAAGCCGCAGCCCGCCGTGATCTGATTCGGGACCGGGATGATCCGCCCGGGGATCCCGTGGGCCTTACAGGCCGCTTCCATCGCCAGTGCCTGAGTGGTATTCTGAAAACTCACTACAGTTCTTACAATATTCCGCTTTTTCATAGCATTTCACCAAATGCCGCGATACGCGTTTCGAGCTGGCCGCTGTCCGTCTGGGAATAATCGGTTTCCAGAGACATGCAGGGGATATTGTGGGCTTCACACAGCTTCCGCACCGCGCGGGTCTCGATGGAGTAGCAGGTGCACGCCTGCAGGGTGACATCGATCACGCCGTCCACCCGGAATTCCTTGATCAGCTCCGGCAGATTTTCCATGCGGCGGGGGTTCGGCGCCATGACCGCGCAGCCCACATCCAGGTAAGCGTCCGCGATGGCATCCACGATATCCTCCCGCCCGGTATCCACGAGGCAGCGGGCCGCCTTCATTCCCGTGCAGGTCTCGAAGCATACGACGGAGCCGCCGTTGCGTTCCACCGCGCGAACGACCTTGTCCACAACGCCGCCCATGGGGCAGCCCGTGATCAGCAGCCGCTTGGCGCTTCCGGGGATCTGATCCTTGGCGCCGGCGATAAACTGCCGGATTTCCGCCAGCGCTTCGTCGATGTCCATGCAGGTGTCCAGCTTTTCCAGGAAAGCGTGCAGGGTCACACCGGATACCGCTGCCGGCTGGGCCTTCTGCAGCTCCATCAGCTCCATGCGGGCTTTGCGCAGTTCATTGCGCTTGACCGCGGCTTCCCGCAGCATATCGTCCGTAATGGCGACATCGAATTCTTTGGAAATATATTCGATGAAGTAACGCACTTCCTTGCGCCACAGCTTTCTGGCATAGGGCAGGTCAGCGCCCTGGGGGACCTGCAGAATATACATGTTCTTCTTCTGCCCCAGAAAATCATACATCTTTTTTCTGCCGTCGCAGGTGGTCTCTCCGATCAGGATGTCCGCCCAGTGGGAATAGGGGCAGCTTTCCGTCTGCGCCAGGCCGTAGGTGGATTTTACAAGGGGACAAAGATACCTGGGCAGAACCGTTTCGGCTGCCGGGATCACGCCGCTGTCCGCGCCGAAGAGCTTCACGGAAGCGATCCCCGCCGCGTCCAGTACTTCCAGAGGGGTAAAGGAGCAGAAGGTACCTGCCAGCTTCCTTCCGGATTCCTTAAACGCCTTTACTTTCAGGAATTCTGCTTTCTGCGTCTGGGTAAATTCCTCATAATTTGCAGGAAACATCAATTCACTCATATATTTTTCCTCCTGCTTCTTGCTAATTTGATTTCTTTTTGCCCGTTACCATTTGATAAACTTGTTCTGGATGAACCGGACAAGGAAGCTCAGGACCGTCACCACGACACCCATGAAAATGATTCCGGCAAGCACATTGGTGTAATTGGCGTACTCGGAATATTTACGGATAAAGTATCCGAGACCGGAGGACGCGCCGATCAGCTCAGCGCCGGTCAGGCACAGGAAGGCCGTGGAAAGGGACGAGGTCAGATTCCGCAGCACGGTGGGCTTTACATAGGGATAGACGATATCCTTGAGCATCGTAAAGGTCCCCACGTTCAGAACGCGGGCGGAATCGATGATCTTCTTGTCGATGGTGGCCACCGTGCTGATGACTCTGGAAAAAGTCGGCCAGAAAATACCCAGGAAGATGATGACGATCTCGGAGATCTTAAAATTGGGCATCGCGGCCACAACATAGGTGGTATATGCCAGCGAAGGGATGGGACTGATGATCCGGACGATGGGCAGGATCGCCTGGTTCAGCCGGGTGACCCAGCCGATCAGGACGCCCAGGATCACCGCCAGGACGGTGGCGGAGACCATGCCCCAGAACACCAGATAGAGCGAGCTCATCAGGCCCCGGAACATTTCCTCATAGTGGGTCGTGAAAACGTAAAAAACGTTTTCCATGGGCATCACCAGCAGGCTGTGGGCCTTGCCGGTCTTGGTGATGTATGCCCAGATCGTGAAAAAGGCAAACAGAATGCAGCTTATGTCGTGACAGGCGACCTTCTTTTTGACCAGATAGCCAACCACAAAATAGATCTCAATCAGCACAAGGACTGCCAGATACGCGTACGGCGGCTTTGTCTTCACCACAGACGGCCAGGTAGACATATACAGAAGCAGGACAAACAGCAGATTGGGAATATTCAGAATTGTGAAAACCGGCTTTATCTTGCGATTTTGAATCCTCACAGCTTTGCCTCCATAGAATCCAGAGTGTAGTCGGCATACTTCTCATAAAACAGGTCAATCAGCATCTTCCGAAGACTTACGAATCTCTCGTCGTTACGGATCTGTTCATAGTCCCGGGGCTTGGGGATATCCACGTCCACGATCTGGTGGATATGGCCCGGGGTCATGAACACGATGCGGTCTGCCAGAAGGATGGCTTCCTCCACATCATGGGTAACAAACAGGAAGGTTTTTTTCTCGATCTCATGAAGATCGCAAACCAATTTCTGAAGGGTTCGGCGGTTTCTGGTATCCACGGCGCCGAAAGGCTCGTCCAGAAGCAGAATATCGGCGTCCATGGCCAGCGCTCTGGCGATGGCGACCCGCTGCTGCATACCGCCGGAGAGCTGTGCCGGCATGGTGTTGCCGTCAGCGCCCAGGCCCACCTTTTCCAGATAGGACTGGGCAAGCTCCTCCAGCTGCTTTTTCTTCAGATCTTTACGCACCTGCTTGATGCCAAAAATGACGTTCTGTTTGGCAGTCATCCATGGAAATAAGGAGTAGTGCTGAAACACTACTCCTCTTTCCGGACCAGGTCCGATCACTTCTTGACCGTTTATGAGAAAGCTTCCGCTGGTCGGCTCACGAAGGCCTTCCAGAATGGACAGGAGCGTGCTCTTTCCGCAGCCGCTGGCACCGAGGATACATACGAATTCGCCCTCTTCAACAGTGAGGTTCAGGTTTTCCAGCACCGGCGCGGCCGCGTCGGGATACTGAAACGTAAGATTCTTCAGTTCAAGCTTTCCCATATGGCTCTCCCGGCAGATCAGCCAGCCAGCATCTTGCTGTTCTGACGCAGGAAGATCTCGTACAGCTCCTCGTAGACAGCGTCGTCGGGATACTCAGCCATGATCTCTTCCAGAGCTTCCTGGTAGAGGGAGATGTCCAGATGATCGTAAACATCGGGAGCGTTCTCGGGATCATCGAAGAAGTCCATGGTGCGCAGGACCTCGTAGAAGGGGCCGATGGCGTCGCTGTAGGGGTCGGGCGTAAACTTGATGCAGGAATTGTAGATGTTGTCTTCCACGAACTCGGGAGTCTGACCGGAGTAAGCGGAGAGGACCTCGATGGTGGTCTCGTGGTCGGTCTGATAGACGTGGTAAGCGCGGATCTGAGCCTTGATCAGCTTGACGAAGTCATCGCGTCTCTCTTCCAGGATCTGGCTGGAGGTGGTCAGACGGCAGCAGATGTAGTTTTCTGCCAGGTCGCCGACATGGCAGACGACTTCCGCGTTGATGTTCTCGTCCTCAAAATAGGTGTACTCGATGGGCAGGAAGCCGACATCGCCTTCGCCCTTGGCAACGCCTTCCAGAACGGCGGGAGCGTTGGTCCAGACGATGTTGATGTCCTTGGTCACGTCGAAGCCGGCGTTGACCAGCAGACCGATGAAGGTGATGAAGCCGGTCTCACCGCGGATGCCCAGGATGGTCTTGCCCTTGAAGTTTTCCAGATCCTTATACTCCTCGGCATGGCCCTTGGCGCAGATCATGGCGCCGCCTTCCGCAACGCTGCCGCCGAAGATCTTGATATCGGCGCCGTTGGCGATGAAGTTGCAGGAGGGCATGACCTGGAAGCTCCAAACATCCATTTCATCCTTGCCGGTGATGATGGAGGTCAGGGCGTCAGCGGAGCTCTGAACATCCACCAGCTCCAGATTGAAGCCTTCTTCCTCGTCGATGCCCAGGTCTCTTGCCAGAACGACCAGACCGGCCTTCAGCATACCGCCCATAACGCCGACGCGGATGGTGGGCAGCTCAGCGGGAGCGGCGGCTTCCGTTTCGACAGAAGCATCGGGAGCGTCGGTAGCCACGGGAGCGGCCTCGGTGGCGGGCTCCGTATCAACGAGAGTCTCGGCAGCGCCGCAGCCGGCCAGAACGGCCATCAGCATGACGATGCTCAGCATGAGTGCAATCATTCTTTTTAACATGTGTATTCTCTCCTCTGTTTTTTTGTGTGTCGTGCACGATTTGATTATAACAAAGGGACTTTTTATTGTCAAAAACGTATCATTAATAAATATGGGTATGCCATTAAAAATAATAATAAATATGTGCTTCAGACGACGCGCGCGGGGTTCCTATATAGATCCAATATAACGGAAAAGTTGGAACCATCCCCTTTTGGACGTGATCCCAACATAAAAATAACCGGTACCCTTTCTGGTACCGGTATATTATGGAGCAGATGTTGGGAGTCGTTTGCATTTTCTCCCTTTTAGGGAGAAAATAATGGAGTCGCCGTCGTCGAGCCGCCGGCGAGCAACAGTCCACCGGACTGTTGCATTAGATGGTTCGACTCCATCATCAAAAAAATAACCGGCACCCTTTCGGGTACCGGTATTTTATGGGGTGGATGATGGGAGTCGTTTGCATTTTCTCCCTTTTAGGGAGAAAATAATGGAGTCGCCGTCGTCGAGCCGCCGGCGAGCAACAGTCCACCGGACTGTTGCATTAGATGGTTCGACTCCCATCATC
>JAFUMG010000008.1 GCA_017473225.1 Oscillospiraceae bacterium | reverse complement strand
TCTTAACCGCTTGACCAACGGGCCTGGTAGCGGCAATCTGATTCGAACAGATGACATACCGGGTATGAACCGGCTACTCTACCAACTGAGTTATGCCGCCATGTGGGTCAAGCTTGATCTCGGCACCGCCGAAATCAGCTTGATTAATATATCAGAGAATTGCGGAATTGTCAAGCGGATTTTTCTGATTTTTTTGGATTTTTTCTGGCGATACTGTTTTGGAGGTGAATTACCATGAAAATCTGGAAAAAAGCGGTGCTCTTTTATCTGGGGGGCTGCGCTTATCTGGGCATCGAGCTGCTCTGGCGGGGGTGGAGCCACGGGAGCATGTTCCTCGCCGGGGGGACGTGCTTCCTGCTCATCGGCCATCTGGGGGAGCTGGAGCCTGCGCTGCCGGTGCCGGGGCGGATGCTCCTGGGGGCCGGGATCATCACCATGGTGGAGCTGGCGGCGGGGCTGCTGTTCAACCGGGGCTACGGCGTCTGGGACTACCGGGGGATGCCGGGGAATCTCTGGGGCCAGATCTGCCCCGGGTACAGCCTGCTGTGGGTCCCCGTGGCTCTGGCTGCCATGGTGCTGTATGACGCGCTGAATGAGAGAGTGCTGAAATTGTAGTTTGGCGCCCTGCCTGTGGTAGCGCAATGCAAAATTCAAAATGCAAAATGCGGAATGATGGTGTGCGCAAAGCGCACAATTGAAATGATTTCCATAGGAAATACCACAATTTTGCATTTTGCACTTTGCATTCAGCATTTTACGCAGCTGCGTGGTCCACTGCAATTTGTCCTCCGGAACCGCGGAAAAGCGCCGTCGTCAGACGGCGCTTTTGATATTTCTCAGGGCTCCATGGCCTGCTTCAGGTCGGTGATCAGGTCCTGGGCGTTTTCTAGGCCGATGCTCATCCGCAGGAAGGAATCGGTGATGCCCAGCTTCTCACGGTCCTCCGGGGAGACGTCCGCGTGGGTCTGGGTGGCGGGGAAGGTGATGAGGGTCTCCGGGCCGCCAAGGCTTTCGGCGAAGGTGATGAGCTTTACCTTATCCAGGATCCGCAGCGCCGTCTCGGAGGAGTCCACCGTGAAGGACAGCATACCGCCGGCGCCCCGGGACTGCTTCGCGTTGACGGCGTAGCCGGGATGCTCCGGAAGGCCCACATAGTAGACCTTGCGGACCTGGGGCTGCTCCTTCAGCCACAGGGCGATGGCCAGGGCGTTCTCCTGGGCCCGCTCCATGCGGATGGGCAGGGTCTTGATGCCCCGGATCATCAGCCAGCTGTCGAAGGGGGACAGGGTCGCGCCCAGGGTATAGGCGATCTTCTGCAGCCGCTCACAGCGGTCCTTGTCCGCCAGGCAGACAAAGCCGGAGATGGTATCGTTGTGACCACCCAGGTATTTGGTGCCGGAGTGGACCACGATGTCCGCCCCCAGGGCGATGGGGTTTTGGAGATAGGGGGACAGGAAGGTGTTGTCCACGATCAGCAGCGCGCCGTACTTTTTGGCGATGGCGGCGCAGGCGGCGATGTCAGTGACATTCATCATGGGGTTGGAGGGGGTCTCGATATAGATGGCTTTGGTCTCGGGGGTCATGGCCGCTTCCACCAGCGCGGGCTGGGCGGTGTCCACCAGGGCCAGCTCCAGGCCGTTCTTTTTCTCGATGGAGTCGAACAGCAGCACGGTGCCGCCGTAGAGGTCCTCGGAGCAGACGATCCGGTCGCCGGGCTGAAACAGTTCAAACACGGCGGTGATGGCGGCCATGCCGGAGGAGAAGGCCACGGTGCCGGCGGCGCCCTCCAGGCTGGAGACGGTCTCCTCCAGGTGGGTCCTGGTGGGGTTGGAGAGCCGGGTGTAGTAGAACCGGTCGGGGCTGTGGCCCAGATCGGGATGGCCGAAGGCGGCGGTCTGATAGATGGGCATGGACAGGCTGTCCATACCGTCGTGGAATTTGTGGCTGTCGCCATGGACGCACAGAGTCTCGATGGATCTGCTCATAATGTTGCCTCCTGTGAAAAAACCTTTGGCTACATCATACGCTTTTCCCCTTTTGATGTCAAGTCTGGGGCGGAAAAACGAAAAAAACTGAATTACCCCCTTTTCTTTCGAAAAAAAGATGGTAAAATGGAAGAAATATCTGGGGAAACGGCACCGAGGTCCGTTTCCGGATCTGGAAGAGACAGGAGGAACTGCAATGAAGTGTTATTACTGCGGCGCGGACGTGATCGAGGGCGAGCTGTTCTGCCGGTACTGCGGCACCCGCCAGGACCGGGCGCCGGAGGGGCCGCCCGCTGTGGAGGAGACCGTCCCGGAACAGGAGACCATCCCGGAGAAGGAGCCGGAGAAGCCCCTGTTCGAGCTGACGGTGCCGCCCCAGCCCGCCTGGCAGCCCGAGCCCTGGAGCCAGCCCGCTCCGGCGCCCCAGCCGGCGTCCAGGACCGCCCCCGAGGGGCGGTATGTGCCCTATGGCGCTCCGGCCCGGAACGCGGCCAAGAGAGGGCCCATGCTCCAGCTGCCCGCGGAGCGGAGCCTGGGGATGATGGTATTCCTGGGGATCCTGACGCTGGGCATCTATCCGCTGGTGATCTGGTGCCGGATGGTCACGGAACTGAACATCGCCGCCAGCCGGTATGACGGCGAGCGGACCATGTCCTATCTCGGCATGGTGCTCCTGACGCCGCTGACCCTGGGGGTCTACCCCTTCGTGTGGTTCCATGGCTTCTGCCGCCGGGTCGGCGCGGAGCTGAAGCGCCGGGGCATCAACTGCGAGTTCGGCGCCAAGACCTTCTGGCTGTGGAATGTGCTGGGCGCGCTGATCCTGGTGGGGCCGTTCATTTTCACCCACCGGCTGACGCGGGCCATGAACCTGCTGAACCGGGACTTTAACGTCAAGGGCTGAATCAACGGAGCGTATTTATTGTAGAGCGGGCGTTCTTGTCCGCTGCTTGCTCCTGCGCATCAGATGTAAAAGCCGCCTCCCATCCGGGAGGCGGTTTTTTGCATATCTATACAAAAATGGGCATATTTTCCCCAGTTTGGGGCGGTGGTTTTAGTCAGAAGTCACAATGGAATTGTTCATAAAATTCTGCTATCATGTTACTGTACTATATAATATATAGTACAAGAATTGGAAAAGGAGAAGTATTTATGAAACGAGCAAAGCAATTCCTGTGCATGCTGCTGGCTCTGTGCATGGTCGTGGGCGCGCTGCCCATTACGGCTTTCGCGGCAGACGCCAACCATCCCTTCACGGATGTGGAAGCTGGCAGCTGGTACGAGGAAGCGGTAGAGTATGTCTACGCAAACGGCCTGATGAACGGCATCAGCGACACGCTGTTTGACCCCTACGGCCTGACCACCCGCGCGATGCTGGTGACGGTCCTGTACCGCATGGAGGGTTCCCCCGAAGCCTCCGGTGAGGACTTTACCGACGTGGAGCCGGATACCTGGTATGGTCCCGCCGTGGCCTGGGCCGCGGAGAACGGCATCGTTCTGGGCTACCCCGGCAACATCTTCTGCCCCGATGATCCCATCACCCGGGAGCAGATGGCAACGGTGTTCCACCGGTATGTGGCCTACAAGGGCTATGATGTCTCCGCCCGTGCGGATCTGAGCACCTACACCGACGGCGACGAAGTCAGCGACTGGGCAAAGGACGCCATGAGTTGGGCCGTCTCCGTGGGCCTGATCCAGGGCATCGGCAACGCCCTGCTGGGCTATGAGAGCGACGCCACCCGCGCCATGATCGCCGTGATCCTGCAGCGCTTCGAGGTGGATGTGGAGCCCGAGCTGCCCTCCGCCAACAAGTACACCGTGACCTTCGAGTCCAACGGCGGCAGCGCCGTGGCGTCTCAGCAGGTCACCGAGGGCATGACCGCTCTGGAGCCTGTTGCTCCCGAGAAGGAAGGCTACACCTTCGCCGGCTGGTATGCCGACGCGCTGCTGACCCGGCCCTATAGCTTCGCCACCGCGGTCAACGCCAACGTGACCCTGTACGCCGCCTGGGAAGAGGCCCGGACGGAGTACTATGTGACCTTCCTGCCCAACGACGGCACGGAGGAAGCCTATCTGACTGTTTCCGTCGAGATCGGCGGCCAGGTGGCCGCGCCTGAGGCACCCGCCCGGGAGGGCTATGTCTTCGGCGGCTGGTATCTGGATGAGCAGGGCGTGGAAGCCTATGACTTCGCCGCCTCCGTCAACGACGATCTGATCCTGTTCGCCAAGTGGGACGCCCCCGAGAGCGAGGATGAGGACGATGAGGATGGCCTGTACAGCAGCTCCTCCGGCGGCGGCACCATCTATTCCATCACCGGCATCACTGTGGAGAACGGCGAGGTCTACACCACCGTGAACACCAACAGCACCGCTGTGCTGTATGTGGAATTCCTGGCTGAGGACACCATGGAAGTGATCACTTCCAATTCCGTCCAGACCCCCGCCTACTGCGAGATGGAGCAGATCGTCATGCCCGTCGTGGACGAGCTGCCCGAGCATTTCCTGGTCCGGGCGACCCTGTATGACGGCGACGGCAACGAGCTGACTACATACACCTCCATCAAGTACACCACCGCCAACGAGCAGTTCGAAGCCCAGACCGCTGAGGACTTCATTGCCGCGGGCGAGCGGGTCATCTACTTCGGCAGCACCGACGGCACCACCAACTTCGGCGTTCTGGCCGACGGCGTCGTGGAGATCGCCACTGACGCGGTCACCAACCTGATCTCCGTGACCATCGTGGAGGAGGAGACCTCCACCGACGATGACCTCCAGTGGTACGAGGTCTACACCGTCGCGAGCCCCAGCGAGGAGCTCCTGAATACCGCTGTCGGCACCGTTGTCCTGATGTATGGCCAGGACGGCAGCGCCTACCTGTTCAAGATCGGCGCCATGACCGTCGATGAAAACGGCAATGCCGTCATCACTCCCGACGAGAATGTGGCCCTGAACGAGTTCTATAAGGTCGTGAAGGCCGATACGACCATCCTTGTGGAGGAAGAGGAAGCGGACGACGGTGTCGCTCCCGCTGCGGAGATCATCGACGTCAATGTGAGCCCCTCCGTCTCTCTGGGTGGCAATATCGATTGGAAGCCCAAGGAGCATGTGAAGGTCTCCGGCTCCCTGACCGGCACCGGCAAGG
Source organism: Oscillospiraceae bacterium (assembly GCA_017473225.1). Taxonomy (GTDB): domain Bacteria; phylum Bacillota; class Clostridia; order Oscillospirales; family Oscillospiraceae; genus Faecousia. Next base: position 39,999 of record JAFUMG010000008.1, on the reverse strand, counting down.
TCGAGATCGAGATGAAGTACGACGCCCATCTCTTCGGTGATGACTATTTCATGTGCTCCGTGATCACCGACCTGAGCCTGGTCCTGGACATCGACGTGGTCCTGACCATCGACAATGAGGACACCGCGGACCAGCTGGGCGAAGAGGTCTTCGGCGAAATGAAGTTGCCCGACGTGACGGTCCCCACCCCCGTGGCAGGCCTGAGCGCCTTCTTCAAGGTCTCCGTTCCCGTGGAATGGGAGCTCTCCGGCGGCTTTGACTTCAAGTTCGAGTCCCACACCAGATCCGGCTTCATCTATGACACCAACAACGGCAAGCAGGAAGTGGACGAGAAGTCCCGTCAGGTCGACTTCGGCCTGGAGGGCAAGGCTTCCCTGAAGTTCGGTCCCAAGGTCAGCCTGGGTCTGAAGTACCTGACCAGCGTGGTCGAGGTGTCCGTCAATGTCTGGGGCGGCGCGCAGGTGGAAGCCACCGCATACCTGGGCACTGAGATCACCAACGCGCCTTCCAAGCACGCCTGCGCCCTGTGCATCGACGGAACCATCAAGTGGTTCGTGGAGGTCAAGGCGAAGCTGAAGTTCTGCATCATTGAGGATGTGCTGGAAGCAACGCCCATCAACGCCACCCTCTTCTCCCTGGAGGGCTGGATCAACATTCTGAAGAAATATCCCGGCCAGTTCTATCTGTCGCTGCTCAACAGCGAGGACAGCCAGTTCGGCGGCGAGCCCCACTTCGGCGGCGGTGACTGCCCCAACAAGAAGTACCGGGTGGACGTCAAGTCCGAGGACGAGAACGGCGCCGCCACCACCGGCATCTCCGTTGAGGTCGCCAAGAAGAACGGCGAAAGAGTCAAGACCGGTTCCACCGAGTACGCGGTCTACCTGTACAACGGCGTCTATAACGCCACCGGCACCATCAACAACAGGACCGTGAAGAAGTCCTTCGTGGTCAGCAGCGCCGCCACCAGCGTGACCCTGTCCCCCAGCGCGGCCGACGGCAAGATCAGCGGCAAGATCCGCAACTCCGAGACCAATGAGGCCGTCATCGGCGCCTCCATCGTGATCTCCTCCGGCGATCTGGAATTCGCCACCTGCACCAGCGACAGCGCCGGTAGCTATCAGACCACCCTGCCTGCCGGTACCTACAAGGTCAGCATCACCAAGGAGGGCTATGTCCCCTTCACCACCTATGTGACCGTGGAAGAGGGCAACACCAAGTATCTGGAGACTGCCATGCTGGTCAACGGTGAGGAGCAGTACATGGGCGGCTTCAGCGGCCAGATCGTCAACGCGGTCACCGGCGCCCCTGTTTCCGGCGTCACCCTGAAGGTCCGCAGCGGCTGGAACAACACCTCCGACGGCGATGTGCTGAAGACCCTGACCACCGACTCCAACGGCTACTTTGAGTACAGCACCTGGACGATCTTCGGCGTGGTCTTCGGCCTGCAGGCGGGCAACTATACCGTGAGCGCCACCAAGGACGGCTATGTGGACACCAGCTTCAACGTCGTGGTCGTGGCCGGCGAGACCAAGGGCGGCCAGAACGCCACCATGTCTCCCACCATGGAAGGCCAGGAGTACCGGATCGTCCTGAACTGGGGCGAGACTCCCCGTGACCTGGACTCCCACTACAACGCGGTGACCACCAGCGGCTATCGTGACCACATCTATTATTCCCGCAAGTCCGGCACCACCGGCAATCTGGACAGAGACGATACCAGCTCCTACGGCCCCGAGACCGTCACGGTGACGGATTTCGACAGCCTGCAGAACGGCTTCACCTACTCCGTCCATGACTATACCAACCGCAGCTCCTCCAGCTCTACAGCGCTGTCCGAATCCGGCGCGTATGTTGAGGTCTACTGCGGCACCGAGCTGCTGCACACCTACTATGTGCCCACCGGCCGGGGCGGCACGGTCTGGAATGTCTTCTCCATCGATCAGAACGGCAGACTGACCAGCCTGAATACCTTCACCTACGAGTCCACGCCCAGCGATGTCGGCGCGTCCTTCGCGGCTACCGCGGTCAGCGTCGCTTCCGAGGATGGCCAGCAGCAGGTGGATGAGCTGAAGGATTACGAGCTTTCCTGAGAAAGCGCCTGATCTGACGGCATCAAAATTTCATCAAGAAAGGAGCAGGGCTTCGGCCCTGCTCCGTTTTTGCTTATTAGGATTAAGCGGGGGACTTGGGGCCCCCGCTTCTTTGCCGTATTTTTGCCTCTGCCGGTAAAAACTGCCCCCGCCTGTATTGAAAAGGGTGGGGCTTTGTGATATATTAATCTGGTTAAACTATGCCTTTTTGGGCGAACTTTGCCCAAAACACCACCGCATTGGGCACAGCGATCAAAGAAGATGGAGAAGATCAGAAGGATGGAAAATTATTCCGTTTTAATGTCGGTATATATGGAGGAGGACCCGGAATATTTCGCGGCGGCGATCCAGAGTATGCTGGATCAGACGGTGGTCACGGATGATTTCGTGATCGTCTGCGACGGACCGCTGACGGCGGAGCTGGACGGAGCCCTGGAGGGCTTTGTTTCCCGGTATCCCGGCCTGTTTCAGATCGTCCGGCTACGCGAGAATGTGGGCGTCGGCCTGGCGGCGAAGGCGGGGCTTGCGGTGTGCCGCAATGATCTGATCGCGAAAATGGATTCCGACGATATCTCGACTCCTGACCGGTGTGAAAAGCAGCTGGCCCAGTTCGCGACTGAGCCGGAGCTGACCCTTCTGGGCGGCGTGATCGAGGAATTTGACAACCGCACCGGAAAGGTGTGCTCGGTCCGCTGCGTCCCTGTGGACCATGAGGGCATCTGCCGGTATGCCCGGCGGCGCAGCCCCATCAACAATGTGACGGCCATGTACCGCAAGTCGGCGGCGCTGGACAGCGGCGGCTACCGGGACCTGCGCCGTGGGGAGGATTATGACCTGTACCTGCGGATGCTGATCCGGGGCTGCCGCGCCCGGAATCTGCCGGATACTCTGGTGCGGGTCCGGGTGGACACCGATGCCCACCGGCGCCGGACATCCTGGTCGGCGATGGGCTGCTGCGCCAGGATCTGGTGGCATGCCTGGCGGGCGGGATTTTCCTCGCTGGGAGATCTGGTCATCTGTCTGACGGGCGAGCTGTTCCTGGTGATCTGCCCCGGCAGGCTCCAGCAGGCCCTCTATAAAAGGTTTCTGAGAAAACAGATTTGAAAGTTTGTAACGGAATGGATGGGATACGATGAAGGTTCTGCTTCTGTGCGGCGTGTTTGCGAAAGAAAATGAAAAGGAAGTCATGCAGCACAGCCGCGGAGGCGCGGATCTGGCGGCCAATAACTTCCAGCAGAAGCTGATCGAAGGCTTCCGGGAAGCGGGCTGTGATTTCTCGGTGCTTTCGGCGCCCTTTCTCGGCGCCTATCCCATGGGAAGCGACATCGCGTTCTTCCGGGGCTTTTCAGGACCCCGGGGGGAATGGGACTACGCGCGCTTCAATAATGTGTGGGGCATCCGCAATCCCTCCAGAGCGGCGGCCCTGAAAAAGGCGCTGCGATCCTTCATCGCGCTGGAGGAGCCGGACAAGCGCATCGTGGTATACTGCCCCCACACGCCTTTTCTGGAGGCGGCGGTGTATGCCAAGCGCAGGGATCCCCGGATCCAGATCTGCCTGTATGTGCCCGACCTGCCCCAGTATATGAATCTCAATGCCCACCGCAGCCGGCTGTATGATCTTGCCAAGAAATACGATGTGGCGGTCATGACAAAACTCATGGAGCGGGTGGACTCCTTTGTCCTCCTGACGGAGCCCATGAAGGAGCTGCTCCCGGTGGGGGACAAGCCTTACCGGGTCGTGGAGGGCATCGTGGCGGATTGGCAGCTCCCGGCCCGGCCGGATGCGCCCGGAGGGCAGGAAAAGTACGTCGTGTATACCGGGAAGCTGAACCGGAAATTCGGCGTCCGGGACCTGATCGATGCCTTCGGACAGGTCACAGACCCGGACTGCCGCCTGGTCCTGTGCGGCAGAGGAGACTGCGACGGTTACGCGGCGGAAGCCGCGGAAAAAGACCGCCGGATCCTGGTCCTGGGCCAGGTGCCGCCGGAGGAGGCGCGGCGCTGGCAGCGCGCGGCTGCGGTGCTGGTGAATCCCCGCCCCGGCGGTGAGGATTTCGTGCCCTATTCCTTCGCGTCGAAAACGATCGAGTATCTGCTGACGGGCCGGCCCGTGGCGGCGTATCTGCTGCCGGGGATGCCCGGGTGTTATTCCGATTTTCTCTGCCGGATCGACCCGGCCCGGCCGGCGGCGGAGGGGATCGCGGCCACCATCGACGGGGCCCTGAAGCTGCCGCCGGAGATCCAGCGGAGCAGGCATGAGAAATATCTGGCGTATGTGGAACAGAACCTGAAAGCTGACCGGATCGCCAAGATGATCCTGGATATGTGATGGGAGTGCAATGTTACCTTATATTATTCTGTGTGGCGTCATAATCGTATTCGGCGCCCTTTGCTATCGAAAGCAGCAGCCGAATCTTACCACAGCCTTTTTCTGCGTGATCCTGATCCTGTTTTCCGGGCTTCGGGGGGAATTTACGGCGGACCACGCCAACTATTCACGGCTTTTTGAGTATGTGGATAAAGCGTTCTCGTTTTCCGAGATCCTGCGCCCTGAGATCGAGTTCAGCATGGAGAAGACATTTGTCGTGCTCAGCCGATTTATCGGGTGCTTTACGGATTCGGCGGTCGTATATACCCTGGTCATCAGCGCCATCACGGTGGGTCTGTTCTTGCGCTTTTTCAGGAAATATTCCCAGATGCCGTGGATCACGATCCTGCTGTTCGTGAGTCTCGGCAGCTACCTGGCGACGTTCAATCTGGTCAGGCAGCTGCTGGCGGTGGCGATCGTGTTGAACGCGGTCCCGTACCTGTGCGATGGGCGGTGGAAAACCTATATCGTGATCGTGCTTGCGGCCGCGATGATACACAGGACCGCACTGATCATGCTGCCGATGGGACTGGTGCTGACGAGAAGGATCACGAAGCTGAATATTTCCCTGCTGCTTGGCGCGGCGGTGGCGGTATGGTTTCTGATGCCGAATATCATTACGTTCGTCCAGACGACGATCGCCCGTTACAGCGCTACGACGTACGGCATGGGCGAGGGGACCCTGAACGCCGCGGTCCCGACGCTGGGCATCGCGCTGTTCGCGCTTTACAGCATCAGCATCGGAGATTGTGAATTCGATGTTTCCACCATGGAAAACCGTGTCATGATCAATGGTATGCTGCTGCATCTGATCACGCTGATCCTGGGGATCCGGGTGTACAACGTGACGAGATTTGCGGAATACTTCGAGCCGTACGCCCTTGTACTGACCTCGAATCTCATCGCGGGCTACAGAAACGGCAGGGAACGTGTCATTGTGATCGCCGCGATATGTTTTATTTCGGTGGTATTTGCCTATATTACGATTTCCGGAACGGGATATGAACCGTACTATACTATTTTTTCATGAGGAAAGCTGATGAAAGCAGTTCAAATCAACGCTGTCCCCTACGGCAGTACCGGGCGGATCATGTTTCAGCTGGCGGACCGGGTGGATGCTGACGGGGGCGAGGCCCTCTGCGCGGCGGGCTTTACCTGGCAGGGCTGCCGGCGGAAGGATTTTGTCCTGACAGGGGGCCTGTTGGCCAAGACGGCGCATATGTACCTGGCCCGGCTGACGGGCCGCATCGGCTGCTTTTCCGCTTTGCCCACGGCGAAGCTCCTGCGGAGGATCGGGGAATTTCAGCCCGATGTGATCCATCTGCATAATCTCCACGGCTGGTTTATCCAGCTGCCCATGCTCTTTTCCTGGCTGAAGAAACACGATATCCCCGTGGTCTGGACCCTCCACGACTGCTGGGCATTCACGGGGCACTGCCCCCATTTCGCCATGGCGGGCTGCGAAAAATGGAAGACAGGCTGCGGCGGGTGCTCCCAGTACCGGGACTATCCCCGGAGCTGGTTCGACTGCTCGGCGGCTATGTGGAAGAAGAAAAAGGCGTGGTTTACGGGGGTGAAGGATCTGACCATCGTGACCCCGTCGCAGTGGCTGGCGGACCGGGTGGGGGAATCCTTCCTGAAGGACTACCCGGTGCGGGTCGTCCACAACGGCATCGATCGGTCGGTGTTCCGGCCTACGGACAGCGGTTTCCGGGAGAAGCATCACTGCGGGGACAAATTTATCCTCCTGGGGGTGGCCTTCGACTGGGGCGCGCGAAAGGGGCTTGATGTGTTCATCGAGCTTGCAAAGCGGCTGGACGGCCGGTACAGGATCGTGCTGGTGGGGACCAATGAGACGGTGGACAGGGAACTGCCGGAGAATATCATCTCCATCCACCGCACACAGGACCAGCGGGAGCTGGCGGAGATCTATTCCGCCGCCGACCTGTTCGTCAATCCCACCCGGGAGGATAATTTCCCCACGGTGAATCTGGAGTCCCTGGCCTGCGGCACCCCGGTGCTGACCTTCCGCACCGGCGGCAGCCCGGAAGCCATCGACGAAACCTGCGGCGCGGTGGTGGACTGCGGCGATATCGATGCCCTGGAGCGGGAGATCAGCCGCATCGAGCGGGAACGCCCCTTCACGCGGGAAGCCTGCGTCAAAAGGGCGGCAGGCTTTGACGCGAAAGAGCGGTTTGAGGAATATATCCGGCTGTATAAGGCTGTAATGGATAAACAGAAATGAGGAAGCTGTCATGGGACACTTTACCAATAAGACCCTCCTGATCACCGGCGGTACCGGGTCCTTCGGCAACGCGGTGCTGGACCGGTTTCTGGGAACGGATATCCGGGAGATCCGTATTTTCTCCCGGGATGAGAAAAAGCAGGACGATATGCGCCACGCTTATCAGCAGAAATGCCCGGAGCAGGCCGAAAAGATCAAATTCTACATCGGCGACGTCCGGGATCTGGCTTCCGTGAAGAACGCCATGCACGGCGTCGATTACATATTCCACGCGGCAGCCCTGAAGCAGGTGCCCTCCTGCGAGTTCTTCCCCATGGAGGCGGTGAAGACCAACATCGTCGGCACCGACAATGTGCTCACCGCCGCCATCGACGCGGGGGTCCGGAGCGTCATCTGCCTGTCCACCGATAAGGCGGCCTACCCCGTCAACGCCATGGGCACCTCCAAGGCCATGATGGAGAAGGTCGTCGTGGCCAAGAGCCGCACCACCACCGCCACCAGGATCTGCTGCACCCGCTACGGCAACGTCATGTGCAGCCGGGGCAGTGTGATCCCCCTGTGGATCGAGCAGATCAAGGCGGGCAAGCCCATCACGGTGACGGAGCCCTCCATGACCCGGTTCATCATGAGCCTGGAGGAGGCGGTGGAGCTGGTGCTCTTCGCCTTCGAGAACGGCCGGAGCGGCGACATCCTGGTGAAAAAGGCCCCCGCCTGCACCATCGAGACCCTGGCGAAGGCGGTCACGGGCCTGTTCGATCCCGGCCACGAGATCCGGACCATCGGCATCCGCCACGGTGAGAAGCTGTATGAGACCCTCCTGACCGACGAGGAATGCGCCAACGCCGTGGATATGGGCGATTTCTACCGTGTGGCCTGCGACAAGCGGGACCTGAACTACGACAAATATTTCTGGCAGGGTGACCTGAACCGGAACGCGCTGGGCGCGTTCAACAGCAGCAATACCCTGCTCCTGGACACGGCGCAGGTGCAGCGGAAGCTCAAGGAGCTGGCCTACATCCGGGAGGAGCTGGCCGCCTGGGAGGCAAAAGGATGAACACATTACAGCGGGGCATCCTGCTGATGCTGAAAAGCGCCGTCACCGGGGAGCCCGGCCTGCTGCCGGAGGGCTTCTCGCTGGAGGAGGCACTGCCCGTCATCAAAAAACACCATCTGGCCGCCCTGGCTTATCAGGGCGGCAGCAACTGCGGCCTGGAGGAAATGTCTCCTGCCATGCTGGGGCTGATGCAGGCCTACTGCAGGCTGATGCTCCAAAGCGAGGCCCAGATGGCGGCGGTGGCGCGGCTGTGCGGTGCCTTCGAGGAGAAGGGCATCGACTATATGCCCCTGAAGGGCATCAATATGAAAAGCCGCTATCCCAAGCCGGAGCTGCGGATCATGGGGGACGCGGATATCCTGATCCGCGCCGAACAGTATGACGCCGTCCGCGCTGTGGTGGAGGGGCTGGGCTATGCGCCGGTGACGGAAAGCGACCACGAATATGTGTGGAGCTGCCCGGAGCTGCAGCTGGAGCTCCACAAACGGCTGATCCCTTCCTATAATTCCGATTATTACGCCTACTTCGGCGACGGCTGGCGTCTGGCGAAACGCCGGGAGGACTCCCGGTATGCCATGACGCCGGAGGATGAATGGGTCTACCTGTTCACCCATTTCGCCAAGCACTACCGGGACGGGGGCATCGGCTGCCGCCATGTGCTGGACCTGTGGGTATATCTGCGAAGCTGCCCCGGCCTGGACGAGGGCTATATCCGCCGGGAGCTCCAGAAGCTGGAGCTGCTGGAATTCCATGAAAATGTCGGCCGCCTGCTGGAATTCTGGTTCGGCGATGGCGCGGCGGATGAGAAGCTGGAGATGATGACCGATTTCATTTTCGACAGCGGAAGCTGGGGGAAGTGGGAGAGCCATGTGCTGGCGGAGGAGGTCAAAAACCGGAAGGCTGCCGGCTCCGTTCAGGGCGGCAGGGCCCGGTCCGCCCGCTTGTTGCTGTTCCCGGAGGCCCGGGATATGGCCCTCCGCTATCCCATCCTGAACAAAGCCCCCTGGCTGCTACCGGTGATGTGGCCGGTTCGTTGGGTGGAGGCCGCCCTGTTCCGCCGGGAACGGGTGCGAAAAAGGGGCCGGGATTTCCGCTCTGCCACCGCCGAAAAGGTGGATGCCTATCAGCGAGCCATGAACCGTGTGGGGCTGGATTTCCGCTTCCCGGAGCCCGCCGCGGCGGACGGGGACAGCATGAAGGTCGTGTTTGCTTCCAATTATTTCAATCATCACCAGAAGCCCCTCTGCGACCAGCTGTACGGGCGGCTGGGTGAACGGTTTCGGTTCGTTGCCACCACGCCCGTCCCCCAGGCCCGGCAGGCTCTGGGGTATGGAACGGAGCTGCCGTCCTATGTGGTGCCGGCCTATGCCGATGCCGGCCGGTGGGAAACGGCCCAAAGCCTGATCGACGGGGCGGATGCGGTGATCGCGGGCTCCGTGCCGGAAGCCATGCTGCGCGGCCGGGTCCGGGCGGGGAAGCTGCTGCTGCGCTATTCTGAGCGGCCCTTTAAGGAGAAGCGCTCCATCGTCCAATACCTGCCGCGGCTGGTGCTGTGGCATTGGAGGAGCCCTATGACGAAGCCCATCTATATGCTCTGCGCCAGCGCCTATACCGCGCCGGACTATGCCGGATTCGGCCTGTTCCGGGGCCGCTGCTACAGGTGGGGCTATTTCCCGGAGACGAAGCGGTACGCGGATACCGGCGCGCTGATGGAGGGGAAGGATCCCACGTCCCTTCTGTGGGCCGGCCGGATGATCGACTGGAAGCACCCGGATGACGCGCTGGAGATCGCCCGCAGGCTGCGGCAGGAGGGCTATGACTTTACACTGACCATGATCGGCATGGGCTCCATGGAGCGGCAGCTGCGTGAGCGTGTCGAGGAATATGATCTGGCGGACCGTGTCTGGTTGCCCGGCGCCATGAAGCCGGAGGAAGTCCGGGCATATATGGAAAAGTCCGGGATCTACCTGCTCACCAGCGACCGGAAGGAGGGCTGGGGCGCGGTGCTGAACGAATCCATGAACAGCGGCTGCGCCGTGGTGGCCTGCGAGGCCATCGGCTCGGTGCCGTACCTGATCCGGGACGGGCAGAACGGTCTGACCTACGGATCCGGGGACCTGGACGGGCTGTATGAGCGGGTGAAATATCTGCTGGATCACCCGGAAGCCCAGAGACAGCTGGGCACCGCCGCCTGCCGTACAATCACGGAAAGCTGGAACGCGGAGACTGCCGCCCCCCGGCTCCTGGAATTGATCCGCCACATCCTGGCGGGAGAAAAGAAGCCGGAGCTGTACGCGGACGGCCCGGTAAGCAGAGATGAAGGATCGGATATAAGGACGCGGTCATGAGAAGATTTGGAAATTTGTTTGGCGGAAGGATGGCCCGCAACGCCTTTTGGCTGATCGGGGCCAGGGTCTATCATGTGGCGGTGAACCTGGTGGTCTCGCTGCTGATGGCCCAGTATCTTGGTCCGGCAAATTACGGACTGATCAATTACGCGGCGTCTTTTACGGCGCTGTTTACTTCGGTGTGCACCCTGGGCATCAACGGCATCCTGGTCAATGAGCTGATCCATGATGAGCGCAAGGGGGTGCTGATCGGGTCCAGCATCGGACTGCGGCTCTGCTCCAGCCTGTGCTCCGTCATCACCATCGTGGCGCTGGCCTATGCCCTGAACCCGGATGAACCCACGACGGTCTGGGTCGTGCTGATCTACAGCACGACGCTGATCTTCCAGAGCTTCGATTCCATTAATTGCTGGTATCAGGCCAATCTGGAATCGAAGGTCACGGCAAAGATCAGCGCGGTGGGCTATACGGTGGTGGCGCTGTACAAGATCTGGCTGCTCCTGACCCGGAAAAATGTGTGCTGGTTCGCGGCGTCCCATGTGGTGGAGTACGCGCTGGTGGCGGCGCTGCTGCTGATCGCTTACCGCCGCCATGCCGGCCGGGAGCAGAAGCTGCGGTTTTCCTTGGACGCTGGCAGGAAGCTCCTGTCGAAAAGCTATCATTTCATTTTGTCCGGCATGATGGTGGCGGTATACGGCCAGATGGACCGTGTGATGCTGAAGGCCATGATCGATGAAACCTCCGTTGGCTATTACTCCGCCGCGGTATCGGTCACATCCATGTGGACCTTCATTCTCAGCGCCATTATTGATTCGGCGAAGCCTGTGATCCTGGAAAAGCACAGCCGGGACCCCCAGGCCTTTGAGCGGTATCTGGTCCGGCTGTACGGCGCGGTCCTGTATATCTCCTTCGCGGCTGCCGCGGGGATCTCCCTGCTGGCGAAGCCCATCATTTTCCTGCTCTACGGCGGGGCCTACCTGGAAGCCCGGGGCGCGCTGTGCATCCTGTGCTGGGAGACCGCCTTCGCCTATCTGGGTGTTGCCAGAAGCGTGTGGATGGTCCCCAACGGGAAGCAGAAATATGAGAAGTACATTGCCGGTTCCGGCGCGGTGTGCAACCTGATCCTCAACGCGGTGATGATCCCCCTGTGGGGCGTCAACGGCGCGGCGCTGGCCACCCTGGCGACACAGATCTTTACGAATTTTATCGTGGGCTTCTTCTTCCGGGAGATCCGGGAGAACAATATCCTGATTCTGAAGGCATTCCGTTTCTGGAGATACCTCAAATAAAGGGGAGGGAAAGCATATGGACATCCTCATTACCGGCGCGGCGGGCTTCGTGGGCCGAAACCTGGCGGAGAGCCTGAAAACCATCCGGGACGGCAAAAACCGTACAACGGAGCTGGACATTGGACAGATCTTCGAGTACGATGTGGATACGGACCCGGCGCTGCTGGCGGATTACTGCGGCAGGGCGGACTTTGTCTTCCATCTGGCGGGCGTGAACCGCCCGAAGGAGCCGGGCGAATTCATGGCGGGCAATTTCGGCTTTGCCTCCACGCTGCTGGATACCCTGAGGCGCTGCGGCAACACCTGTCCCGTGATGCTCTCGTCCTCCGTTCAGGCGTCGCTGATCGGACGCTACGACGGCGACTACGGCCGCAGCAAGCGGGCGGGGGAGGAGCTGTTCTTCCGCTATGCCGGGCAGACCGGCGCGCGGGTGCTGGTCTACCGGTTCCCCAACCTCTTCGGCAAATGGTGCCGCCCCAATTACAACAGCGCCGTGGCCACCTTCTGCCATAACATTGCCCGGGACCTGCCCATCACGGTCAGCGACCCGGCGGCGGAGCTGGAGCTGCTGTACATCGACGATCTGGTGGAGGAAATGCTGGCCGCGCTGGCGGGGCGGGAGCACCGCTGCGAATACGACGGTCTGACGCCTGTGCCCGACGAAAAGGGCCGGTACTGCCATGTGCCCGTGACCCACAGAGCCACGCTGGGGCAGATCGTGGAGCTGCTGGAGACCTTTAAAAATCAGCCCAAGACGCTGATGCTGCCGGAGATCCCCGCCGGCTCCTTCGGGAAAAAGCTCTATTCCACCTACCTGAGCTATCTGCCCGAAGCGGCGGTCAGCTTTCCGCTGGAGATGAACGTGGACGACCGGGGCAGCTTCACGGAGCTGCTGAAGACCCCCGCCTGCGGCCAGTTCAGCGTGAATGTCTCCAGACCCGGCGTCACCAAGGGCCAGCACTGGCACCACAGCAAGTGGGAATTTTTCATCGTGGTGGCGGGCCGGGGCCTGATCCAACAGCGGCGTGTCGGCACCGACGAGGTGCTGGAATTCCCCGTCAGCGGCGAGAAGCTCCAGGCGGTCCACATGCTGCCCGGATATACCCATAACATCATCAATCTGAGCGACACGGAAAACCTGGTGACGGTGATGTGGGCCAACGAGCCCTTTGATCCCGGCCGCCCGGATACGTACTTTGAGAAGGTGTAACGCTATGTTCAAAAATAACGGCAAGCTGAAGCTGCTGATCATCGTGGGCACCCGGCCGGAGATCATCCGGCTGGCGGAGGTCATCAGGAAGTGCCGCAAATATTTCGACACCGTCCTGGCCCATACGGGGCAGAACTACGACTATAACCTCAACGGCGTCTTCTTCCGGGACCTTCAGCTGGAGGACCCGGAGGTTTATCTGGACGCCGTGGGTGCGGACCTGGGCGAGACCATGGGCAATATCATCGCCAAGAGCTACCGGCTCATGGTCGAAATCAGGCCCGACGCGGTGCTGGTGCTGGGCGATACCAACTCCTGCCTGAGTGTCATCGGCGCCAAGCGGCTCCATATCCCCATTTTCCACATGGAGGCGGGCAACCGCTGCAAGGACGAGTGCCTGCCCGAGGAGACCAACCGCCGTATCGTGGACATCATCTCCGATGTGAATATGTGCTACTCCGAGCATGCCCGGCGGTATCTGGCGGAGTGCGGCCTGCCGAAGGAGCGGACCTATGTGACCGGCTCCCCCATGGCGGAGGTGCTGCACCGGAATCTTCCCAAGATCGAAGCCAGCGATGTCCATGCCCGACTGGGCCTGGAAAAGGGAAAATATATTCTGCTTTCCGCCCACCGGGAGGAGAATATCGACACCGAAAAGAATTTTACATCCCTCTTTACCGCCATCAATGCCATGGCGGAGAAGTACGATATGCCCATCCTCTATTCCTGCCATCCACGGTCCAAAAAACGGCTGGAAGCCAGCGGTTTTCCGCTGGACCGCCGGGTGATCCGGCAGGAGCCCCTGGGCTTTCACGACTATAACTGCCTGCAGATGAACGCCTTCGCGGTGGTGTCCGACAGCGGGACCCTGCCGGAGGAGAGCAGCTTCTTCACCAGCGTTGGCAGACCCTTCCCGGCGGTGTGTATCCGCACCTCCACGGAGCGTCCCGAAGCGATGGACAAGGGCTGCTTCACCCTGGCGGGCATCGATACGAAGTCCCTCCTGCAGGCGGTGGACACCGCGGTGGAGATGAACGCCGCCGGCGATCACGGCATCCCGGTGCCGGATTATGTGGAGGAAAATGTCTCCGCGAAAGTGGTAAAGATCATCCAGTCTTACACCGGCATAGTCAACAAAATGGTCTGGCGGAAGGACACGCCATGAGCTTCGCGGATATCCATATCCATGCCCTCTGGGGCGTGGACGACGGCCCGGAGACCGAGGAGGAGATGTACGCCATGCTGGACGCGGCCTGGGCCGACGGCGTGAGGACCATGTGCCTGACGCCCCACTTCCATCCGGGTTATTTTGGCGACAACGGGGAGCGGGCGGAGCAGGCGTTCCGGCAGCTGGAGCGTTATGCCGCCGGGAAATATCCGATGCTGCGGCTGTATCCGGGAAACGAGCTGCGGTACGCGGACCAGTGCCTGACCTGGCTGGCGGAGGGCCGCTGCCGTACGCTGGGCGGCGGCAGCTATGTGCTGGTGGACTTCGACGAAGGCGAGCCGGAGCGGAATATCGTGAAGGGCCTGGAGCGGCTCATGAGCGCGGGCTACAGGCCGGTGCTGGCCCACGGGGAGCGGTACAGAGCGCTGACCCGCGGCACGGTCCGGGCGCTGCGCCGGGGCGGTGTGCTGATCCAGATCGACGTTGGGTCCCTCTTCGGGGAATACGGCTTCGGGGCGAAGCTGCGCTGCGGCCGGCTCCTGCGGGCACGGCTGGCGGATATCGCGGCAACGGACGCCCATGACGCGCGCCGGAGAAGCCCGGTGATGTCCCGGGGCTACCGGGCCGTGGAGAAAAAGTACGGCAGCGCCTATGCCGACGCCCTGTTTGAAAAGAATTCACTGCGGCTGCTGGAAGGCGACAGCCAGGAAGGAAACGAACCATGAATGAAACGAAGAAAATACGGATCGTTACGCTGAAGGACCTGTGGGACCTGCTTGTCCGGCGGATCGTTGTGATGGTGCTGGCGGCGGTGATCGCGGCGGGAGCTTTTTTTGTGGTGGATATGGCTACCTATGATCCCCAGTATTCCTCCACGGCGACCCTGTATATCCTCCGCCAGAACGGCAGCGGGGATACCAGCTCCGGCGAGGCGGCCAATGAGCTGAGCCTGGCGCTGAGACTGGTGTATGACTGCAATTATTTCCTGAAGAGCCGGACGGTGCTCAATACCGTGATCGAGGATCTGGGACTGGATATGACCTACAAGCAGCTCTATTCCCGGATCACCACCACCAACCCCTCCAATACCCGCGTCCTGGAGATCACCGTCCAGGGCGATACCCCGGAGCAGGCCAAGGCCATCGTGGACCGGATCTGCGACATCGGCCCCAGCAAGATCGAGGAGGCCATGGGCTTCAGCCAGGTGAATCTCTATGAGTACGGCACCCTGCCCGAGGGGCCCAGCAACAGCCCCAATATCCTGAGCTGCGGCGTGGTGGGGATCGTTGCCGCGGTGCTGGTCTACGCGGCGTATTTCCTGGTTTTCCTGCTGGACGACCGGATCCGCACCAATGAAGACATCGAGCGGGAGCTGGGGCTCAGCGTTCTGGCGGAGATCCCCGACCTGAACGGTTCTTCCCGGAGCCCCTACGCCTATTACCGGGGCAGTAAGAAAACCACCATGAAAAAGAGGCCCTGATATGGAAAAAATGTTTTTGAAGCTGCCGGGCAATGACGACTTCTTTACCCAGGAAGCCTACAAGACCCTGCGGACCAATCTGCAGTTCTGCGGGCAGGATATCCAGGTGATCGCGGTCACCAGCTGCCAGGAGAACGAGGGCAAGACCACGGTCACGCTGAACCTGGCCCAGAGCCTGACGGCCCTTGGCAAGAAGGTGCTGGTCATCGACGCGGACATGCGCAAGTCCGTGATCGCGGGCCGCTATACCAATGTAAAAAATCCCACAGGCCTCAGCGAGATACTGACGGGTATGGTGAATCTGGCGGACGCGATGTATGCCACCCAGTACGCCTATCTGCATCTGATCTTCTCCGGCCAGTATCCGCCCAACCCGGTGGAGCTGCTCAGCGGCCGGTATTTCAAGGCCATGCTTTCCGAGAGCCGGAAGGTATACGACTATGTGCTCATCGACACCCCGCCCCTGGGCCGGGTCATCGACGCGGCGGTGATCGCCAGCGACTGCGACGGCGTCATCCTGGTCATGGCGGATAATTCCGTCCGTTCCAGCCAGGCCCAGGATGTGGTGGACCAGCTGAAAAAGTCCGGGAGCAAGATCCTGGGCGTGGTGCGCAACAGCGTCGGCGCCAAAAGCCGCCAATACCCCTCCGGGAATCGGAGGAGATAAGCGAAGGCCGCGGTTTCCCTGTTTTGGGGAAACCGCGGCGTTTCTTTCGGAGCGGTTATGGATTTTGACCAAAAGCGAAGAGATCCGCAATTTATTCTTGCAAAGAATTGCGCCCTGTGGTAGAATACAAACTGGTAGGGTATACAGACCGGGATCGTTCCCGGAGCTGTGTATACCATATTATTCAGCAAGAAGGGAGAATGCACCAATGAAGGAATACATGCAGCCTGAAGTCGAAGTGGTCAAGTTTACTTCCGAGTCCGTTACCGATATCGGCATCGGTACCGGCAGTGCTGTACCCAACAGCTTTACCGATGCAGATATCGTCATTCCCTAAAGGAAGGTAACCATGCTTTGTAAGATCGCAGAGCTGATCACGGAAGTACCCATGGCGGGGGGCATGGCCCTCCGCTGCAGGGACTACCTGTATGACGGTGACGCAACTGCGGATATCGTGATCCGCGAAGACGCATACGACCCAGAGAAGCATCCGGGTATTTTTTCTGCCGACCAGCTTGCGTACATGGAATCCGGCCGGCAGTTTCATAGCCGCCTGTTGGAACACAATGGGCTTTATTTGCATGCCTCCGCTGTTGTTAAGGACGGGAAGGCCTTTCTTTTTTCCGGCAGAAGCGGAGCGGGAAAATCTACCCACACCAGTCTGTGGCAGCAGGAACTTGGCGAGGATGTCGTGGTGATCAATGACGACAAGCCTGCCCTGCGCTGTCTGGACGGCGTGTGGTATGCCTACGGCACCCCCTGGTGCGGTAAGGATGGCATCAACCGGAATATGAAGGCGCCCCTGGCGGGTATCTGCTTTCTGAAGCAGGCAAAGCATAATCAGATCCGCCGCCTGTCGGCGCAGGAAGCGCTGCAGCGGCTCCTGGGCCAGACCATCTGGAAGGTTTATGAGGTGAAGTACCTGGATCTGCTGATGGCCCGTATGGATGAGCTGATCACCAACATTCCGGTGTTTGAACTGGAGAACAGACCGGAAGCCGCGGCGGCACAACTGAGCTATACCACCATGCGGCGCACCGCGGAGGAAATGGGATTATGAAAGTAAAAGGAAATTACGCATTGCGCCAGGTTGCCAAGACCTGGGTCGTCATGCCCCTGGGGCAGGCTACGCTGGATCTGGACGGCATCCTGACGCTGAATGAGACCGGCGCGCTGCTGTGGAAGACGCTGGAACAGGGCGGTGACCGGGAAGCGATGATCCGGGCACTGACCGGGGAATACGACGTCTCCCCCGAACGGGCGGGGGCCGATGTGGACCGGTTCCTGGGCAAGCTGGCGGATGCCGGGGTGCTCGAGGAATAACAAGGAAACCATCCGGGAAAGGAAGATCCTGTTATGAATAGAATGAAAATGCTGCTGATGATGGTGCTGGTCCTGCTGCTGTGCGCGGCCTGCGCCAAGGAGCCTGACGCGGACCCCACCGAAAGCGTGGAGCAGACCGCGGCCACAGAAGCCACGGAGCAGACGATGGCAACGGAGCCCAGCGAGACGGAGACGTATATTCCGGGCGTGGAGGAGAATCAGTTCGATGAAAGCGATATCCAGATTCCCACCGAGTCCGCGGATGTGAACAACGGCAGTGGTTCCGGCTCCGGCAACAGCGGCAATTCCGGCAGCAGCGGTAATTCCGGCAATAGCGGCAATTCCGGCAATAGCGGCAATTCCGGCAACAGCGGAAATTCCGGCAACAGCGGCAATTCCGGCAACAGCGGCAGCTCCGGCAGCAGCAGTAATTCCGGCAATAGCGGCAGCTCTGGCAATAGCGGTAATTCCGGCAATAGCGGCAGCTCTGGCAATAGCGGCAGCTCCGGCAGCAACGGCAACTCCGGCAGCAGCGGCAATTCCGGCAATAGCGGTAGCTCTGACGACCAGGGCAGCTCCGGCAATACCGAATCCGAGCCCGGGATCGTTTACGTCACCTATGAGGAGTACAACAGCATGAACGCCGAGAATCAGATGGCGTACTATGACCAGTTCCCCTCCATGGAGGCCTTTGTACAGTGGTACAACGAAGCCAAGGCGGAATATGACGCGGAACACGGCGCCATCGATATCGGCGACGGCAGCATTGATATCGGCGAGATCGTCAATCCCTAAAGATCACGCGTTTCTGACAGCGGGCATCCGGAGCAGTCCGGTGCCCGCTTATTTTCCTTCAAAAGGGGAGGGGTTCCCATGAACAAATACAAGATTCCCGCCGCCCAGTCCCGGTTCGCGGCGCTGGACGAGCTGATGCCCCTGATCCGGGAGCAGCTGGAACAGGGACGCAAGGTGCGGTTTTCCCCCCAGGGGGTGAGTATGCTGCCCATGCTGCGGCAGGGCGTCGACAGCGTGGTGCTGTCTCCGCTGCCGGAGCGGCTGGAAAAATACGACCTGCCTCTGTACCGGCGCGCGGACGGGCGGTATATCCTCCACCGCGTCGTGAAAGTGGGGGATACCTACACCTGCATGGGCGACAACCAGTTTGTCCCGGAGCCGGGGCTGGAACACCGACAGATGATCGCCCTGGTGACGTCCTTTTGCCGGGACGGGCGGGAGATCCCGGTGACGGCGCCCGGCTACCGGCTTTACTGCCGTTTCTGGCATTACAGCCGCTCCCTGCGCCGGTTCTGGCGGCGGGGCGTGAATTTCCTGCGGAGGTGTCTGCGATGAAGAAGCTGCCGGCCCTCCTGTGGGTCCTGAAGCGGGTCCGCCGCCGGATCCCCGCGCTGCTGTTGCTGACGGCGGCGGGGGCAGGCTCCGCCTTCCTGGGCGTCCTGTTCGCCCTGGGGACCCGGCAGGTCATCGATTGCGCCGTATCCGGGGGAAGGGACCCGTTTTTGCGGGCCTGCGTGCAGCAGGGAGCCATCATTTTGGGCATCCTTCTGTGCATCACCCTTTCCCGGCATCTGACGGAGCGGCTCCGGGCGGAGCTGGACCGGGATTGGAAGCGGGATCTGCTTCACGGCCTGCTCCACGGCGACTATGCCGCCGTATCCCGGTATCACAGCGGCGAGCTGATCAACCGGCTGAATAATGATGTGCGGACCGTGGACGAGGGCCTGCTGAGCGCCCTGCCCGGCGTGGTCTCCATGGTCACCAGGCTGCTGACCGCCATGGCGGCGCTGCTGGCCATGCAGCCTGTGTTCACGGCGGCGCTTTTTGCCGCCGGCGCTCTGGTGGTAGTCGTCACCGGCCTGATGCGGCGGAAGCTGAAGGAACTGCACAAAACGGTCAGCGAGCATGACGGCAAGGTTTCCGGCTTCCTCCAGGAGATTTTGGAAAAGCTGCTGATGGTCCAGGCCATGGATGTTTCCGCGGAAATGGAAAAGCGGGCGGAGGAGCTGATGGAAAGCCGCTATGAGGTTCAGCGCAGGTGCAAAAACGCCGCGCTGTTTGCCAATACCGGCGTCAGCGTCATGGCCTATGGCGCCAGCTTTGTGGCGCTGGTATGGTGCGCCGGGGGACTGCTGCGGGGGACCATGAGCTTCGGCTCCCTGACGGCGGTGACCCAGCTGGTGAGCCAGCTGCAGTCCCCCTTCGTGGGGCTGTCCGGCGTGATCCCCCAGTACATCGCCATGACCGCCGCGGCGGAACGGCTGATGGAGCTGGAGGCCATCGAGGGGGAGCCGGAGCCCGGGGCCGAGAGCGCCCAGGCCCTCTATGACCGGATGGACGCCATACGCGGCGACGGACTGACCTTCGCCTATGACCGGGACCGGGTATTGGAGGGTGCGTCCTTCTCGCTGCCCAAGGGCGGCTTCACCGCGGTCACCGGCCCCTCCGGCACGGGCAAAAGCACCCTGCTGAAGCTGCTGCTGGGTATTTTCCGCCCGGAGAGCGGGCGGCTCTATCTGGACTGCGGCGGGGAAGCCGTGCCCCTGGACCGCAGCACCCGGCGGCTGTTCGCCTATGTCCCCCAGGGAAATCTGCTGCTCAGCGGCACCCTGCGTGAAAATCTGACGGTGGCGAAGCCGGATGCCACGGAAGCGGAGCTCGCCCAGGCCATCCATGTCAGCGCCATGGATGAGTTCCTGCCCCTGCTGCCCCAGGGACTGGATACGGTGCTGGGGGAAAGCGGCGCGGGCCTTTCGGAAGGGCAGGCCCAGCGGCTGGCCATTGCCCGGGCGGTCCTGGGCGGCGCGCCGGTGCTGCTGCTGGATGAGAGTACCTCGGCGCTGGACGCCAGGACGGAGCGGATCGTCCTGGAGCGGCTCCGGGCCATGCCCGGCAGAAGCTGCATCGCCGTGACCCACAGAAGCGCGGCTCTGGAGCTGTGCGGCCGGAAGCTGGAAATAGACGGCGGAAAGATCCGCGTCCGGGAGATCGAATAAGAAGCGTGGAGGACAGACCCCAAAGGGGCCTGTCCTCTTTTTGTTTTGCCAAGTTTTGATATTGCATAAAATGGAAAAGTTTCTTTTGTGAGGTAATGCCAATTGCGGGAAAGGATTTGGTAAAGTATAATGAAATTGGTATTTTATCAGCAAAATACAAAGGAGGAACTACGAAATGAAGAAAAATGATCAGACACGCAAACGGGTGCTGAGCTTGATCCTGGCCCTGGCCATGATGCTGAGCCTGCTGCCTGTGGGCGTGCTGGCCGCGGACACGGATACCACTGTGTATCTGGTGCCCAACAGCAACTGGACCCAGGCAAGCGCCCGGTTTGCCATCTATTGCTTCGGCAATGGCGAGACCTGGGTCAGCATGTCCGACACCGACGGTGACGGGATGTACGAGGGCGTCGTGCCCGCGGGCTATCCCAGCATCATCTTCTGCCGGATGAACCCTTCCACCACTGAAAACGGCTGGGACAACAAGTGGAATCAGTCCGCTGACCTGACCCTGCCCACCGACGGCACCAACTGCTACACCGTGGCGGAGGGCACCTGGGACGCCGGCGGCGGCACCTGGTCCACCTATACCCCCGCTGTGGACGAGACGCCTACCGAGGCTGAGGAAGACGATACCATCACCGTCTACTTCCGCAACGACTGGCTCTGGCCCGAGGTCTATGTCCATTACTGGAACGATACCGAAGGCACCACCTGGCCCGGCGAGCTGATGACCAAGGTGGGCACCGACTCCGGCTATGATGTCTACACCGCCGAGATCCCCACCTGGGCGACCTCTCTGCTGTTCAATGGCCTGGAAAACGGCAATGACTCCAACCGCCAGCAGACCCCCGATGTGACCGGCTTTGCCGATGGC
Source organism: Oscillospiraceae bacterium (assembly GCA_017473225.1). Taxonomy (GTDB): domain Bacteria; phylum Bacillota; class Clostridia; order Oscillospirales; family Oscillospiraceae; genus Faecousia. The sequence goes on along the minus strand of JAFUMG010000008.1, from coordinate 18,869 downwards.
GACGCCTACTACATCCACTGGGACGGCGCCAACGCGGTCAGCAAGTTTGACTACACCCCCTCCTCCGGGGAGGAGCCCGATCCCACCGAGGACACCACGCCCACGGAGACTACTTATATCATCGCCGGTACTGCGGCCCTCTGCGGCACCGCATGGGATACCACCAACACCGCCAACGCCATGACCCTGAACGCCGACGGTCTGTATGAGAAGACCTATGAAAGCGTCGCGGCTGGTACCCATTCCTTCAAGGTCACCGACGGCACCTGGAACAATTCCTGGGGCGGCTCCGGCACCGACGGCAACTATGAGTTCACCCTGGACGCCATCAGCAATGTGACCATCACCTTCAACGCAGACACCAAGGAAATCGCTGTTGCCAGCGAAGCCACCGGCGAGGTGGCCGAGTCCGTGGAATACGCCACCATCCACTACCGCAACACCGGCCTGTGGAGCACCGTCAACGCCTACAGCTGGTATGCCAATACTGAGACTACCCTGCTGGGCGGCTGGCCCGGCACCGCGGTCACCGAGAACGAAGAGCACGCCAACTGGTACACCGTGGAGCTGACCGATCTGGCGGAGAACGCCGGTGTCGGCATCCTCTTCAACGACGGTACCAACCAGACCGGCGATATCATGATCGAGTCTTCCGGCGAATACTGGTACGACGGCGCGCTGCTGACCGAGGCCCCTGATACCTGGGCTGACGGCTCTGTGGAGACCGTGACCTACGAAGCCACCCTGCATTTTGCCAATACCCTGAACTGGGGCAGCGTGTATCTGTACACCTGGACCGCCGCCGGTACTCCCACCGGCTCCTGGCCCGGCTCCGCCGCGGGTCTGGACTCTGACGGCTTCTACACCCTGAGCTTCACCTACGAGGCTCCCGAGGGCCAGGGCCTGAACTTTATCTTCAGCGGCAGCGGCCAGACCGTTGACCTGGCCCTGAGCGCTTCCGACTTTGTGGACAACAAGGCGGAAAAGTGGGTCGTTCCCACCACTGCCGACAGCGAGGGCGAGTATTACGCCGACATCGTGGATAACCCCGACGCCATCGCCATCAGCCCCGTGGTGGATGGCACCTCCGTTACCTTTGAATACAAGGGTAATACCACCGACACCGTGCTGGTCTACGGCTCCATGAATGACTGGGCCGAGGGCTACGCCATGACCTGCAACGATTACGGCGTCTGGAGTGTCACCCTGGATAACGTTTCCTACGGCATCCACCAGTACAAGCTGGTGGTCAACGACAGCTGGATCACCGACCCCCTGAACAGCTTCGTCATCACCGAGGATTCCGGCAACCAGAATTCCGCCTTCCTCATCAGTGACCCCGAGCAGGATACCAACGAAATTACTATCAAGGTCCACTTCGACGCCCCCTCTGCCGAGTGGAACGTCTGCGCCTGGGGCGCGCCGGATCTGGCAGAGCAGTATGAGTTTACCGACGATGTGGCCACCATCACCCTGGATGGCAGAGCTTGCCAGTATGTGGCCTTCAAGGTCCGCAAGAGCATCGAGGGCAACGAATGGGCCGCGCAGAGCGGCGAGATCCGTGTGGACCTGGCCAATATCGTCTCCGGCACCATCGATGTCTATGTGGGCAGCGACTTCTCCGTCAGCCAGAGCCTGAATGACGATGTGGTCTACGCCAACAAGATCTCCTCTGTGGAGCTGGATTACGACAACAACACCATCACCATCATCACCGCCAAGGCTGTTGATGACTACGAAACCGCTTTCGCTATTTATAAGGATGATGCAGTTGCTGACATCATCGAGAGCATCTCTGCCAGCGGCAGCACCTATACCCTGACCCTCACCGAAGAGCTGGATCTGGTCACCCTGTACCAGTACACCCTCCGCTTCTCCGAGCAGGTCAAGTACACCGACTATGGCTATGCCATCGGCATCAACACCGTGTATGCCTCCGACAAGTTCGCGGCTGAATACACCTACGAAGGCGACGATCTGGGCGCCAACTGGACTGCCGAGGGTACTACCTTCGTGGTCTGGGCACCCACCGCTGCGGCTGTCAGCGTCAAACTGTACACTTCCGGCACGGAAGGTACGGAGGATCTGATCGAGGCCGTTGACATGACCGCAGGGGACAAGGGCGTCTGGACTGCCACTGTCGAAGGCAATCTGAACGGCAAATACTACACCTACGCTGTCACCGTGGACGGCAAGACCGTGGAAGCCGTGGACCCCTATGCCCGCACCACCGGCGTCAATGGCAAGCGGGGCATGGTCATTGACCTGGATTCCACCGACCCTGCAGATTGGGAAAACGACACCAATCCCAACCCCATCACCTCCTACACCGACGCCGTCATCTACGAGCTCCACGTCCGTGACTTCTCCATCGATAACAGCTCCGGCGTTTCCGAAGCCAACCGTGGCAAGTACCTGGCCTTCACCGAGGAGGGCACCACCACCTCCGGCGGCACCACCACCGGCATCGACTACCTGAAGGACCTGGGCATCACCCACCTGCACCTGCTGCCCGTCTACGACTACGGCTCCGTGGACGAGACCAAGTGCGACACCTTCAACTGGGGCTATGATCCCGTCAACTACAATACCCCCGAGGGCTCCTACTCCACCGACCCCTACAACGGCGAGGTCCGTGTGAACGAGTTCAAGCAGATGGTCAGCTCCCTGCATGACGCCGGCATCAGCGTCATCATGGACGTGGTCTACAACCATGTTTACGACGCCGGTGAATTCTGCGTGAACCGGATCGTGCCCAACTACTTCTCCCGTGTCAACGCCGACGGCAGCTTCTCCAATGGCTCCGGCTGCGGCAACGACACCGCCTCCGAGCGGGAAATGGTCCGCAAGTACATCGTCGAATCCGTCATGTACTGGAAGGAAGAGTACCACATCGACGGCTTCCGCTTCGACCTGGTGGGTCTGCTGGATGAGACCACCATCAATGAGATCGTGGACACCGTCCATGCCAAGTACCCCGACGTGATCTTCTACGGCGAGGGCTGGACCCTGGGCACCGCCGTGGAGCCCGGCAACGACATGGCCACCCAGGCCAATGCTTCCGGCACCCCCGATTTCGCCTACTTCTCCGATACCATCCGCAACCTGCTGGGCGGCTCCAACGGCACCTCCCTGGGCTTCGTCTCCGGCCTGACCGGCCAGGAGGAGGCCGTAGCCAACAACTTCATGGCCAATCCCTGGTGGACTTCCGATCCCAGCCAGATCGTCCAGTACGCCTCCTGCCATGATAACTACACCCTCATCGACAAGCTGATCTTGTCCACCGGCAAGTTCGGCATCGACAGCGACATCATCAAGATGAACAACCTGGCCGCGGCCATCTACATGACCAGCCAGGGCATCCCCTTCATCCATGCCGGTGAGGAATTCCTCCGGGAGAAGCTGGAGGAGGACGGCGGCCGCTGCGAGAACAGCTACAACGCGTCTGATTATGTCAACCACATCGAGTGGTCTGATCTGGAAAACGAGACCTACGCTAACAATTCCGCATACTACAAGGGCCTGATCGAATTCCGCAAGGCCCATGAAGCTCTGCGGATGGAATCCAACGCCGACATCACCGCCAACATCGACTACACCTGGGTCACCAATGAGGTCGTGATGTTCACCATCGACGGCGAAGCCGCCGGCGATATCTCCGACTCCATCGTGGTCATCTTCAACGCAACTTCCAATGCCCAGAACGTCACCCTGCCCAGCGGCGAGTGGAGCGTCTGCGTCAATGGCACCCAGGCAGGTACGGAAGTCCTGTCCACCGCCACCGGCTCCGTCAGTGTCGATGGCATCTCCGCCATGGTTCTGGTCCAGGGCGAGAACGAGCCTGACCATGTCCACGACTGGGAAGACGGCGTCTGCTTCGGCTGCGGCGAGACCTGCGACCATACCTTCGAAAGCGGCGTCTGCACCAACTGCGGCATGACCTGCGAGCACGGTTGGAGCGACGGCCACTGCGGCATCTGCGGCACTTACTGCGGCCACGACTGGGTGGACGGCACCTGTGCCGACTGCGGCAAGGTCTGTGACCACGCTGCCCACTGGCAGAACGGCCTGTGCAGCACCTGCCTGACCGAGGTCGAGCACACCTACAGCGAGAACGGCCTGTGCTCCTGCGGCAAGTCCCAGTGCGACCATGAAACCCACGATGTGGGCGGCATGTGCACCGCCTGCGGCCTGGCTGTGGGCCACACCATCGGCGAGGACGGCATCTGCTCCGTCTGCGGCTACAATCAGAACCTGATGGCCTTCCTGGCTGGCTCCATGAACAACTGGAGCACCTCCGCCAACGCCCTGACCAGCATCGGCGGCACCAAGGTGGCGGGTACCGTCTACCTGACCGCTGGTACTTATACGTTCAAGATCGTCTATAACGACGGCTGGTATGGTAATGGTGGCACCATCGACAGCTCCGCTTCCGGCTGGGTCATGGACAGTGATTCCAACTGCACCCTGAATGCCCAGTACGACGGCGCGTACACCTTCGTCTACGACACCGCCGAGAACAAGCTGGATGTTTACAGCAAGATCACCGAGATCCTGTACGTCCGCGGCACCTTCAATGAATGGGGCACCACCGATGCCCTGAGCTACTCCGGCGCGGACGTCCAGACCGGCACCGTGACTCTGGAAGCCGGCACCTACGAATTCAAGGTCGCCAACGACGACTGGACCTTCGGCACTCCTGCTGAGAACATCTCCATCACCCTGGAGAATAAGTCCACCCTGACCGTCACCGCTGCCTACAACGGCGACGGCACCTGGACGGTCACCTATGAGACCGCCATCATCTATGCCGCTCAGAATTCCGCCACCGAAGAAACCTACCTGACTGTCGGGGGAGCGCTGACCGCGGCCGAGGAAGGCCAGACCGTCCAGCTGCTGAGTGACACCACCGGAGGTTACGTCCTGGTGTATCCCGGCGTGACCCTGGACCTGAACGGCTATGACCTGACCGCCGATTATCTGGTGGGCTTCGATACCGCCCATGTCATCGACAGCGTGGGCACCGGCTGCCTGGTTACCGATGTGAAGAATGTGGTCCTGGATGAAAGCAACGCCATGGTCCCCGTCTATGACGGCACCGGCTACATCTTCACCAAGGCCGGCTTCGCCATCAGGCAGGACACCGGCTACGCCGGCGACGGCATCAAGATCAACGCGCTGGCTTATCCCGTCAATATGGATGCCGTGGAGCTGCTGAAGAACGGCGGCGCAGACAACAACATCCAGATCATCATCCGGCTGAGCTGGGACACCGAGGAGGGCACCGGCTCTCAGGAATTCGCCTTCACCGATGAAGTTGTGGCAGCGGTCTACAGCTCCAACCTGGGTGCGTGGAACAAATATGACAATATGTTCTCCATGGTCATCACCGGCTTTGAGAGCATCCAGAATCTGAAAGCGAACATCCTGATCCTCTCCGGCACCGACGCGCAGTACATCAGCTCCACCTCCGTTTCCATTACCTGATACCCCCAAAAAAGCTCCGCCGAAAGGCGGAGCTTTTTACGATGGGAAGTAATTTATCGCACCGGCGCGGAAGCGCCCCACGTTTCCCCCGGGGGGAAGGTACGCGCCTTCGGCGCTATAAACTACAATTGTGGTTATCGGTTTTAATAAGCACAATTGTCACAATCACGGTGTCATCCTGAGCGAGCGAAGCGAGTCGAAGGATCTTGGCACTGTCGTGACCACAAATGTGGCTGTAAATGCGTGGATTCTTCGACTCCGCTACGCTCCGCTCAGAATGACATTTCTATTACATTTTGCTGCGCTGCCAAACACATATGTGTATGGGATTTTTATTTTTCTGAATTTCTGAATACATTTTTCAAATTTATGTTTGTGGAGCATTGACAAGCGAAACTGGTATGATATACTAAATTTGGTTATTATGACCACAACATAAGAGGAGGAAAACCAATATGCGAAACACCAAGCGCATAATTTCCATGCTTCTGGTCGTGTGCATGCTGCTGAGCGTTCTGCCCATGAGCGCTTTCGCACTGGACATCACATCGAAGCCCGCAAATGGAACCACCGTGGGTCAGCCCTTCCTGGCAGGCACCGGCGGCAGTACCAATTTCCGTATTCCGGGCATCGTGACCCTGAATAACGGTACCCTGATCGCAACCACCGACGCCCGCTGGAGCGGCACTGCCGATGCCGGCGGCATCGACACCCTTGTCTCCGTTTCCACGGACAACGGTGCCAACTGGACCTACACCTTCGCCAACTACCTGGGCGATAACGGCGACACCTGGATCAACACCTCCAGCTGCTTTATCGACCCCGCCATTGGCACCGACGGCACCACCGCCTACATGATCGCGGACCTGTATCCCGCAGGCTTCGCCATCAACTCCGCCGCGTATTACGCCCAGGACGGCAGCACCGGCTTCGATGATGCCGGCCACCTGCTGCTGCGCAGCGATGAAGAAAACGGCATCACCTTCGGTGACAGCGGCTATGCTTCCAGCGCCGCCTCCGCCACCTACGGCTACTACCTGGCTGACGGCAAGATCTACACCACCGAGGGCGCCGAGGTGGAAGGCTACAGTGTTGACGCCTACTTCAACCTGACCGGCACCGATGCCGACGGCAATGAAGTCAGCACCAACCTGTTTTTCTCCGACTCTCCCTATAAGCCCTTCCCCACCGACTACCTGTACATGACCACCTCCACCGACGGCCTGAACTGGTCCGAGCCCGAGCTGCTGAACCTGAAGGAAGCGGACGAGCAGTCCTACCTGATCGGCCCCGGCAACGGCACCTATAACGCCGTCACCGGCCACATGGTCTTCACCGCCTATGAGTACGACTGGGGCACCCAGAATACCTCTCTGGTCTGGCGGGATACCGACGGCCAGTGGTACCGCAGCGGCAACATGTCCTCCACCTGGACCTCCGAGGCTTCCGCTGTTGTGCTGGACGACGGCACCGTCCGCGTGTTCTACCGGGACGGCTACTCCGTCCTGCGCTACACCGACATGGTCTGGGACGAGGATTCCCACAACTATGTGGCCGATCCCGACGCCACCGAGGTCACCACCAGCGCCGCCAAGAGAAGCAACTGCCAGCTCAGCGCCGTGATGTACACGGAGCAGATCGACGGCAAGGATGCTATCCTGGTGTCCTGCCCCGCAAACTCCGGCGCCCGTGCCGACGGCCACCTGTATGTATTCCTGGTGAACGAGGACAAGAGCGTGGAGTTGGCCTATGATTACGACATCATCCCCGACTCCACCGAGGGCTATGCCTACTCCTGCATCTCTGTGATGAATGACGGCAATGTTGCCCTGCTGTACGAGGGTGACAACGCCTCCACCAGCGCCTCCGCCGAGATCATCTTCACCACCATCGATATGGACGAGGTCATGGGTCGTGAAAACGACGCCCGCCTGACCTGGGTGGATGCTGACCTGTGGCTGGGCGAGTCCGTCACCTATACCGACTACACCGGCGACTATTCCGCCGCTGACGTCAGCGGTCTGGATACCGCCGTGGCGACCGTGGATGTGACTGCCAACAGCCTGACCGCCACCGTGGGCAGCCGCATGAGCGACAGCGCCACCGTGGTGCTGGACAACTGTCTGTATACCTTCACCTCCACCGGCACCGACTATACCTACTACATTTCCACCACCCTGACTGACGGTACCACCGTTTATGTGGAGCCCTACGCCACCACCGTGGGCAACGGCTGCCCCAACGTGGAGGGCGACGCCGATACCCTGGCCGTCCAGGTCCTGGCGGGTCTCAGCGGCAATCAGGTCAAGCTGTACGGCAACGGCGGCGGCCTGCATTTCCACTCCGAACTGGAAACCCCCTACTGGAACCGCTGCGGCAACGACACCTCCGGCGGCTGCAACGTGCTGCTGCTGTACCGTCCCATCGAAGACGGTGAGGAGTCCAGCACCGAGATCCCCGGCTATATCCAGATCAGCCGTGACGACATCGTCTCCGGCGGTCAGTACCTGATCGCGGCACAGAACACCGCCGGCAACACCTATGTTCTGAACCCCGTTTCCTCCACCAATTCCGCCGACCACATGGCGAAGGTCACCGGTGAGCAGACCATCTCCACCAGCGACATCACCTTCACCGCCGTGGCCGTGGGCGAAACCGAAGTGCAGATCGGCACCACTGTCTACACTGTCACCGTCTCCGAGAAGCCCGCTGAGGAGCTGACTGTCGAGGTCAACGCCTCCACCAGCTTTACCATCGACGGCGAATACGGCGCGGAGGATGTGACCGGGCTGGATACCAGCATCGCCACCGTGACTCTGACCGCCAACGGCGACTCCGTCACCTACGGCGAGCTGCGGGATTCCACCAATTCCGGCACCCGGATCGAGCTGGCCAGCAGCGAGTATACCTTCACCGGCAGCGACAGTGCCTATACCATGACTCTGGCCTATGATGGCACTACCTGGTATGTCAAGCCCAGCTCCGGCGGCCACTCCTCCGGCAGCGCCACCAATACCATCACCTGGAACGAGGATGGCTCCGTCTATCTCTATGACGGCTCCAAGTATCTCTATGTCAACCGTTCCACCCTGGCATGGGACAAGACTTCCACCACCTCCGGTTATGAAGTTCACTGTACCTTCTATATCTACGGTGCGGGCGAGGACGCTGACAGCGCTATCCCCGGCTACACCATGATCACCTCTGATGACCAGATCGTCAGCGGCGAAGGATATCTGATCGCCTTCTATGATGCCGAGGGTCAGCTCTATGTGGTGGATGCCACCACCCGTACCACCTCTGCCTACAACCAGATGGCAGCCGTGGTCACCGTTCTGGACAATGCCACCACCACCGTCACCGTTACCGGCGTGGCGGAGGGCACCACCTCTATGGAACTGGCAGGCACTGACTACAACATCACTGTCTTGCCCGAGAACTACGATCCCATTTCCATCCCTGAGACCGCATATGTCTACCAGGGCACCGCGGTCACTGTTACCGAAAAGCCCGCCAACGGCACCACCGAGGGCCAGCCCTTCGCGTCCGGCACCGGCGGCAGCACCTACTTCCGCATCCCCGGTATCGTGACCCTGAATGACGGCACCCTGATCGCCACCACCGACGCCCGCTGGAACCACACCGGCGACGGCGCAGGCCTGGATACTCTGGTTTCCGTGTCCACCGACAACGGCGCCAACTGGACCTACACCTACGCCAACTACCTGGGCGACAACGGCGACACCTACAATAACCTGTCCACCTGCTTCATCGATCCCGGCATCGGCACCGACGGCACCACCGCCTACATGATCGCTGACCTGTGGCCCGCCGGTATCGCCCTGAACACCTCCAAGTATGCCCCCGTGGCCGGTGAGAACGGCTTCGACGACAACGGCAACCTGCTGCTGCGTGACCTGGCAGGGGACACCGTGGTCATCGGTGAGAGCGGCTACAACACCATGGCCGCCGCCCGGGAGTATAACTACTACCTGGATCTGGAAACCTACGAGGTCTACACCACCAACGGCACCCTGTGCGAAGGCTTCACGGTTGACGAATACTTCAACATCAGCTACACCGACGCCGAAGGCACCACCTACAATACCAACCTGTTCTTCGCGGATTCTCCCTTCCAGCCCTATCCCACCGACTATCTGTACCTGACCACCTCCACCGACGGTCTGAACTGGTCTATCCCCAAGCTGCTGAACCTGCAGGCCGAGGAGGAGCAGTCCTACCTGGTTGGCCCCGGCAACGGCACCTATGACGAAGTCCGCGGCAACATGGTCTTCACCGCCTACCGCCACACCGGCGGCGGCTCCGGCACCGGTTACGAGTGCACCAGCCTGATCTGGATGGATGCAAGCGGCAACTGGTACCGCTCCGAGGACGCCACCACCTCCGGCTGGAGCTCCGAAGCTTCCGCTGTGGTGCTGGATGACGGCACTGTTCGTGTGTTCTACCGTGACGGCTACTCCGTCCTGCGCTACACCGACTACCAGTGGTCCGAGACCGAGAACAACTACGTCCGTGACGAGGATGCCACCGAGGTCTCCACCATCGCCGCCAAGAAGTCCGGCTGCCAGCTGACCTCCATCAAGTACTCCGAGACTATCGATGGCAAGGAAGCCGTCATCGTGGCCACCCCCGCCAACTCCGGCTCCCGTGCCGACGGCCATGTCTACATCTTCCTGGTGGAAGAGGACAACACCATGACCCTGGCCTACGACTATGACGTCACCCCCAATTCCACCGAGTACTACGCCTATTCCTGCATCACCGAGCTGGATACTGGCAACCTTGGTCTGCTGTGGGAGTCCAACAGCGCGGCTCTGACCTACACCGAGATCGACATGGCCGAGGCCGCCGACCGTGAGAACGACGCCCGCCTGAACTTTGCGGATGTCACTGTCCTCACCGGTAAGTCCGTCGCCGTCTCCGATTCCACCGGCTACTATGTGGGCGCTGACACCAGCGAGCTGGATACCGATGTTGCCACCGTGGAGATCACCGGCACCCAGACCACTGCCAATGCCGCCCAGGTGCTGAGCACCGGCGCGAATGTGGATCTGGACACCTGTCTGTACACCTTCACCGCTGACGGCGCCTACTATGTGGTCTCCGCCACCGCTGCCGACGGCACCGCCGTCTATCTGAACCACTACTCTTCCACCAGCAACAACATCCCCAACATCACCACCGCCGGCAAGATCGCTGTCCTGGAGCCCGCTTCCGATGATCTGGCAGGTATGTTCCGCCTGCAGGCCCAGGTCGACGAGTCCAGCACTTCCGGCACCAACGCCAGAACCCTGCACTTCCACGCTGAGGCAACTACGCCTTACTGGAACCGCTGCGGCTCCGACACCTCCTACAAGTGCCATGAGTACCTGTTCCGCAAGGCTGCCGAGGGCGAAACCGCAAGCACCGATATTCCCGGCTATGTCCAGCTGACTGACGTTTCCGAGGTCGAGGACGGCGGCCAGTACCTGATCGCCGCCAAGAACGACGCTGGCAACTGGTATGTCCTGAATCCCGCCATCTCCACCACCTCTCTGGATCATATTGCCCAGTATGTGGGCACCACCACCGTGGGCACCACCGAGGTGACCTTCACCGGCGTGGGCGCGGGCTACACCGAGGTCCTGATCGGCACCACCGTCTACCATGTCACCGTCAAGCAGGCGGAGACTGTAGAGGTTTCCCTCTCCGAGGGTGGAACCGCCACCTACACCATTGACGAAGGCAACTACGCCGACGCTGACACCAGCGCCCTGAATACCTCCGTTGCCACCGTTACCATGGAAGGCGTCGACGGCGCCAACGCCAGCGGCGTCAATGTGACTCCTTCCACTACCCTGACTGACGGCACCTATGTGATCCTGAACACCCGCTCCGGCAAGCTGGTCAACAACACCTCCGCTTCCGCAGGCGCTGCTGCCGGTACCATGGCAGGTCTTTCCCTCAGCGGCAACACCACCTCCTTCGAGGCCTCCACCGCCGTGTGGACCATTACCGCTGTGGACGGCGGCTATACCGTCCAGGATGCCAATGGTAAGTACATGACCATCGGCGCCAACGCGGGCGGCCTGTCCGACGAGGCGCAGGTCCTGACCATCGCATACGCCGACGGCACCTGGACCCTGATGCAGAGCGACGCCTACCTGAATGACGCCGGCGGCGCGGGCACCACCGCTTCCGGCTGGCAGAATTCCTCCGCCGCCACCGACGCAGGCAGCCAGTTTGAGCTCTACGCCTACGGCGACAGCGCTTCCAAGGCTTCCACCACTGTCACCTTCACCGGCGTCTCCGCCGGCACCACCTCCGTGACCATCGACCGCTTCATCTACAACATCACCGTCACCGACACCCACGAGCACGTCTATGAGTCCGTGGTCACCGCGCCCACCTGCACCGAGGGCGGCTACACCACCTACACCTGCGCCTGCGGCGACAGCTACACGGGCGACGAGACCGAGGCTCTGGGCCACACCTTCGTCGATGGCACCTGCACCGTCTGCGGCGCGGGCATCGCCTACAATGAAGACACCGAGACCAATTACACCACCCTGGCCGAGGCTCTGGCAGCGGCTGAGGCGGACGAGACTGTCCAGCTGAAGGGCGACAGCACCGAAGATAAGGTCCTGGTCACCCCCAGCGTCACCCTGGATCTGAACGGCCATGTGCTGACTGCCGATTATGTGGTCGGCTTCGATACCGCTGAGATCGTCGACAACGCAGGCGGCGGCAAGCTGATCATCGCCGAGAAGAACGTGGTCCTGGATGAGGACAACGCCATGGTTCCCGTCTATGACGGCACTGGCTACATCTTCACCAAGGCCGGCTTCGCTATCAAGGAAGATGAAAGCTACACTGACGAAGGTATCAAGATCGACACCTTGGTATATCCGGTCAATATGGATGTTGTGGGCCTGCTGAAGGACGGCAGCGCCGACAATAACCTTCAGGTCATGATCGTCCTGAGCTGGGATGTCGTCGAGGAGGACGGCACCGTGACCGGCACCGGCAGCCAGAAGTTCGTCTTTACCGACGAGGTCGTGGAAGCTGTCTACAGCTCCAACAACGGTACCTTCTCCGGCTACGAGAAGAGGTTCTCCATGATCATCACCGGCTTCGAGAGTGTCACGAATCTGACCGCCAAGATCCTCCTGGTGTCCGGCACCAATGTGGAGTACGGCAGCTCCCAGACGATTGCAATCAGTTGATCCCATGAATAAGCCGGGGGACGAAAGTCCCCCGGTGTGAAAAGCACGAAAGCTCCGCCGCAAGGCGGGGCTTTTTTGCCCGGCGGTTTTGTGGGAATGGTTTCATCCGGGATGAAAAAATAATTATTTTTTGTAGAATTTGACAGGTATGTTGCTTTTTGTTGCCCTATAAATTATACTGATAGAAGAAATACCTGCGTCAGGCAGAATCAACAGCGGCGATCCGCGGACCGCCGCTGAAAAACGAAAAAGTGGGATGCTTATGAAGTTTGGCAACTTGAAACACCGATGGCTCGCGGCGCTGCTGGCTGTGGCGCTGGTCATTACGCTGCTCCCGGTTGGCGCGATCTCCGTCCGGGCGGAAACTGTCAAGGGCGCGGAGCAGACCGTGGATCTGACCGCCGATGCCTTCAATGCCCGGGAAAACAATATCAACAAGGGCTGGAAATTCTATCTGGGCACCAGCTCCACCGCCCAGAATCAGAATTTTGACGATTCCGGCTGGACGGATGTGGACCTGCCCCATGACTTCAGCATCACCCAGTCCTTCACCACCTCCGGCGAGGCCGAGTCCGGTTTCCTGCCCGGCGGTACCGGCTGGTACCGCAAGAGCTTTACCATGCCCGAGGACGCCGCGGGCAAGACGGTCCTGCTGAACTTCGACGGCGTCTACATGAACGCCACCGTCTATGTCAACGGCACCGAGCTGGGCACCCACAACTATGGCTATACCTCCTTTGCCTTCGACATCACCGACTATCTGGTCTGCGACGGCGCCACGGAGAATCTGATCGCCGTCAAGGCCGTCAACAATGTCCCCACCTCCCGCTGGTATTCCGGCTCCGGCATCTACCGGGACGTGGAGCTGCTGGTGCTGGACCCCGTCCATGTGGATCTGAACGGCGTCGCCGTTACGACCCCCAATATCTCCTCTGGCTCCGGCAATGTGAACGTGACCACCAAGATCATCAACGACAACACCACCGACGTTACGGTTGAGATTACCAGCACCGTGTACCCCAAGGGCAGCACCACGGCTGTTGCCTCCGCCAGCAACATGCTGGGGGTGGACGCGGGTATGTCCTCTGAGATCATCACCACCGCCGTGGTGGAGAATCCCGCCCTGTGGTCCATCGAGAGCCCCAACCTGTACACCCTGGTCACCGAGATTTCCGTGGACGGCGAAGTCGTCGATACCTGCGAGACCGAATTCGGCTTCCGCTGGTTCACCTTCTCCTCCACCGGCTTCGCCCTGAACGGCGAGAACGTGAAGCTCAACGGCGTCTGCCTGCACCATGACCAGGGCGCGCTGGGCTCCGCCGCCTACTATGACGCCATGTACCGGCAGCTGTCCATCATGAAGGACATGGGCGCCAACGCCATCCGTACCTCCCACAACCCTGCTGACGAGGAGTTCATCGCCATCTGCAGCGAGCTGGGCCTGCTGGTCATCGAGGAGACCTTCGACGGCCTGGTGGACGCCAAGAACGGCAACTCCAACGACTTCTCCGTCTACTTTGAAAGCGAAGCGGACGATGGCCTGTACGGCTACGAATCCGGCATGACCTGCGCCGAGTACGCGGCCCGCTCCAATGTCCGCCGGGACCGCAACGCGCCCTGCGTTTTCGCCTGGTCCTTCGGCAACGAGATCCAGGAGGGTACTTACTGGCAGAATGTGAGCCGCTATGACGAGATCTGCGCCGATTACATCACCTGGGTCAACGCCGAGGACGGCACCCGCATCGTCACCAGCGGCGATAACAACCGGGGCGGCAGCGCTGATTTGGTGAACGTCATCAACACCATCACGGGTGCCGGCGGCGTGGCTGGCTTCAACTACGCCAACGATATCTCCACCCTTTCCAGCCTGGCTTCCTCCTATGGCGGAAGCTACGGCTGCATCATCGCCTCTGAGACTGCCTCCCACACCAACAGCCGCGGCATCTATGTCTCCCAGGCCAGTAACTCCAGCGTGGACGGCAAGATGCATCTGACCTCCTACGATACCTCCTCCGTCGGCTGGGGCATCACCGCTCACGATTCCATCTACAATACCTACAGCCTGGACAATGTGGCGGGCGAATTTGTCTGGACCGGCTTTGACTACATCGGCGAGCCTACTCCCTGGAACGGTACCGGCAGCGGCTCCGCTTCCGGCTCCGGCGCGGTCCCCAACAGCTCCTACTTCGGCATCGTGGAGACCACCGGCTTTGCCAAGGACAGCTACTGGCTGTACCGGGCCCAGTGGAACAAGGACGCTACCACCGTCCATCTGGTCACCGCCTGGGATTCCGACAACTATATGCTGTCCAATAACCAGGTACCCGTCTGGGTCTATTCCAACGCCCCCAAGGTGGAGCTGTACCTGAACGACACCCTGATCGGCACTACCACCCGCACGGCTGTGACCTCCGACGCGGGCCACACCTACTATACTTACAGCTCCACCTCCAACAGTGATGTCTGCTCCGTTACCAACGGCTCCGGCGCTGACGCCCTGTACGCCGTGTTCAACGTGACCTACACCGCCGGTACCCTGACCGCCAAGGCTTACGACGAGAGCGGCAATGAGATCGCCCTGGACGATTCCTGCGGCCAGTACACCGTCACCACTCCCGGCACCGTCACCCAGCTGAACGCCACTGCCAATAAGACCCGGATCGCCGCCGACGGCTCCAGCCTGGTCTACATCGAGGTGGACGTTCTGGATGCCGACGGCAATCTGGACACCACCGCCGCCAACAACATCACCTTCACCCTGGAAGGCCCCGGCGAGATCCTGGGCGTTGACAACGGCGATCAGGCCACCGTGGACAAGTTCCAGCAGGCCTCCGTCCTGACTTCCTCCAAGTCCGCCAACATCGATGCCTACGCCGGTAAGGCCCTGGTCATCGTCACTTCCACCGAGGAAGCAGGCGAGATCCGCGTCAGCGTGGCGTCCGATGGCCTGACCGGCGAGACCGTCACCATCAACGCGGTCACCACCGGCGAGGAGGAAGCGGCCACCGGCCTCGTCAGCTACACCATGGTCCGTGACTACTCCGTCAAGGCGGGCACCGCCCCTGAGCTGGACACCACCGCCACAGGCACCCAGGCCGACGGCTCCACCCTCACCGGCACCATCGTGTGGAATGAAGTTACCGCCGATGTTTACGGCACCGCAGGCGACTACACCATCACCGGCGTGCTGACCTTCGAGGGCTACGATCCCATCAATGTCAACGCCAAGCTCCATGTGATCCCCAATGTTATCGCCATGCGCAATATCGCCACCGCCACCACCGCGGGTGTGGTTCCCAGCCTGCCCAATGTGGTCAACGGCGTCCTGGCTGACGGCACCGTCACCGGCGAATTCACCGTGACCTGGGAGACTGTCGACGCTTCCGCATTGGCTAACGTGGGCGATATTGTCACTGTGAATGGCACCGCCACCGTCATGGGCGACGAGACCCTGAGCGTCACCTGCACCATCCGGGTAGCCCAGGAGGTCCAGACTGAGAGCACCAATATCGCGCCCCAGGCCGACGGCCTGTATCAGGATGTCCCCGAGGCTTACTGGTCCGACAGCTTGTCCTCCGTCATCAACGGCACCACCAACGCCGGTGACAACACCTCCGAGCGCTGGTCCAACTGGAGATACCGTACCACCAGCGCCACTGCCACCCTGACCCTGACCTGGGCCACTGCCCATAAGCTCAGCAGCATCGACCTGCATTACTACTATGACTTCTGCTGCGCGTACCCCGAGGAGATCGTGTTCAAGTACTCCCTGAACGGCGAGGACTACACCGAGATCGGTTACACCGCCGAACTGGTGGAGAACTATTCCCTGGGTGCCCACTATGCCTATACGCTGGATGAGGTGGTGGACCCCGTTGCCATCCAGATCGTGCTGACCCAGCAGAGCGGCACCTCCGGTGATCATTGCGTGGGCCTGATGGAGATCGAAGTCTACACCTACGCCGCAAGCCTGGAGTACAATTCCTCCGCCGACCTGTCCGGCATCACCGTGGATGGCACGGCTATCGAAGGCTTCGCCGCCGACACCCTGGCCTACGAAGCCGACGGCACCGCCGTGGCAGCCACCACCGACGCCAATGCCGGCATCACCATCCTGCCCGCATACGATGGCATGGTCCGCATCCTGACCATCGCCGAGGACGGCAGTGAAACCAAGACCTACGCCGTCACTGTGGGCACTCCCTGCGCCCATGAAAACACCGAGGTCCGGGATGCCGCTGAGGCCGCCTGCACCACCGACGGCTACACCGGCGACATCTGGTGTACCGATTGTGACACGCTGGTCACGGAAGGCACCGTGATCCCCGCGGCGGGCCACAGCTATGTGGACGGCACCTGCACCGCCTGCGGCGATGTGCTGGTCCATATGGCCCAGAACACCGCCACCGAAACCAATTACACCACCTTGGAGGAAGCGCTGGACGCGGCAGCGGCAGGTGACACGGTCCGGCTGCTGACTGATGTCACCGAGGGTTATGTCCTGGTGGCTCCCGGCGTGACCCTGGATCTGAACGGCCACGCGCTGACTGCCTCCTATGCGGTGGGCTTCGACACCGCCCACATCGTGGACAACGCCGGCGGCGGCAAGCTGGTCACCGGCGCGCAGAATGTGGTCCTGGATGAAGAGAACGCCATGATCCCCGTGTATGACGGGGTGGGCTATGTCTTCACCAAGGCCGGCTTCGCCATCCGTCAGGACAGCGCCTATGAAGGCGAGGGCATCAAGATCAACGCCATGGCATATCCCGTCCTGATGGACGTTGTGGAGCTGCTGAAGGATGGCAGCGAGGACAACAGCCTTGAGATCATGATCCGCCTGAGCTGGGATACCGACGAGGGTACCGGCTCTCAGGAATTCAAGTTCACGGACGCGGTCGTGGCAGAGGTGTACAGCTCCAACGGCGGCGCGTGGAATCGGTATGAAAAGATGTTCTCCATGATCGTCACGGGCTTCGGGAATATTGAGAATCTGCGTGCCAACATTATGGTCGTCTCCGGCACCAATGTCCAGTACGTCAGCTCCACCAGCGTTTCCATTACCTGATCCCCTGAAATAAGGTGGGGGCGAAAGCTCCCGCCTCATGAAAGCTCCGCTTCGGCGGAGCTTTTGTTTTATGACGCCGCTTTGATTTTGAAATGCTGTAAAGGTTTCATCCGCGATAGCGAAGTTGATATTCGCATATCCCTGTCAGAATAAATCTCCCCCATTTGCAGATAATAGCACCGTAATTTGTAAATTTGTGAAGAGGAGAGAAGATATATGAAAGCAACAGGCATTGTCCGCCGGGTGGATGACCTCGGGCGGATCGTCATTCCCAAAGAGATCAGAAGGACCCTGCGCATCCGGGAGGGGGACCCGCTGGAGATCTATACCGAGAAGGACGGCGGGGTGATCTTTCGGAAATACTCCCCCATGGGGGACCTGCAGGAGTTCGCGGGGCAGATGTGCGAGGCCATCGGGGCCAATACCGGCCATATCGCCGCGGTGGCGGACCGGGACAGCATCATCGCCCTGGCCGGCGCGCCCAAGCGGGAGCTGCTGGATAAGCCCAATTCCCCGGAGCTGGAGAAGCTCATGGAGCAGCGGAAGCATTACCTCTATCAGGAGGGGGACACCCCTATCAAGGTCAGCGAGGCCAATGACAAGTATCATCTGGGCATCGCCGCGCCGATCCTCAGCCAGGGGGACCTGATGGGCTGCGCCATGCTGCTGCTGTCGGAGAAGGACAAGGCCCTGTCCGAGGGGGAGCAGAAGCTGATCCAGACCGTGGCGGGCTTTTTGGGCAAGCAGATGGAAAGCTGAGCCGGGCGGCGTCCTATATCAAAAAACGGACTTCACCGAAAGGTGGAGTCCGTTTTTGTCTGGATCATGGAAGGGTTCCCGGACGCGCCAGAATTTTGCAATATCTTTCAAATGTTGAAAATTTTGACAAAATATGATAAAATAGACATTAAGTTATCGGCTTTAGTAAGCACGCCAGTAAAACGTACAACGTAACAGAAATGTCATTCTGAGCGGAGCGTAGCGGAGTCGAAGAATCCACGCATTTACAGCCACATTTGCGGTCACGACAGTGCCAAGATCCTTCGACTCGCTTCGCTCGCTCAGGATGACACCGTGATTGTGACAATTGT
>JAFUMG010000062.1 GCA_017473225.1 Oscillospiraceae bacterium | reverse complement strand
TTTGACAACGGCACCTTGCGTATTAAGCAACACACAATTCTTGCATGATACTGAAAGAAAGGCTGTGATGATCCATATGGCAATGGTCAAGGACGTAATGTTCGGCAAGACCATGCGTAAATCTTACGCGAAGTATGAAGAGATCCTGGAGATCCCCAACATGCTGAAGATCCAGAAGGACTCCTATCAGTGGTTCCTGGAGACGGGCCTGCGGGAGGTTTTCAAGGACGTCGGCACCATTACTGACTTCTCCGGCAAACTGGAGCTGAGCTTCCTGGATTACACCATGGAAGACAAGCCCAAGTACACCATCGAGGAGTGCAAGGAGCGGGACGCCACCTACGCCAAGCCCATCAAGGTCCGGGTCCGTCTGCGCAACACCGAGACCGATGAGATCAAGGAGCAGGAGATCTTCATGGGTGATTTCCCCGTGATGACCAACGGCGGCACCTTCGTCATCAATGGCGCGGAGCGCGTCATTATTTCCCAGATCGTTCGTTCTCCCGGTATGTACTATGGCCATGAAGTGGATAAGGCCGACCAGCATACCTACTCCGCCACCGTCATTCCCTACCGGGGCGCCTGGCTGGAATACGAGACTGACAACTCCAATGTGTTCTGGGTGCGGATCGACAAGAACCGCAAGCTGCCCATTACCTGCCTGATCCGCGCGCTGGGTGTCAACACCGACGAGCAGATCAAGGCCCTGTTCGGTGAGGATGAGCGTATCCTCGCCACCATCGAGAAGGATCCCTGCAAGACCCGTGAGGAGTCTCTGCTGGAGATCTACCGCCGTCTGCGTCCCGGTGAGCCTCCCACGGTGGAGACCGCTACCGCCCATCTGGAGGGCCTGCTGTTTGACGCCCACCGCTATGACGTCAGCACCGTCGGCCGCTATAAGTTCAACAAGAAGATGGACATCTGGTCCCGTCTGTCCGGTCAGGAGCTGGCAGAGCCCATCGCCGATCCCATGACCGGTGAGATCCTGGCTATGCCCGGCGAGGTCATCACCCGCGCCCGTGCCCACGAGCTCAGCGACAAGGGTGTCAACGAGGCCATCCTGAAGGTGGGCGATACCACCGTCAAGGTCTTCGCCAACGACATGGTCCGGATGGAGAACTTCGTCTCCTTCGATCCCGCCAAGTTCGGCATCAAGGAAAAGGTCCGCTTCTCCGTCCTGAAGGAGATGCTGGAGGAGCTGAAGGATGCTTCCGAAGAGGCCTGGGAGGACGCCATCGCCGAGCGCATGGACGACCTGATCCCCAAGCACATCATCGTGGACGACATCATGGCTTCCATCAACTATCTGAACTGCGTGGCCATGGGCGTCGGCACCCCCGACGATATTGACCACCTGGGCAACCGCCGCCTGCGCTGCGTGGGCGAGCTGCTGCAGAACCAGTTCCGCATCGGCTTCAGCCGTCTGGACCGGGTCATCCGTGAGCGCATGACTGTCCAGGATCTGGACGCCGTGACTCCCCAGAGCCTGATCAACATCCGGCCCGTCACCGCCGTCATCAAGGAATTCTTCGGTTCCAGCCCCCTGTCCCAGTTCATGGACCAGAACAACCCTCTGGCTGAGCTGACCCACAAGCGCCGTCTGTCCGCTCTGGGCCCCGGCGGTCTGAGCCGTGACCGGGCTTCCTTCGATGTCCGAGACATCCACTACACCCACTACGGCCGTATGTGCCCCATCGAGACCCCCGAAGGTCCCAACATCGGCCTGATCAACTATCTGGCCACCTTTGCCAAGATCAATGAGTATGGCTTCGTGGAAGCTCCCTACCGCAAGGTCGACAAGGCCACCGGCGTTGTCACCAAGGAAGTGGAGTACATGACCGCCGACGTGGAAGACGATTTCTATGTCGGTCAGGCCAACGAGCCTCTGGACGAGCAGGGCCGCCTGGCAAACGCCCGTATCACCTGCCGTCACCGCAACGAGATCATCGAGGTCGACCGGGACGTCATCGACTATATCGACGTCTCTCCCAGAATGATGATCTCCATCGCGACTTCTTTCATTCCCTTCCTGCAGAACGACGACGCGAACCGCGCGCTGATGGGCGCGAACATGCAGCGTCAGGCCGTGCCCCTGCTGACCACCGAGCCCCCCATCGTTGCCACCGGCATCGAGCACAAGGCGGCTCTGGACTCCGAGGTCTGCCTGAAGGCCCGCAAGAGCGGTACCGTCACCGCCGTTTCCGCCACCAACATCTCCATCAAGTATGACGATGGAGAGAGCGAGCTGTTCACCCTGACCAAGTTTGCCCGTTCCAACGCCGGCACCTGCGTCAACCAGCGTCCCATCGTGGTCGCCGGTGAGCATGTGGAGGCCGAGCAGATCATTGCCGACGGTCCTTCCTGCTCCGGCGGTGAGATCGCCCTGGGCAAGAACGTCCTGATCGGCTTCGTCACCTGGGAAGGCTACAACTACGAGGACGCCATTCTGCTGAACGAGCGTCTGGTCCGGGAGGATGTCTTCACCTCCATCCACATCGAGGAGTACGAGACCGAGGCCCGTGACACCAAGCTGGGACCTGAAGAGATCACCCGCGATATCCCCAACGTCGGTGAGGATACCCTGAAGGATCTGGACGAGAACGGCATCATCCGCGTGGGCGCTGAGGTCCATGCCGGCGATTACCTGGTCGGTAAGGTCACCCCCAAGGGTGAGACCGAGCTGACCCCCGAGGAGCGCCTGCTGCGGGCCATCTTCGGCGAGAAGGCAAGAGAAGTCCGTGACACCTCCCTGAAGGTGCCCCATGGTACCTCCGGTATCGTTGTGGACGTCAAGATCTTCACCAAGGAGAATTCCGACGAGCTGGCTCCCGGCGTCACCAAGTCCGTCCGCGTGTATCTGGCCCAGAAGCGTAAGATCGGCGTCGGCGACAAGATGGCAGGCCGTCACGGCAACAAGGGTGTCGTTTCCCGCGTTCTGCCTGAAGAGGATATGCCCTTCTTGCCCGACGGCACCCCCCTGGACGTGGTCCTGAACCCCCTGGGCGTGCCTTCCCGTATGAACATCGGTCAGGTGCTGGAGGTCCATCTGGGTTACGCCGCAAAGGCTCTGGGCTGGCATGTGGCCACCCCCGTCTTCGACGGCGCCGACGAGAAGGACATCCGCGAGACCCTGAAGCTGGCAGGCCTGCGTGAGGACGGCAAGACCGTTCTGTACGACGGCCGTACCGGCGAACCCTTCGATAACCTGGTTACCGTTGGTTATCCCTACTACCTGAAGCTGCACCATCTGGTTGATGATAAGATGCACGCCCGTTCCACCGGTCCTTACGCACTGGTCACCCAGCAGCCTCTGGGCGGCAAGGCCCAGTTCGGCGGCCAGCGTTTCGGCGAAATGGAAGTCTGGGCCCTGGAGGCTTACGGCGCTGCCTACACCCTGCAGGAGATCCTGACTGTCAAGTCCGACGACGTCACCGGCCGTGTCAAGACCTACGAGGCCATTGTCAAGGGCTCCAACATCCCCAAGCCCGGCGTGCCCGAATCCTTCAAGGTCCTGGTCAAGGAGCTGCAGGCCCTGTGCCTGGATATCCGCGTGCTGGATGAGAACGGCAACGAGATCGAGCTGAAGGAAGAGGACGACGAGGATGAGATCATCTACACCGCCGATCATGAAAATGATCTGGTGGTCGGCAGCGCCGACGAGGTGCTGGATGCCGGCTTCGTCATCGATGAGGATAGCCCTGAAGATATTATGGATGTTTTCGGCGACATGACTGACGCCGAGGATGAAGAATAAGGAGGCGCGAGAATCGTATGGCAGATGCCACCTTTGATGCCATTAAAATCGGCATTGCTTCTCCGGAGATGATCCGGCAGTGGTCCTATGGCGAAGTCAAGAAGCCTGAGACCATCAACTATCGCACCCTGAAACCCGAGCGGGACGGCCTGTACTGTGAGCGGATCTTCGGACCCACCAAGGACTGGGAGTGCCACTGCGGTAAGTATAAGAAGATCAAGTATAAGGGCAAGGTCTGCGACCGCTGCGGCGTCGAAGTCACCAAGGCCAAGGTCCGCCGGGAGCGCATGGGCCACATCGAGCTGGCCGCTCCCTGCAGCCACATCTGGTACTTCAAGGGCATTCCTTCCCGCATGGGTCTGATCCTGGACATCAGCCCCAAGATCCTGGAGAAGGTCCTGTACTTCGCGGCCTACATCGTCACCGATCCCGGCGACGCGCCTCTGGCAAGATGCCAGGTGCTCACCGAGAAGGAATACCGTGACATGCGGGAGAAGTACGAGGACGACTTCCGGGCCGGCATGGGCGCCGAGGCCGTCAAGGAGCTGCTGGAGCAGATCGACCTGGAGAAGCTCAGCGAGCAGCTGCGCGCCGAGCTGAAGACCGCCTCTTCCCAGAAGAAGCTGCGTCTGGTCAAGCGCCTGGAGGTCGTGGAGGCCTTCCGGGAGTCCGGCAACAAGCCCAGCTGGATGATCATGGACGTCCTGCCTGTCATCCCCCCCGATATCCGTCCCATGATCCAGCTGGACGGCGGCCGTTTCGCCACCTCCGACCTGAACGATCTGTATCGCCGGGTCATCAACCGTAACAACCGTCTGAAGAGACTGATCCAGCTGCGTGCCCCCGACATCATCATCCGCAACGAGAAGCGGATGCTGCAGGAGGCCGTGGACGCCCTGATCGACAACGGCCGCCGCGGCCGTGCCGTCACCGGCGCCAACAACCGGGCGCTGAAGTCCCTGTCCGATATGCTGAAGGGCAAGCAGGGCCGCTTCCGTCAGAACCTGCTGGGTAAGCGTGTTGACTACTCCGGCCGTTCCGTTATCGTTGTCGGCCCTGAGCTGAAGCTGTATCAGTGCGGCGTGCCCAAGGAAATGGCCATCGAGCTGTTCCGGCCCTTCGTCATGAAGAAGCTGGTTGCCGACGGCCTGGCCAACAACATCAAGTCCGCCAAGAAGATGATCGACAAGGGCAAGACCGAAGTTTGGGATGCCCTGGACGAGATCATCAAGGACCGTCCCGTCATGCTGAACCGTGCGCCTACCCTGCACCGTCTGGGCATCCAGGCCTTCGAGCCCATCCTGGTGGAAGGCCGCGCCCTGAAGCTGCACCCCCTGTGCTGCACCGCGTTCAACGCTGACTTTGACGGCGACCAGATGGCAATCCACGTGCCCCTGAGCCCCGAGGCTCAGGCCGAGGCCCGTATGCTGATGCTGTCCGCCAACAACCTGCTGCGTCCCCAGGACGGCAAGCCCGTCACCGTCCCCACTCAGGATATGATCCTGGGCGCCTACTACCTGACCTACACCCGTCTGGGCAAGGCCGAGAAGGGCGCCGAGACCGTCTGGGTCACCGACGCCGGCGACACCGGCCTGCCTGTAGAGGCGATCGTGGATGCCGACGAGTTCCTGGCCGCCAACAAGGCTGCCGAGGCCGAAGGCAAGCAGGGCGCCAAGTTCCGCCCTGTCCACAACTACTCCTCCGTGGACGAGGCCATTGCCGCTTACGCTGACGGCGCTGTGGGCCTCCATGCCCCCATCCGCGTCCGCTACGGCAAGGAGATCGACGGCCAGATGCAGTACCGCATCATCGACGCCACCGTCGGCCGCCTGATCTACAATGAGCCCATTCCTCAGGACCTGGGCTTCGTGGACCGCAGCGTCCCCGGCCATGAGTTCGATCTGGAGATCGGCTTCCTGGTCGGCAAGAAGCAGCTGGGCAAGATCATCGACAAGTGCATCCGTAAGCACGGCTTCACCGTGTCCACCGAGATGCTGGACAAGATCAAGGCTCTGGGCTATAAGTACTCCACCAAGGGCGCTATCTCCGTGTCCATCGCGGACATGGTGGTCCCCGAGATCAAGTATCAGCTGGTCAAAGAGGCGGAAGGCAAGGTCGTGGACATCGAAAACTTCTACCGCCAGGGCTTTATCACCAACGACGAGCGTTACCGTCTGGTGGTCCAGCAGTGGGAGAAGACCACCGCGGACGTCACCAACGCCCTGTCCGGCAACCTGGACCAGTTCAACCCCATCTACATGATGGCTGACTCCGGCGCCCGTGGCTCCATGGCTCAGATCCGTCAGCTGGCCGGTATGCGTGGTCTGATGGCTGATACCGCTGGCCGTACCATCGAGATCCCTGTTAAGGCAAACTTCCGTGAAGGTCTGTCCGTCCTGGAGTACTTCATCTCCTCCAGAGGCGCTCGTAAGGGCATGACCGATACCGCTCTGCGTACCGCGGACTCCGGTTACCTGACCCGCCGAATGGTCGACGTTTCTCAGGATGTCATCATCCGCCAGAAGAACTGCGGCACCACCAACGGCATCTGGGTCGGCGCGGTCTACGATAAGAACGGCGACGTGGTCGATACCTTCGGCAACCGCATCAAGGGCCGTTATCCCGTCAATGATGTTCTGGATCCCGCCACCGGCGAGCTGGTCCACTCCAAGGATGTCATGATGATGCCCGAGGACGCCGAGAAGTTCGAGGCCCACGGCATCGACAAGATCTATATCCGCACCATCCTGGGCTGCCGCGCCAGAAGCGGCGTCTGCGCCAAGTGCTACGGCATGAACCTGGCCACCTCCAAGGAAGTGGACCTGGGCGAAGCCGTCGGCATCATCGCCGCCCAGTCCATCGGTGAGCCCGGTACCCAGCTGACCATGCGTACCTTCCACTCCGGCGGCGTCGCGGGTGACGATATCACCCAGGGTCTGCCCCGAGTCGAAGAACTGTTTGAGGCCCGCCGGCCCAAGAAGATGGCTCAGATCTCTGAGATCACCGGCGTGGTCAACATCGACGATACCCGCCGCACCGCTCTGCGTAACATCACTGTTACCGCCGACGACGGCGAGGTCAAGGTCTACCAGGTGCCCTACTCTGTGGGCCTGAAGGTCACCCACGGCAAGGTCGTCCAGAAGGGCGAGCCCATCACCGACGGCGCCCTGTATCCCCAGGATGTCCTGCGTATCTCCGGCGTGGAAGCCGTCCAGGATTACCTGGTCCAGTCCGTCCAGGCTGTGTACCGCCAGCAGGGCGTTGAGATCAACGATAAGCACATTGAGGTCATCATCCGTCAGATGATGCGCAAGGTGCGCGTTGAGGAGCCCGGCGATACCGCGCTGCTGACTGGCACCGTCATCGATACCTTCGAGTTCGAGGACGCCAATGCCGAGATCCAGGCCCGGATCGACGCCGGCGAGGCCGACCTGAAGCTGGCCACCGCTTCCGCGGTGCTGCTGGGCATCACCAAGGCATCTCTGGCCACCGACTCCTTCCTGTCCGCCGCGTCCTTCCAGGAGACCACCAAGGTCCTGACCGACGCCGCCATCAAGGGCAAGGTCGACCATCTGGTCGGTCTGAAGGAGAACGTCATCATCGGTAAACTGATCCCCGCCGGTTCCGGCCTGCTGGCCTACCGGGACTATCAGCCCGGTGTGACCCCCGAACCCCGGATCCCCGAGGAACTGGTCGACGCTGAGATCCAGTAATAAAATGTAAGAAGGGCCGCTGCCACCAGGTAGCGGCCCTTTCGCGTTTCGTGGGGAGGATGCGAATTGTAGTTTAGCTCTCCAATGGTTGCTGTGGCGCGGGAGCGCCCATGCCTCCCTCTGACGAGGGAGGTGGGCAGGTTACAATCTGAAGTGCAACACCCCAAAATAAAATAAGACAATATGCAAACCTTAGTGTAAAATGTAGTTGCTACACAAACATGAACACGGAGGTAAGCATATTGTCCTACACACATTTTACACTAGAAGAAAG
>JAFUMG010000007.1 GCA_017473225.1 Oscillospiraceae bacterium | reverse complement strand
TGAGTTATCTGCGGATGGGAGGTGCAGTGAATGGCGAAGTGTGATTTTTGTGGTAAGGGCGTGACCTTTGGTATCAAGGTTTCCCACTCTCACAGACGTTCCAATCGTACTTGGAAGCCCAATGTCAAGCGGGTCAAGGCTGTTGTCAATGGTACTCCGTGCCATGTGTACGCTTGTACCAGATGCCTCCGTTCCAACAAGGTTGAGCGTGCTATCTAACAAGCTGCAATAGAGAAGACAGGTCGAAAGACCTGTCTTTTTTGTTCCTGGTTATGCAACCCATCGTAGGGACCGGCCTCCCGGACGGTCCGGTGATAACAGGTTGCATTTTTGCGTTGGTTTCGACGTGTTTGCAGTTGCCGCGTTGCAGACCATCGAGGACGCCGGACCCTTCGATGGGCAGCGGCATAAAGGAACCGCACCGCCATTGGCGGTGCGGTCTTTTGCTTATTCATGGCTGCCGGGGCGTTTCTTTTTCTCGTACTTGCCCTTCTGGAGCTTCGGCTGGTTGGCAGCATAGGCCAGCACCGCGAAGACTACCGCGCAGCACAGGCTGATCTTCCAGCCCAGGGAGAAGGCGGCGTTGTGATAAGTGAAGCGGATCTCGTGTGTGCCCTCGGTCAGCAGGACGCCCACCATGACATCACCGGTCAGGAGGATCTCGGCGGGCTCGCCGTCCACCTCCACCTGCCAGTTGCCGTTCTGGGGAATGGAGGTGTACAGGTAGCCGTCCCGGTCGCAGGTAATGGTGCCCTCCACCAGGGTGTTGCGGAAGGTGGTCAGCTCCAGGGTGGAGGCGGACAGGACCTCATAGCACTGGCGGAACCGCTCCTGGCTGAGGATCCCCGCGCTGATGGTCAGGGTGCCGGACTCGTTTGCCTTGCAGGTGGCCCGGACCTCCACCACATCGCCCACGGCCACATCACCCACCGCCAGCATCTGCTGAAGGCTCATGGACTCGCTGTAGAGCTCCACGCCGTTTTTCCAGATGGAGATGTTGTTCCGCTTCGGCAGGTTCAGATCCACGCACATGAAGCCGTCCATGTCCACAGTGTAGGTGTAGATCACGGTGGAGCCGCTGAGTCCGTCCTCGTAGGAGCAGTAGCCGCTGGAATTCTGGTTGGTCACCGTGACGTCCACGCCCTCGATGGGCACATTGGTCATCAGCTTCCAGACATCGCCCTCCACGCCGGAGGCGGCGGTCATCAGCTCATTCTGGAACCGGAAGACGCTGTTGCTTCCGCTGAAATCCACATCCGCCAGCTCCTCCTCCGCCAGGAAGCCCAGGGGCAGATAGAAATTGTTTTCCAGCAGGGATACCTCGCCGTAGCGGTGGATCTCCTCGAAATAGGTGCTCTCCTTGTCCTTGCCGTCCCGGTTGATCATGTATTTCAGACCCAGGAACAGATTGGAAACGGGGGAGGCCTCCTCATAGCAGTAGCGGTTGTAGGTGTTCTTGGCGCCGTAGCCCAGGGCCTTCATGAACTCCGTCACCTTGACGTTGGCGGAGCTGGTGAAGGCGGAGACACCGTTGTAGCCGTTCAGTGCGCCGTCGTTGAGGGTCTGGGAATGGGTGGTCTCCGCCCGGTAGAAGAGGTTATTCTGCTCCCGCTCCTTCATATAGCGGATCATGGAGGCGGAGTAGGTGGTGCCCTTGGGGTAGTTGGAGACGGCGGTACCGGGGAAATAGATGCCGAAGCAGACCAGATCCACGATCAGCTCCGCCGCCATCAGAAACAGCAGCGCAGAGCGGCCCATGAGGGCCCGGCTGTGATTGGCGGCCTGGATCTCCTGAGCCTGACGCTCAGGCGCGTCCTCCGGGATCCGCTTTTGATACCGGCCCCAGAGCCCGGCGATCAGGTACAGGGCCAAAAAGCCCAGATTGTAGGCCAGGAAGGACCATTCGCTGTTGCTGTCGGAGCAGGCGAAGATGCCGATGGTCAGGGCCGCCGCAATGAGGATCTGCCAGAGCTTGAAGCCCCGGCGCAGCGTCCAGGCCCGGTAGGCCATATACAGCATCACGAAGCTGTACAGGAAGCTGAACCGGTAGGGGATCATATTGGTAAAGTGGAAGCCGTGCCAGATATAGTCCAGCTGGCGGATGATGAAGCTGACGTTGAAGAAAAGCAGCAGGAAAACGCAGCAGAGCTTGTCCCGGAGCTTCACTTCCTTCGCCATCAGAAACAGCCAGGCCAGCACGATGGCGGCGACGCCGCAGTAGACATTGGGCAGGCCCTCCTTGAAGGTGGGCTCAATGCCGCCGCTCATGTTGCCGGCCACCTGGCGCATGGCGTCCAGGAGGCCCATCCAGGTGTTCTCATCGGCGATGTTCAGCTTGAAGCCCTCGGGGAAGGCATTGACGCTGGACTGGGTGGTCTGCAGCGCGGCGAAGGCGGGCAGCTCCAGCACGGCGGTCATGCCGATGGCGAGGACCGAGAACAGCGCGATGCGGCACAGATCCTGGAAAAACCGCTTGACGCCCTGCCAGCGGCAGATCTCATAGCAGAAGAAGGAAAGCAGGACGAAAATGCAGGTGAAAAAGCCGATATAATAATTGGAATAGACGGACAGGAACAGCGTGAGGGTATACAGCACGAATTTCCGGTCCCGCAGGAGCGATACCATCCCCAACGTCACCAGCGGCAGGAGGGCAAAGGTATCCAGCCACATGACGTTCCACTGATAGCCCAGCGCCCAGGCGCACAGGCCGTAGAAGCTGCCGAAGATGGCGATGGAGAGGTCATCTTTGCCGAAGCTCTTCTTCAGGAAGATGGCGAAGAACAGGCTGGCAAGGCCCAGCTTGACGGGCACCAGCAGGGAGAAATACTCCAATAGCCAGCTCTCCGGCACGATGATGCTCAGCAGATTCAGCGGCGAGGCCAGATAATAGGAGATCAGGCCCAGATAATCCATGCCGAGACCGACGCTCCAGCTGTAGAGCAGAGAGTCGCCGCTGCGCAGGGCCTGCCGGAAGGCTACGAAGAAGGGATAGTACTGGTGGTACATGTCCGAATAGAGCATGGAGTACTTGCCGAAGGGCTTGTACTGGCTGAAGGCCATCACCAGGAGCATCCCGATAAAGGGGATCAGAAAGGCCAGCAGCAGGAAATTGTGCTTCCTGTTTTTTATATTGATACGGTTCATAAGCATTCCCCCGGGATTTTGCGGTGTATCTTATATTCTACCACGGTTTCCGATAGGGGTAAAGCGGGAATGGAAAAAATTCTAAAAATCTTAAAAACCGGGTATCCCGCAGGATACCCGGTTTCGGCATCGATCAAATGTTGTCGTCGTCAAAATCTTCATCCGGCTCGCCGTCGCCATCGGCGTCGGCGGTCATGATCTCGCCCACCCGGACCCGGCGGCGGAGCTTCATCTCTTCCACCTGCTTGTGGATCAGTTCCTTGACAAAGACGGGGTCCTTGACGTTTTTCAGCACTAGATTGGGCATGGTCTTGTCGGCGGAGATCACGGTCACGGTGCCCACGCCGAAGATCCGCTGGCCCAGAGTGCGGGTGGTGTCGATGTCCCGGACCCGGTACAGGAGGACCTCGTCATCCTTGATGTTCAGAAAGCCCACGGAAACGAACAGACGGTCCTCGGACATGGAATAACGGGTGAAGCTCAGGGGCAGGCCGAAATAGCGCTTCCGGTCCTTCCACAGGTACTCGATGTTGATTGCCATACAGCAGTCCTCCTTGCGGTTTTCTTCTATTTTAATTCGCGGCAGGAGGATTGTCAAGTTACCGGGGGAGGAAATTACAGTTTGCCCCGCAGAAGCGCAAAATGCGGAATGCTGAATGCAAAATGCAAAATTGTGGTATTTCCTGCGGAAATGATTGAAAACGTGCGCAAGGCGCACACCATTATTCTGCATTTTGCATTTTGAATTTTGCATTGCGATGCCGCAGGCCGAGCGATAAACCGCAATGTTACAAAATCAGGCAGATCAGCCCCGTGGCGCCCTCGTTGACGATGCGGCAGAGGGTGCCGCGGAATTTGTTGCGTACGTCGTCGGGCATCCGCACCAGCTTGGCGGTCAGCCCCTCCTGGATCATCTCATAAACTGACTTCCCGAAAATGTTGCTCTGCCAGAGTTTATCCGGCTCCTCGCCGCTGAGATAGCCGATCAGGTCCTGGGATTGCTTTTCGTCGCCCACCATGGGGCTGATCTCCGTGTCGATATCCACCCGGATCATGTGGATGGAGGGCGCGCCGGCCTTCAGCTTGACGCCGAAGGTGCCGCCCTTGCGAACGATCTCCGGGGTCTCCAGCTTCATTTCCTCCGCCGTGGGCATCACCACGCCGTAGCCTGTGGCCTTGACGGCGGACAGGGCGTCGGAGATTTTGTCGTATTCCGTCTTCACCGCCGACAGCTCCGTCAGCAGCTTCAGCAGCTCTCCGTCATTGCGGATGGGGAGCCCTGCCCGGGCGCTGAGGATCTCATAGAACAGCGCTTCCGGGAAGCTGAGGGCGCAGGATACGGCGCCGGTGGCCAGATCCACATTCCGGATGGAAAAATCCAGAACATGCTCCAGCTCTTTCAGCTTCGCCAGGCTCTGCTCCGCCTGGGCCAGGGTGGAGATCTCCTCCACCCGCTGGAGGAGGGCTTCATACAGGGCGGATCTCACGGGATGCTCCCATTCCAGGGCGTCGATCCAGTGGGGCAGATAGATCCGCAGCTCCTTCATGGGGAAGGCGTACAGCAGCGCCTTCAGAAGCCCGCCGATGTCCTCCCGGCTCAGCGCCTGGCAGTCCGCCGTGATGGCGTCAATGCCGAATTCCTTATTTAAGTACTCCTTTACGCTCCGGGCGGCATCGGAGCCGGGGTCCCGGCTGTTGATGATCACCAGATAGGGCTTTCCGGTGGCCTGCATATCGGTGATGGCCCGGCGCTCCGCCGCGATGTAGTCGGGCCGGGGGATATCGGTGACGGTGCCGTCGGTGGTCACCACCAGGCCGATGGAGCAGTGGCCGTCCATGACCTTTTTGGTCCCCAGCTCCGCTGCCTCCGTCATGGGGATCTCGTGGTCGAACCAGGGGGTGGTGACCATCCGGGGCTGGCCGTCCTCCTCCGCGCCTACGGCACCGTCCACCATATAGCCCACGGAGTCGATCATCCGTACCCGGACCCGGGCGGTGCCGTCGGGGGAGATCTCCACCGCTTCCTCCGGGACGAATTTGGGCTCGGAGGTCATGATGGTCCTGCCGGAGCCGCTCTGGGGCAGCTCATCCCGGGCCCGCTCCTGGCGGTAGGGGTCCTCGATGCAGGGGATCACCAGCTCCTCCATGATCCGCTTGATCAGGGTGGATTTCCCGGTCCGCACCGGGCCTACCACACCGATATACACATTGCCCCCGGTCCGGGCGGCGATGTCTGCGTAGATATTTTCCATAGCCATCCTCCTTTTGTGCAGGAGATGGGCTCCTGCGTCTGGTTAGTCCATGGTATGTCCCCGGAAGCGAAAATAGAACTGCCTGCATTTCATCACCGAAACCGCCGGGTTTCGGCATCATCCGCACCGCAGGCGCGGATATCATAAAAAACAGGTCTGATCCAGGATTGCCCGGATCAGACCTGTACATTTTTGGAATTACAGACTGTCCCACTTTCGGACGCCCCAGCCCTTCAGGAGCCGGTAAAGTCCGAAACAGAGGACGCACAGCAGCGCCAGCGCCAGGGTCAGGAAGACCGTGGGGGTAATGCCGGAATTTCGCAGCGCGAACCAGCAGACTGCCAGCACCGCCGGGACGCCCATCATGGCGAACATGGTGATGCCGACGGCGGCGCCCTGCTTGCAGGGATAGGCCTCGCTGAGCCATTCGAGCCGCGCCCATTTCAGACCGAAGACCATGCCCACCAGGCCGCAGAGCACCGATAAGACTCCGGGAATCAGAGCGCACAGCAGGATGTCCCAAATGCCGCAGCCGTAGGCGGCGGAGAGCACCAGCCCTGCCAGGATAGCCACCGGGGTGGTCAGCAGGCAGTGGAATTTCAGCTTGGCGGAAATGATCTGCCAGCCGGACAGGGGCATGGCTTTGAGGATCCACAGATTCCTGCCCTCCAGGGATACGGAGGGGGCGGAGACGAAGTTCATGCAGGAAAGGAAGGCCAGCAGCGCGCAGAGGATCAGGGGAAGATACGCCCGCAGGTCCAGCCCCAGGACGGCGTACTCCTCCAGCATCCCCAGGAGCTTTCCCCGGAGGATCACGCCGGCCACGGCCAGCGCCGCCGTCAGCAGGATGCCGACGCTCATATTGGTCAGGTACACGGGGCTTCCCAGGAAATGCCGCCATTCCTTAAAAATGATGGCCCCGGCGGGGGTGGCGGCTTTGGACCGGGACAGGTCCAGTTTTCGGACGCTGGAGCTCCGGCGGAAGGTGGCGGAGCGGAGGAAGGTCTTGGATAGGATCCAATATACCAGCCCGAAAACGGCGGCGCAGATGGCGGCGAAGAGCAGGAAATATCCCCATTCGCCATTGCAGCCCCGGCCCAGGGCGCAGATGGGCCAGACCCAGCTTTCCAGGGCGGAGGCGATGGCCGCGCCCTCAGTCGCCATGGAATTCATGATATTCCCCGCCTGGGAATAGATATAGAAATACAGTCCCAGAAACGCAGCCATATATAATAGAGAAGCCAGCGACTTATTTACCTTGCGCAGCAGCAGATGGAGCCCCCAGCCCAGCAGACAGCAGATGGCCTGGGACAGAAGGGTCACAGCCATGACACTCAGCAGCTGAAGCAGGAAATTCAGCGGGGAGAAGCCGATCAGAACGGCGTACATCACCGACGCAGGGACCATCACCAGCGCCGCGAACAGCAGGTTCAGCAGCAGAAGGGGAAGCAGGCGGCTCAGCAGGATGGTGCCGGGTTTGATGGGCATGCTCAGCAGCAGGTCATTGTCCTTGGCGTCATAGAGCTGGCTCTGGGTGGTGAAGACGCCGCCGAAGATGGAAAGACCCAGGGCGTAGAGTCCCGCCATGGCAAAATACAGCCAGTCCAGCCCCAGCATATGGTAGGGCAGCGCCAGCTGGCCGAACAGCATGCACATCATGCCCGCCAGCACCACGCCGACGTACAGATACAGCACCGCAAAGAGGACCAGCATTCCCCGGCCCTTCCTGCTTTTCTGCCGGGACTGGCGGGTCAGCCCGGCCAGCATATCCCGCAGCCGGAGGACAAGCAGCGCTTTCATCATACCGTGCCCTCCAGGTCCAGGAACACCTGCTCCAGGGAGGTCTGGCCCTTCACTTCCTCCATGGTGCCGCTGGTGACCAGACGGCCGCCCTTGATGATGGCCACCTTGTCGCAGAGCTTTTCCGCCACTTCCAGAACGTGGGTGGAGAAGAAGATGGCGCCGCCGCCGGCGCAGTGGTCGCGCATCACCTGCTTCAGCTGGTGGGCGGCCACGGGGTCCAGACCCACGAAGGGCTCATCCAGCAGTATCAGCTTCGGCTTGTGGATCAGCGCGGCCATCAGGGCGATCTTCTGCTTCATGCCGTGGGAGCAGTCGGAAATGGGCAGGGCCAGATCGTCGGTCATGCCCAGGAGCCCGCCATAGTACTGGATCTGCTCCAGACGCTCCTCCTTGCCGACGCCGTAGATATCCGCCACGAAATTCAGATACTGGATGCCGGTGAGGAATTCATAGAGATCGGGATTGTCGGGCGCATAGGCCATGGCCCGCTTACAGCCGATGGGATCGGTCCGGATGGAACGGCCATCAATATAAATATCGCCTTTGTCGAATTGCAGAATGCCGCAGCAGGCCTTCAGAGTGGTGGTCTTGCCGGCGCCGTTGTGGCCGATGAAGCCGAAGATCTCGCCGGGGGCGATGCACAGCGACAGGTCATCCACGGCGGTCTTTTCGCCGTAGGTTTTGGTAAAGTGTTCAATGCGGAGCATGGAGCATCCCTTCCTTTCAGTGTTCTGCCCGTATATTATACCATTACCCCGCGTCACAAGCAACCTCCCTGCGGTAGAATCCCGGAGGACCCGGCAGGGCAGGGAAAAATCCATCGAAAAACCGGAATTTTTTCAAAAATAATGTTTGACAAATGGAACAAAGGACTGTATAATACTTAGGCATGACTGTGAAAGAAGGGGGATACTATGCTGCTAGGACTTTCGAAAATCATTGACTGCCCCGGCGCATCGGTTCCTTTTTCTACCAGCGTTGATCTGAGCGATCTTTGCTATGGCGTGAGCTACCCGGTGACCGAGCCTGTAGTGGCGGAGGGCACCGTGCGCAATACCGCGGGCGTTCTCGTGATGACCGGTTCCATTAAGACCACCATCCACGGGACCTGCGACCGCTGTGCCAGCGATTTCGACCGGGAGATCGATTTCCCCATCGATGTGGTCCTGGTGACGGAGCTCGCCAACGAAGAGAACGAAGATGAGTGGGTATTCCCTCTGGAGGGAGACAGCGCCGACTTGGAGGACATCGTCCGGACGGTTTTCGTCCTGAATTTGGATTCCAAGCTGCTGTGCAAGGACGACTGCAAAGGACTCTGCTGCCGCTGCGGCAAGAATCTGAATGAAGGTCCCTGCAATTGCCAGAAGGAGCTCGATCCCCGATTTGCTGCTTTAAAGCAGCTTCTTGAGAAGTAAAAAACTATTTTGATGCTGTTTGAAAAGCAGTTTGACCAAGGAGGTGTCATCCATGGCTGTCCCTAAGTGTAAAGTGTCCAAGGCCCGCCGCGATAAGCGCCGTGGCTCCAACTGGAAGCTGTCCGCTCCCAGCGTGACTGTTTGCCCCAAGTGCGGCGAACCCGTTATGCCCCACAGAGCTTGCAAGGCTTGCGGTACCTACAATGGTCGTCAGGTCGTGGCTGCCAAGGCTGAGTAATTTCAGCTGACGCGAAAAAGTGGAACGCAGAGGAAGGCTTCGGCCTTCCTCTTTTTCCATTTTCAGGAGGATGAATTCAAATAATAGTTTGGTGGTTCCTTTACATACGCCATCGTAGGGACCGGCATCCTCGACGGTCCGGCAGCAATACGTCATATTTTTGCATCTTTTTCGGCAAATTCGTAGCTTGCACGTTGCGGACCGTCCGGGAGGCCGGTCCCTACGGTGTGTTACCGAACAGAACAATAAATGATAGTTTGATTTCTGAATTTAATGTAAATCCGCCACAGTTTCCATTGCTTTTCTCTGGAAACTGTGTCATAATATATAGTTGTATGTTTACCTTTGAAAGGAAGTGTTATCATGGCAAAACCCTTAGTCGCCATCGTCGGACGGCCTAACGTGGGCAAATCCATGCTCTTCAATAAACTCACCGGTCAGCGGACCTCCATCGTGGAGGATACCCCCGGCGTTACCCGGGACCGGATCTACGGCGAGTGCGAATGGTGCGGCCGCACCTTCTCCCTGGTGGATACCGGTGGTATCGAGCCCGGTACCGACAGCGAGATGCTGAAATTCATGCGCCGTCAGGCGGAGATCGGCATTGAGCTGGCCGATGCCATCATCATGGTGGTGGACGTCCGCTCCGGCGTTACCGCCGCGGACCAGGATGTGGCGACCATGCTCCGCAAGAGCAAGAAGCCCGTGTGCCTGGCGGTCAACAAGTGCGACTCCATCGGCCTGGTGAATCCCGACGTCTTCGAGTTCTACTCCCTTGGCATCGGCGACCTCTTCGAGACCTCCGCCGTCCATGGCCACGGCACCGGCGATATGCTGGACTGGGTCCTGGAGAATATCCCCGAGGACAATGGCGAGGACGAGGACGATGACATCATCAAGGTGGCCATCGTCGGCAAGCCCAATGTGGGCAAATCCAGCCTGCTGAATCAGATCCTGGGGGAGGAGCGGGTCATCGTCTCCAACGTGGCAGGCACCACCCGGGACGCCATCGACTCCTATTATGAAAACGAAACCGGAAAGTACTGCCTGATCGACACCGCCGGTATGCGCCGCAAGAGCAAGGTGGACGACGTCATCGAGAAGTACTCCAATATGCGTTCCATCAGCGCCATCGACCGGGCCGACGTGTGCCTGATCCTGATCGACGCCAACGAGGGTGTCACCGAGCAGGATACCAAGATCGCGGGTCTGGTCCATGAGGCCGGCAAGGCCGCCATCATCGTGGTCAACAAGTGGGACGCTGTGGACGACAAGGAGACCAACACCATGCGGGACATGGAGAACAATGTCCGCCGGGACCTGGCCTACATGACCTACGCCCCTGTGGTGTTCCTGTCCGCCCTGACGGGCCAGCGGGTGAACAAGCTGTTTCCCATGATCCAGGAGGTCCACAAGCAGAACACCAGCCGCATCACCACCGGCGCTCTGAACAGCGTGCTGGCGGACGCCACCGCCCGGGTCCAGCCGCCCAGTGACAAGGGCCGCCGCCTGAAGATCTACTACATGACCCAGGCCGGCACCAAGCCCCCCCATTTCGTCATTTTCTGCAATGACGCCCGGCTGTTCCACTTCTCCTATCAGCGGTATCTGGAAAACCAGATCCGGGAGGTCTTCGGCCTTCAGGGCACTCCCATTCGCATCACTATCCGTCAGAAGGGCGACAAGGAGGAATAAGGTATGTGGCTTGCGATCGTGATCACGGCGGTGGCCGCGTATCTGCTGGGTAATCTGAACGGCGCCATCGTCGTCAGCCGCCTGGTGGCCAAGGAGGATGTCCGCACCCATGGCAGTGGCAACGCCGGCCTGACCAATTTTGTCCGCAGCTATGGCTCCGCCACTTCCGTCTTTGTCATTCTGATCGACATGGGCAAGGCGGTGGCGGCCTGCCTGATCGGCGGCCTGCTGCTGAAGCGCTACGGCTATTACACCGAGGGTGTGGCGCTGGGCGGCCTGTTCGTGATCCTGGGACATGATTTCCCCGCGCTGCTGAATTTTAAGGGCGGCAAGGGCATCCTCAGCGGCGTCACCGTGGCGCTGATGATGGACTGGCGCATCGGCCTGTTCGTCTTCGGTATTTTCCTGGTGGCCTACCTGCTGACCAAGTATGTTTCCCTCGGCAGTATCCTGTCCTCCGGCTCCTTCGGCTTTATCTATGCCTGGTTCCACCGGGACAGCCTGTTCCCCATTCTCGTGGGATTCTTCCTCAGCGCGCTGCTCGTCTGGATGCACCGCGGCAACATCGTCCGCCTGATCAAGGGCGAAGAACGGAAAACCAACCTCTTCTCGAAAGGAAAAAAGGAATGAAAGTTGCAGTTATCGGCAGCGGTGCCTGGGGCACCGCCCTGGCCATCCGCCTGTGCAAGAACGGTCACGATGTGACCATGTGGACTTTTGAAAAAGAGCTGATCCCTAAGATGGAAAATGAGCGCCGCAATATCCGTCTTCCCAACGCGGTGCTGCCCGAGGGCCTGAAGATCAGCGGCGATTACGCCTGCGCCGCCGGCTGCAAGCTGGTGGTCATGGCGAGCCCCTCTTTCCCCGCCCGCAGCGTCTGCCGGGGCGTGAAGCCCTATATCGACGAGGACGCCGTGGTGGTGTCCGTCACCAAGGGCCTGGAGGACGGGACCCATATGCGCATGAGCGAGGTAGTCGCCCAGGAGACCGGCAAGGAAGTGGTGGTCCTGACGGGCCCCAGCCATGCCGAGGAGGTTTCCATCAATATTCCCACCGGCCTGCTGGCAGCCAGCCAGAATCAGGCTCTGGCCGAGTTCGTTCAGGACGCCTTCATGGCGGATACCCTGCGTGTCTACACCAGCTCTGACCCCATCGGCGCGGAGATGGGCGCGGCGCTGAAGAATGTCATCGCCCTGTGCGCCGGTATCACCGACGGCCTGGGCTTCGGCGACAATACCAAGGCCATGCTGATGACCCGGGGCCTGACCGAGACCGCCCGTCTGGGCGTGGCGCTGGGCGCCAAGAAGGAGACCTTCGCGGGCCTCGCCGGCGTGGGTGATCTGATCGTCACCTGCACCTCCATGCACTCCCGGAACCGCCGGGCCGGTATCCTCATCGGCCAGGGCAAGGAGGTCCAGGAGGCTATGAAGGAAGTGGGCGCCGTGGTGGAGGGCTACTATGCCGCCAAGGCCGCCCATGAGCTGGGCAAGGCCAAGGGCATCGAGATGCCCATCACCGACGCCGCCTACAAGGTGCTCTATGAGGGCGCCGATGTGAAGACCGCGGTCCAGGAGCTGCTGACCCGCAGCCGCAAGGCCGAAAGCGAAGACGCCGGCTGGAACTAAATAGGATAAAAAATACCCGCACCGATTGTGCGGGTATTTTTGCGTTGTTAAGGATTCGTACGGCAGACCTCCGTGATGGTGCCGCCGCCGACGACCATGTCGCCGTCGTAGAGGACTACCGCCTGGCCGGGGGTCAGGGCCCGCTGGGGCTCGTCGAATACCACCCGGGCAAAGCCGCCGGCTTCGGGATAGACGGTGGCGGGCTGGGGGGGCTGGTTGTAGCGGGCCTTGGCGGTGATATGCAGGGGCTCCGTCAGGGTGGGGAAGGGGAACCAGTTCCAGTCATTGGCCCGGAGAGTGGTGGAGAAGAGGGCTTCGTTGGGGCCCACGGTGACGGTATTCTTCTCCATATCCTTGGCGCAGACGTAGAACGGCGCGCCCATGGCAAGGCCCAGGCCCTTCCGCTGGCCGAGGGTATAGCAGACAGCGCCCCGGTGGCGGCCCACGACGTTTCCTTCCAGATCCAGAAAATCCCCGGGCTCATAGGCCTTTCCGGTGTAACGCTCCATGAAGGCCACATAATCCCCGTCGGGGACAAAACAGATGTCCTGGCTGTCGTGCTTCCGGGCGTTGATGAAGCCCTGCTCCTCGGCAATGGCCCGGGTCTCGGCCTTGGTCAGCTCCCCAAGGGGGAACCGGGTGTGGGCCAGCTGCTCCTGGGTCAGGGAGTAGAGCACATAGCTCTGGTCCTTGCTCAGATCCGCCGCCTTGTACAGCAGATAGCGTCCCGTTGCTTCGTCCCGGCGGATCCGGGCGTAGTGGCCGGTGACGACGCAGTCGCAGCCCAGCTCCAGCCCCCTGCGGAGCAGATGGTCGAATTTCAGATAGCGGTTACAGTCGATGCAGGGGTTGGGGGTGGTGCCGCATTCGTAGCAGCGGATGAACTTGGCGATGACCCGTTCGTGAAAATCGTCGGTGAAATTGAAGACGTAGAAGGGGATACCCAGCCGCCGGGCCACGCTGCGGGCGTCCTCCACATCATCCAGGCTGCAGCAGGTGGATTCCCGCTCCTCGCCGATCATTTCATTGTTGTAAAGCCGCATGGTGGCGCCGGTGCAGCTGTAGCCGTCACGCACCATCAGGTACGCGGCAACGGAGCTGTCAACACCGCCGCTCATGGCGATCAGAGCCTTCTTCTCAGCCACGGAGAGCCCTCCTTCGTGTAATTCTCTATGAAGTATACCAGCGGCGAAAATGAAAGTCAATGCGCAATTCCTGCCGGGAAGGTAACTTTTGACAGGGAGAAAACGTAACAAATTGTAATTATTTTTGCCAAAAGGGTTGCAATACAGCCGCTGCTCTGGTATAATACAGCCAGAAGAATGCCTGAAAAGGAGAGAAACTTATGAAAAAGAGATGGATATGCGCATTTCTGGCGGCGGTCATGCTGTTCGGCATGGTTTCCCTGTCTGCCACCAATGTGCGCGCGGCATCCGCGCTGACGGCCAGCGAAGCCTGCATCTCGCTGATCAAGCAGCTGGAAGGCTTCCAGCCCACGCCCAAGCTGGACTACAGCCAGTATTCCGTAGGCTATGGCTCTGCCTGTGAGAAGGGCGATTATCCCGACGGGATCACCGAGCTCCAGGCCGACGCGCTGCTGCGGGCGGACCTTGTGGAGGTGGAAAGCAAGGTCAATAAGTTCGCGGGCAAGTACAGCCTGAATCTGAATCAGGGCCAGTTCGACGCGTTGGTCTCCTTTACATACAACGTGGGCTCCAACTGGATGAACGATACCGAGGGCATGTTCCGCAACGCGGTGGTCAAGGGCCAGACCGGCAATGATTTCATCTTTGCCATCACCCGCTGGTCCACCGCCGGCACCGGCGAGAACAAGTCTGTCCGGCTGGGCCTGGTGGAGCGCCGCCTGATCGAGGCCAACCTGTACCTCAACGGCGTCTATTCCCACAGCGTTCCCGCCAATTATACCTATGTCCTGTATAACACCAACATTTCCGACTGCACCAATACCATCCGGATCCAGGGCTATGACTCTGCCATCGGCGATACCGTCAAGGCGGAGCCCACCAAGACCGGCTACCGCTTTCTGGGCTGGTATTCGGCGGCGGAAGGCGGCAAGTGGATCACCGCCCTGAATACCGCCACCGCCGGCACGACCCTCTATGCCCATTGGCAGCAGGGAGACGGCAGCGTGGATGAAAACGGCAAGGTTCTGGGCGTTGCCGCGAATTACACCCTGTACGCTGCCCCCGATGGCAGCCAGATCGTCCGGGAGCAGCCCAGCGTGGAGGCCGCGGAGGTGAAGAAGCTGGGTGCCAGCGCGGAGGTCACCATTGTGGCGGACTATGTGGACGCTGCCGGCGCCAAATGGGGCAAGCTGTCTGAGGGAGGCTGGATCAGCCTGACCGAGGCTTCCGAGGAGATCGAGCCCATCGAGACTCTGGAAGATCCCCTGACCGTCACCGTGACCCACAGCGAAGTGAACATCCGCTTCGGCCCCGGCACCAAGTATCAGAAGGTGGGCAAGGCCTATAAGGGCCAGCAGCTGACCATCACCGGCGTCCAGGAGGGCGGCATCTACCTGTGGGGCAAGTTCAGCGGCGGCTGGATCTGCCTGGATTATACCGATTATAAGACTGTATCCACGGAGCAGTCCAACGAGTCCGCGGCGGTTACCGGCATCGGCACCGTCGTCAAGACCAGCAAGCTGAATGTCCGCAGCGGCCCGGGTACCAACTATCCCAAGGCCGGTACGCTGGCGGGCGGCGATACCATCCAGATCATCGGCCAGACCACCGTCAACGGCAAGATCTGGTATCAGTTCAGCGGCGGCTGGGTCCATTCCAACTATATCGAAGTGACCCCTGTGGTGGAGGACAAGGTGCCTGAGGAGACTACCGCACCCACTGAGACCACCGCCTCCACGGAAACTACCGCTCCCTCCGAGTCCGAGGGTTCCAAGGATAAGACCGAGGTCATCGACACCGGCACGGTGTTCAACTGCGCCACCCTGCGGATCCGCGCGGGCGCCGGCACCAATTACGAGTGCATCGGCAGCCTGACCAGCGGCACCAGGGTCGAGATCTATGACTATACCGTGGTCCGCGGCTCCGTCTGGGGCCGTATCGCCCAGGGCTGGATCCATATGAACTATGTGAAGCTGGATGAGACCGCTTCCTCCGACAGCGGCACCGCGGTCATGGGCACCGTCGTGAATTGCACGAAGGTCAATATCCGCAGCGGCGCTGGCACCAACTATGCCAAGGTGGGCCAGCTGGCGGCAGGTACCCAGGTTCAGGTCCTGCAGCTGCTGCAGCTGTCCAACGGCAAGATCTGGGCCCGGATCTCTCAGGGCTGGGTCCACACGGACTACCTGCAGCTGGAAAGCGGCATCATTCCCGATTCCGGCAGCACGGATAGCGGCCCCGCGGGCACCGGCTCCGGTACTGCCGATACCGGCAGCGGCTCCGGCTCTTCCGGTACCGTGTCCGGCACTGATTCCGACGTGACCCTCACCGGTACGGTGGTCAATACCGACAGCCTGCGGGTCCGCAGCGGCCCCGGCACGAATTATGACCAGGTGGCGACGCTGGCCCGGGGCACCCGTGTGGAGATCCTGGAGCGGACCAATGTCAGCCGCACCACCTGGGGCCGCACGGCGCAGGGCTGGATCAGCCTGTATTACATCCAGCTGGACGAAGCCACCTCTGTGAAGGGCGCCGTGGTGAAGACCGTCGCTTCTGACACCCTGAACATCCGCGCGGGCGCGGGCACCGAGTACGAAAAGGTTGCCGATTACAAGCGGGGCAACATCATCGTGATCCTGGAGCAGGTAAGCGTCAACGGCCGCGCTTGGGGCCGCACCGACCTGGGCTGGGTCTGCATGGACTATGTGAAGTAAATCGTGATTAAAAATCCCGTGAGCAACGCTCACGGGATTTTTTAGGCGTGGGGGATTCAAATTGTAGTTTATCGTTCCGTGCGGCGGCGCAGCTGCCCTCGGCTCCCTCTCTGAGGGATCTGGCAAAAATCTTTGATTTTTGACTGAGGGAGTGTCGTGTGGACGTCAGGGCACTCCCCCAGTCACGCTGTTCGCGTGACAGCCCCCTCATGGAGGGGGCCAAGGCATCTAACCATCAAAGCGCTAAACTACAATTTTAAATTCCAAATTCACAGAAAAAGGGAACGACTAAGCCGTTCCCTTTCTTTGCGCACAAACCGCGGGGCGGGGAGCATAGCTCCGCCCCGGAAAATTACTTTCTCTGATACAGGCACATCTCGTAGGCAATGCCGTCCTCTTCCCCGGACTGCAGGATCTCCGCCAGCTCCCACGCCGGGTCCTTGTCCAGATCAGCCAGGAAGGTATCGGATTCCGGCATCACATGGACCTTCGTCACATAGGCCCGGTCGCAGTAGGGAAGCGTCTGGCTGTACACACTGCCGCCGCCGATGACGAAGACCTTCTGAGCTGTATTCGCCAGTGCCAGCGCCTCCTCCGGGCTGTGGCAGACCACCACGCCCTCCGTGTCCAGTTCCCCTCGGGTCAGGACCACATTCACCCGCTTGGGCAGGGGCTTGCCGCCGGGGAAATCCGCCAGGGTCTTCCGGCCCACGATGACCATGGCGCCTTTGGTGGTCTCCCGGAAGAACTTCCGGTCGGCGGATACCGCGATGGGCTGGGTGCCGTCCCGGCCAATGCCCCAGTCGTCATATACTGCTACAATTAAGTCCATAGGAATACCTCACAATATTGCATCCGTAGGGCGCGGCTTCCCAGACGCGCCGCTGCCGAGGCTTGCCGTCAAGGATGCCGGCCCCTACGGGGTAATATAGATAGAATCAGATTGCCATCGGAATATCAAACTTGAAATCGTGGTACTGGTAGCCTTCCATTTTGAAGGAATCCTTGGTGAAGGCATAAAAGTCGGTGACGCTCTCATCGATAGAGAACTTGGGGGCATCAAAGCCCTCCCGTTCCAGCATGGCCTTCACTGCCGGGATATGCCGGTCGTAGATGTGGCAGTCGGCGATGACATGGACCAGCTCGCCCACCTTCAGGCCCGAGACCTGGGCCATCATGTGCATCAGAACGGAATACTGGACCACGTTCCAGTTGTTGGCGGTGAGCATATCCTGGGACCGCTGGTTCAGAATGCCGTTGAGGGTATCGCCGGTGACGTTGAAGGTCATGGAGTAGGCGCAGGGGTACAGGTTCATCTCATGGAGATCTTCAAAATTATAGATATTGGTCAGGATCCGGCGGGAAGCGGGATTGTGCTTCAGGTCATACAGCACCCGGTCCACCTGGTCGAAGTCACCCTCCTTATAGTGGTGCTTGATGCCAAGCTGATAGCCGTAGGCCTTGCCGATGGTGCCGTCTTCACCGGCCCACTCGTCCCAGACATGGCTGCCCAGATCGGCGATCCGGTTGGATTTCTTCTGCCAGATCCACAGCAGCTCGTCCACG
Organism: Oscillospiraceae bacterium; assembly: GCA_017473225.1. Lineage (GTDB taxonomy): Bacteria > Bacillota > Clostridia > Oscillospirales > Oscillospiraceae > Faecousia. Next base: position 6,506 of record JAFUMG010000007.1, on the reverse strand, counting down.
GCGCTCTTCCAGTAGGTGCGGCGCAGGGTCATGATGGGGAATTCCTCCGCCAGATTATAGCGGTTCACCACGCCGAATTTCTTAATGGTATGGGCGGGGGTGCCGTCCGCCCAATGGGGCCGGACCTCCAGTCCCTCGTCGGAAAAGCCGTTATTCAGAATGTCCAGGCATGTCTGCCGGTAAAGTTCGTCTGCTCTGCTCATAGTGTTACCTCCATCACGGGTACAGATTTTTATCATTATAACACATCCGGCTCAAAATTCCAATAGTCTTCACGCCGCCAGAGCAAAAACAGCACCGGACCGGGAATTAATTTTTCATGAACCATATTGAAAACTATTTTCCGTATGTTATAATAAAGACAGAATCCGGCAGCTTTCCGCTGCAAGAATAAATCATGGAAAAGGGGTATTTACCAATGGATAAGACCTACTTACAGGAAACTCAGAAATGGATCCGTGACGAGCTGAATACCAGCCTGAACTTCTGGCTGGAGAAGGGCATCGACCGTGAGCATGGCGGCGTCTATACCTGCCTGGACCGCACCGGCAAGATCTACTCCACCGACAAGAGCGTCTGGATGCAGGGCCGCTGCGGCTGGATCTTCGCCTATATGTGCCACCTGTACGGCGCGAAGCCCGAATGGCTGGAAGCCTCCAAGTCCTGCCTGGATTTCCTGGAGAAGTACTGCATCAATCCCAATGCCGACGGCCGTATGTACTTCACCGTTACCGCTGACGGCAAGCCTCTGCGCCAGCGCCGCTACTATTTCTCCGAGGCCTTCTACTGCATCGCCAATGCCGAGTACTACGGCGTCACCGGCGAGGAGGAGCACCTGAACCGCGCCAAGCGCGCCTACGAGATCTACTGGAACCTGAGCCAGGGCGGCGAGGACCCCGTGGGCATGGGCCCCAAGACCATTGCCGAGACCCGCTCCGGCCGCGCCCTGGGCATCCCCATGATCCTGCTGAACGTCACCGCCGTGATGCGCCGTGTTGACCCCGCCAATGCGGAGCTCTACGACGCCCGTTCCGCGTCCTGCGTCCATGACATCCTGACCTACCACTACAAGCCCGAGATGGGCTGCACCCTGGAGAATGTGGGCCCCAACGGCGAGTTCCGCGGCGACATCACCGAGGGCCGTATCGTCAACCCCGGCCACGATATCGAGTGCAGCTGGTTCCTGATGGAGTTCGCCAACCTCAAGGGCGACAAGGAGCTCCACGCCAAGGCTGAGCACATCTTCCGCCAGGCCATCGAGCACGGCTGGGACCAGGAGTACGAGGGCCTGCTGTACTTCATCGACTGCCTGGGCAATCCCCCCGAGGCTTACGAGCATGACATGAAGCTGTGGTGGCCCCACAACGAGATCATGATCGCTTCCATGATGGCTTATAAGGACACCGGCGACGAGTACTACCTGAGCTGGTTCAAGCGCTGCATGGACTACGTCAAGAAGTACTTCTCCGATCCCGAGTACGGCGAGTGGTACGGTTATCTGCGCCGCGATGGCAAGCCCACCATGCCTTCCACCAAGGGCAGCACCTTCAAGGGCCCCTTCCACATGCCCAGAGCCCTCAGCATGGTCGACACCATGATCACCGCCATGCTGGCCGAATAAGTTCATAAAGCACCAAAAGGCCGCGGATCTCCGCGGCCTTTTGCCATCCCCTCCTGGAGGGGTCTATATGTTGTGGAAAGGCGCAAATTGTAGTTTAGCGCTTTGCTGGTTAGATGCCTTGGCCCCCTCCATGAGGGGGCTGTCACGCGAACAGCATGACTGGGGGAGTGCCCTGACGTCCACACGACACTCCCTCAGTCAAAAATCAAAGATTTTTGCCAGCTCCCTCAGAGAGGGAGCCGAGGGCGGCTGCGCCGCCGAACAGAACGCTAAACTACAATTTGAAACACGCACTCTATTTTCCTTCCCCGCCGCGGCGGGTGCCGTTTTGGTTGAATTCCTTTTTCAGCGCCCGTTCCACCACCGGGATCATACCGAGCAGTGGGATGAGCTGCAATGCCACCAGGATGCTGCCGACGGTGCTTACCACCGCTTCGCTGGCAAAGATCACGGCCAGCATGGGGATGAAGCTGAGGACCAGCATGATCAAGCCCCATTTCCAGGCCAGCTTCCCGAAACAAATGTTGGCGAATTCCCAGGTGTCTTTGTTTTTCATGGACATGGCGGTGCGGTAGCCGTAGATGGGGTTGATATCCTTCGGCACTTTGTTCCGGAAAACGCTGCCGACGGCAATGAGAATGCCGGGGACCAGCAGGCACATGCAGGTCATAAAGATCCAGTAGCCCATATTAACCCTCCATTCTGGAGCTGAGTTCTTCGTAGATTTCGGCGGTTTCCGCGGCGTCCGCGCCGCTGATGACCAGGGTCTTTCCCTCGACGGTCAGGATGACGCAGGCTTCGGGCCGGTAATAGGTGTAGCGGGTGTAGCTGCCGAATTCCTCGTTCTCGAAGCTGCCCAGCAGCAGGCGGAAGCTGCCAAGGCCCCAGGTTCGGGTGCCTTCCACATTACCGTCCCGGTATTCGATGGCTTCGATGTCCTCGTAGTCTACCGTCAAGCTGTTCCACTGGCTGGGATCCAGTGTGAAGGAATCGGCTTCGTAAATCACATCAATGTGGCCGCTGAAGAGCAGAAAGCCCAGGATTGCGAAAATGATGACGAGAAAGATCAGGGTGCCTTTCAGAATGGCGGAGTTCTGCTTCTGAACCTCTGCCGGAATTTCGGATACGGAGGCCGTACAGCCCGCGACCTGCTTTCTATAGTACAGATAGGAGTAGATCATGGGAGTGAAGCCCATGACCAGCAGAATGATCACCATCAGAACCATGGTGAAATTCATGGGCAGGAAGGACAGGAGCAGCAGCGCCAGTCCGCCGATGACCCAGACCTTTCCGCCGAAGCGGTGGGTCGCGTTCCAGTTTTCCTCATTGTGCAGCGCCCAGGGAACTTTGATGCCGATGGTATAGTTCTGCCTGACCTTAGGCAGGTAATTGCCCAGTCCCAAGAACAGGAGCCCCACCACGGCAAAGGTGATGGATGCCATATTCAGCTTCGCGTCCAGCACGGTTCCATAGAGCATGGCAGAGGAGAAGAGCGATACGATGGGGATCGTCCACAGTACCATTTTCTTTGCTTTTGCATTGTGTTTTTTGTTTATCGGGTCGGCGGAGGTGACCAGGACGCACAGCCAGTGGGTTGCCAGCAGGATCAGGGGCGGAGCGAATACGGCAAAGGCTTTGCTGCCCCAGCCGTCGGCGGTTCCGTCCGCGCCCCAGTGGGTAGCAACGGTGTCAGGCAGGCGGTTCCACAAAAGCAGACCGATGAGGATGGGCAGCAGAATGATGATGGATGAAACGATCAGCTGCTTTTTGTTCTCTTTCATCATGGCTTATTCTCCTTTCAGATCAGTGATCCACAGCATGATCTCCTCCAGCACGGAGGCGTTCAGCTCGTAGTAGATGAATTTTCCTTCCCGGGTGTCCCGGATCAGGTCCGCCTCCTTCAGCACCGACAGGTGCCGGGAGATGGAGGCTCCGGTGACGGGGAAGTGGTCGGCGATCTCGCCGGCGGACATCCGGCCGTTTTTCAGCAGGTTCAATATCTCCCGGCGGATGGGGTCCGCCAGGGCCCGGAGGGTGGTTTGAAGGCTCATTCAGCATCACCTCGTTTAACATTTAACCTAATTGTTAAATATAGAATAGCATAGGATCGGGCCCATGTCAAGAAGAAACGCCTCCCGGTGTGGGAGGCGTTGGATCATTCAACATGAGCGTGATTGCTGATGTGGTCCTCGCAATAGCAGTAGTAGCCCTTGCAGCGGGAGCAATAGCGGAATTCCAGCTCCGGGTTGGTCACATCGGTGCGGCCGCAGACGGTGCACTTGTGGGTGTAGGGCGCTTCGGGACGGGCGACGCTGGCTTCGTAGGAGCCGGCATCGGGGAAGGGGATGACCTTGGCCTTCTTGGGGCCCTTCTTTGCCCTGCGGAAGAGCCGGCTGGCATTGGCCCGCCAGGAGAGGGGGATCACGTTCAGCACATCCTTGCCGAAGAACAGGAAATAGTTGGCAAGGGAGATGACGGAGAACAGATTGTCCGGGAAGGGATAGGCAAACAGGCCGTAAAGCACGATCGCCAGATCCACCAGCGCGAAGATCCAGGCCTTCACGGGGATGATATAGAACAGCAGGAACTGGGACTGGGGATACATGGTGGCATAGGCCAGGAACAGGCTCAGGTTCAGATAGCCCACGCTGGCGTAGCCGCCGAAGATCATGCAGTAGATGTCCATCATGACGATGCCGCAGAGGTAGAACAGATTGAATTTCAGGGTGCCCCAGACATTTTCCATGGCCCGTCCCAGCGAATAATAGCAGAACAGGGAGACCGCCAGCAGCAGAAGCTGGTAGCCGTAGCCATAGGTCAGGGGATAGGTGATCAGCCGCCAGACCTGGCCCCGGAGGATGGATGCCCGGTCGAAGCACAGCAGATAGTACAGCAGATTGCTGTCGGTGACCAGAGTGTACAGGTATACCAGAGCGTTGCCGAGGACGATGTAGAGCATCAGGTTGGGGATGCCCTTGTTCCGGTGCTGAAAGCAGAAACGCTCGAAGTTCCGTCGCAGATTCTTCAAAGTGAACTCAACTCCTAAATATAGCTTATGCACATTTTATCAGTTCGGGGGAAAAAAGTCTATAGCGGAATTGTTAACAATTTGAAGAGAAAATAATCGAAAAAGGTATTGACAAAACGGAAGAAATGAGTATAATTTAATCGCAAACTGCATACAAGCCTTATCAAGAGCGGTGGAGGGAACGGCCCGATGAAACCCGGCAACCTGTTTATTCAAGGTGCCAAATCCGGCGGCAGACGAAAGATGAGGATTCGATTCACGCACATCGAATCTTCGGTGTGCGGTTTTTTGTTTAGGACCAGCTCCAAAAATCTTTCTCAGCTGAGCAGCAGATCTTTCCGCGCAACTCCGCATGACAGAAACCTCGAAATACACAAAGTATTCCTTCGGCTTCTGTCATTTGATTTGCACGAAAATCTCTTGCTGTCATCTTGAGAAATGTTTTTGTCGCAGGTCCGGTAGAAAATAGAATCGAAAGGAATAAAAACAATGGAAAAAAGACTCTTTACCTCTGAATGTGTTACCAACGGCCACCCTGACAAGGTCGCCGATTCTATCTCCGACGCCATCCTGGACGCCTGCCTTCAGCAGGACCCCGGCTCCCGTGTGGCCTGCGAGACCATGGTCACCACCGACTTCTGCCTGATCTGCGGCGAGATCACCACCAAGGCCGTGGTGGACTACAAGGCCGTGGCGAGAGAAGCCATCCGCAAGATCGGCTATGTCTACCCCGGCGACGGCTTCGACGCCGACACCGTGGAGATCCAGTGCCGCATCCACACCCAGTCCGCTGATATCGCGCTGGGCACCAACGATGAGGTGGGCGGCGCCGGTGACCAGGGTATGATGTTCGGCGGCGCCTGCACCCAGACCCCCGAGCTGATGCCCCTGCCCGTGGCGCTGGCGAGAGCCCTGGCCAACCGCCTGACCGAGTGCGTCCGCAGCAACGACCTGCTCCGGGCCGATGGCAAGACCCAGGTTTCCGTGGAATATGCCGAGGACGGCAAGGTCCTGGGCATCGACACCGTGGTCGTCTCCATCATGCACTCCGCCGATTTTGAGATCGAAGAGCTGCGCAAGTATGTCCGGGAGGGCGTCATCGCCCCCGTTCTGGCCAAGTACGGCTTTGATATCGCGGATGTGGCCCATATCCACATCAACCCCACCGGCAATTTCGTCATCGGTGGCCCCAACGGCGACACCGGCCTGACCGGCCGTAAGATCATCGTGGACACCTACGGCGGCTATTTCTCCCACGGCGGCGGCGCCTTCTCAGGCAAGGACCCCACCAAGGTGGACCGCTCCGGCGCTTACATGGCCCGCTATATGGCCAAGAATCTGGTTGCCGCTGGCCTGGCAAGCCAGGTCCAGGTGCAGCTGGCCTACGCCATCGGCGTCGCCGAGCCTGTCTCCGTCCGGGTGGACAGCTACGGCACCGGCATCGTGCCCGATGAGAAGATGACCGAGTTCCTGCGTAAGTGCGTGGACCTGACCCCTGCGGGCATCATCCGCAAGCTGGACCTGCGCCGGCCCATCTATGCCCCCACCGCCGCCGAAGGCCACTTCGGCGTGGCCGGCAGACCCTGGGAGGAGACCGACCTGGTCCCCGAGCTGAAGAAGCTGGCTGGTATTTAACGGAATCAAAACGACGGCGAAGGAAATTTCGCCGTCATTTTCACTTGTTCAGGGATTTTAAATTGCAGTTTAGCGCTTTGATGGTTAGATGCCTTGGCCCCCTCCATGAGGGGGCTGTCACGCGAACAGCGTGACTGGGGGAGTGCCCTGACGTCCACACGACACTCCCTCAGTCAAAAATCAAAGATTTTTGCCAGCTCCCTCAGAGAGGGAGCCGAGGGC
>JAFUMG010000002.1 GCA_017473225.1 Oscillospiraceae bacterium | reverse complement strand
GCGGATTTTTCGATCCGCTTACTTGTCATGCCCTTTTTGCTGAAAAAGTGCATCCCTCGCGGGATGCACTCATTCGTTGTGGGACTTGCTTTCACACCAATGTCGCTAACTTAGTGACATTGCCCAACCGGGGCGCCCATTTTATTTTGTTTGGGGGGTGAATTGTAATTTATCTTACAGTTTGCACTGCACCCACGGCCCCCTCTGACGAGGGGGCTGTCACCGAAGGTGACTGGGGGGAGAGAAAACGTTCCGTCTAGCATTGCGGTAATTGCAACGCTTTCTCTCCCTCCGACTCGGCTTACGCCGAGCCACCTCCCTCGTCAGAGGGAGGCATGGGCGCTCCCGCGCCACAGCAGCCATCGGAACGTCAAACTACAATTTGACACCTCCCCGAAATCGGGGTATAGTATACGCAGAAAGAGGTGATCTCCATGAATAAAGACCGTATCATCCATCTGCTCCGGCTGTATGCCGGGCCGGCGCTGCTGGCCCTGGCCGGACTGCTCCTGCTGTTCAGCCCCGATACCGCTTCCGCCCTGATCGCCAAGGCGGTGGGCTGGATCGCCATCATCGCCGGCGCTGCGGGGCTCCTGCGCGGGGTGCTGGGCGCGGCGCCTGACCGGACCCGGGCCATCGTGGGCGCGGTGATCTGCCTGGGCCTCGGCATCTTCGTGGTGTCCTTCCCCATGGTGCTGGCGGATACCCTGGGCCGGTTCCTGGGTATCTTCCTGGTCTGCTTCGGCGCTTCCGGCGTCCGGCAGGCCCTCCAGAAGCGGGACGCGGACCTACCCTACCGGGACAGCCTGATCGTCGCGGGGGTGACCCTGGCCGCGGGCATCCTGCTGTTCCTGCTGCCCCGGACCCTCAGCCGCATCATCCTGAATATCTGTGGCGTGGTGCTGATCGTCATCGGCGTCGTGAACGCCCTGGGCACCTACCGGGAGCAGAAGGCCATCGAAGACGGCAGCCACCGCCCGGACATCATCGATGCCGATGAGTGAGCCCCTCCTTGCCGGCGCCCGGCTGGAGGGCCGCGGCGGCCATGAGGTGGGCCGGGAATTGCTCGCCGGGCTGTATTTCCGGAAAACCGGACAGGCGCTGCCGAAGATCGCCGTCACAGACCGGGGCAAGCCCTATTTCGAGGCTTCCCCCCTCCATTTTTCCATCACCCACACCGATTCCCACGCCTTCTGCGCCCTGTCGGAATCCCCCGTGGGCATCGACGCCGAGGAGATGGACCGTAGAATCAGCCCCCGGCTGGCGGAGAAGATCCTCTCCCCCGCCGAGAAGGCCCGCTATGACGCCGCGCCGGACCGCCGCGCCGCCCTGCTGCGGCTGTGGGTACTGAAGGAAGCCGCCGCCAAGCTCACCGGCGAAGGCCTCCGGGGCTATCCCAACCACACGGATTTTTCCCCCGACGATCCCCGGATCCGGGAGATCGACGGCTGCTATGTAGCCCTGCTGGAGGGGTGAATTGTCGCTTATCGCTCTGCTGAATCCAAGGCGTAGGGGCGACCCTTGCGGTCGCCCGAAACGTAACGATTACGAATTCTATTGTACAAGGAGTACATCTATGCTGTTCGACACCCACGCCCATATGGACGACCGGGCATTTGACTGCGACCGGGAGGAGCTGCTCTCCTCGCTGCCCGGGCAGGGACTGGCCCTGGTGATGAATCCCGGCTGCAGCCTGGCTTCCTCCCGGAACGCCGCCGCCCTGGCGGAAAAATACGCCTACATCTACGCCGCCGTGGGCTCCCACCCCGACGCCGCCGACGAGGTCAACGAAGAAGTCCTGGAAGCCTACAGGACTCTGTGCGCAAGCAATCCGAAGATCAAGGCCATCGGCGAGATCGGCCTGGATTACCACTACGAGGACATCCCCCGGGATATCCAGCTGAAGGCCTTCCGGGCCCAGATGGAGCTGGCCCGGGAGCTGGACCTGCCCGTCATCGTCCACGAGCGGGAGGCCCACGAGGACGGCATGAACGTGGTCCGGGATTTCCCCGGCGTCACGGGCGTGTTCCACTGCTATTCCGGCTCGGCGGAAATGGCCCGGCAGCTGGTGGACCGGGGCTGGTACATCGGCTTCACCGGCGTGCTGACCTTCAAAAACGCCCGCAAGGCGGTGGAGGTGGCGTCGTCCATCCCTCTGGACCGGATCGTCCTGGAGACCGACTGCCCCTATATGGCCCCCGAGCCCTTCCGGGGCAAGCGCAACGACCCCGGGAAGCTGTACCGCATGGCCGAAAAGCTGGCCCAGCTCCGTGGCCTGACGGTGGAGGAGGTCCACCATATCACCACGGAAAACGGAAAGCGGCTGTATCGGGTCTGAAAAAATGAGAGCGCCCCGGATGCCCAGGCATCCGGGGTTTCTCGGTGTATCTCAAATTTTACATTGGGGTTTGGCGTGCAATCCGAAGATTACCAACAACGCTGTCATCCCGAGCGAGCGTCAGCGAGTCGAAGGATCCTGGCACCGATTTTTACTGCAAATCTCAACGAAATGCGTAGATCCCTCGACTCCATTTCATTCCGCTCGGGATGACAACTGCGGTGCGTAATGGAACGCGAAACCGCAATTTAACATCCCCCCGACAACATAAACCCCCGGATGCCTGGGCATCCGGGGGGTAATCTTTATTGCCACTCGCTCAGCAGCACGTCCTCGCACAGGAACCAGTCCCGGGCCAGGTCCACGATCATGTCCAGCTCGCCCTCGCCCTTGAAGCGGTGGTCCGTTCCGGGGAACAGCACCAGCTTCGACTGCTCGTTCAGCAGGCGGAAAAATTCCACGTCATGGGGCAGCACGATGTCGTCCCGGTCGCCCTGGAGGATCATCATGGGCATATCGTAATTCGCCATGGCGTTGTGGGTGGCCAGCTCTTCGTAGAAGCTGTAGGGCACCTCCATCATCCGGTCATAGCCGCAGACCACCCGGCCCTTCTTCAGAAACTGCTCCTCGCTGAGCCGGGCCATGGTCAGGAAGGTCTCCGCCATCCGCACCGCCGGGGCCCGGAGGGCCAGCTTGATGTGTCCCAGCTTTTCCTTCAGCTCGTCCATAGCCAGCAGCGTCACATAGGCGCCGTAGCTGGTGGCGAAGACGCACCATTCCTCCGCCCGGGGGAAGATCCGCCGGGCCAGCTCCACCGCGGTCATCAGGCTGTCCGTGGCGCTTTTCAGGTTCAGTGTCCGGGCGGGCATGGGGCTGTCGCCATGGCCGGGAAAGTCAAAGGAGACCGTGGCGGTCTTATAAAAGCCCATCTCTTCGCCGATGGCGGCGATGACGGAGCTGTCCTTGTCGCCGCCGAAGCCGTGGACGCCGATGACCACCCGGGTGATCTCGCCGTAGCCGGGCTCATAGATCTTGCAGGGGACCTGCAGCTCCCCGCAGGGAACATTCAGGAATCTTTCCATTGTATATATCACCTCAGAGCGAATTTATCATGCCGGAGATCGAATATGCGTTATTTTACCACAAAACCGCCGCCGTTGCAACAGATCCCGGCAGAAAATACGGCGGCGCGGGATATCCGCCCGCAAAAATCTCCATCACGATTAATTCACACTTTCGTCTTCAATTCCCTTTACAAGTGTGCTATAATACCTTAAATTGGTTTTATATCGCCATTTGTATTTTAAAGGAGATTCTTACATGGGACTGTTTACGAAGATCTTCGGCACCCGCTCTCAGCGGGAGCTGAAACAGATCCAGCCGCTGGTCAACAAGATCCTGGCGCTGGAAGAGGAATATAAGCAGCTGTCCGAGGAACAGCTGAAGGCCAAGACCCCCGAATTCAAGGAGCGCCTGGCCAAGGGCGAGACCCTGGACGACATCCTCCCCGAGGCCTTCGCCACCGTCCGGGAAGCCGCGGACCGGGTCCTGGGTATGCGCCCCTATCCCGTCCAGCTCATCGGCGGCATCATCCTGCACCAGGGCCGCATCGCCGAGATGAAGACCGGCGAGGGCAAGACCCTGGTGGCCATCCTGCCCTGCTATCTGAACGCCCTGACGGGCAAGGGCGTCCATGTGGTCACCGTCAACGAATACCTGGCCAAGCGTGACTCCGAGTGGATGGGCAAGGTCCACCGCTATCTGGGCCTGACCGTGGGCCTGATCATCCCCGGCATGAAGCCCGCCGAGCGGAGGGAGGCCTATGCCGCCGACATTACCTACTGCACCAACAACGAGCTGGGCTTTGACTACCTCCGGGACAATATGTCCATCTACAAGACGGAGCTGGTCCAGCGGGGCCATTACTTCGCCATCGTGGACGAGGTGGACTCCATCCTCATCGACGAGGCCCGTACCCCCCTGATCATCTCCGGCAAGGGCGAGGATTCCTCCAAGCTCTATGAGATGGCCGACTACTTCGTCTCCACCCTCCGCCGCCAGGTCTTCGCCAAGACCGAGGACAAGGAGGTCCAGGACGACTACGACTGCGACTACTTCGTGGACGAGAAGGCCCGCACCGTCTCCCTCACCGCCAGCGGCATCGCCAAGGCGGAGCGCTACTTCGGCGTGGAGAACCTGGCGGACGCCGAGAACACCACCCTTTCCCATCACATCAACCAGGCCATGAAGGCCCGGGGCCTGATGAAGAAGGACATCGACTATGTCGTCAAGGACGGCCAGATCATCATCGTGGACGAGTTCACCGGCCGCCTGATGTACGGCAGACGTTATAATGAAGGCCTGCACCAGGCCATCGAAGCCAAGGAGGGCGTGGTGGTCGCCAGCGAGAGCCGGACCCTCGCCACCATCACCTTCCAGAATTTCTTCCGCCTCTACGACAAGCTCTCCGGCATGACCGGCACCGCCCTGACCGAGGAGGAGGAATTCGCCACCATCTACCATCTGGACGTGGTGGAGATCCCCACCAACAAGCCCGTCATCCGGGCCGACCACCCCGACGTGGTCTACAAGACCGAGATGGGCAAATTCCGGGCCATCATCGCCCAGGTGAAGGAGTGCCACGCCAAGGGCCAGCCCGTGCTGGTGGGCACCATCTCCATCGAAAAGAGCGAGCTTCTCAGCAAGCTGCTGAAGCGGGAGGGCATCCCCCACAGCGTCCTGAACGCCAAGTACCATGAGCAGGAGGCCCAGATCGTGGCCCAGGCCGGCCACTTCGGCGCCGTCACCATCGCCACCAACATGGCAGGCCGTGGTACCGACATCGTGCTGGGCGGCAACGCCGAGTATATGGCGAAAAACGAGCTGCGCAAGCAGGGCGTCGCCGAGGAGCTGATCGCGGAGGCCGACTCCTACGCCGAGACCGACAACGAAGAGATCCTGGCGGTGCGGCAGCAGTACGAGGAGCTGCTGATGGGCTTCCGGGCGCAGATCAAGGATTACGCAGAGAAGGTCAGAGCCGCCGGCGGCCTGTACATCATCGGCACCGAGCGCCACGAGTCCCGCCGGATCGACAACCAGCTCCGTGGCCGTGCCGGCCGTCAGGGCGACCCCGGCGAGAGCCGCTTCTACCTGAGCCTGGAGGACGACCTGATGCGCCTGTTCTCCTCCGACCGGATCATGGGCATGATGGATTCCCTGGGCCTGGACGAGGACACCCCCATCGACGCCAAGATCCTCAGCAACGCCGTGGAAAACGCCCAGAAGAACGTGGAAAGCCGCAACTTCCGGGTCCGCAAGAACGTGCTGGAATACGACGACGTCATGAACACCCAGCGTGAGGTGATCTACGCCCAGCGTCAGAAGGTGCTGGACGGCGAGGACCTGCGGGAGAATATGATGAATATGCTCCGGAAGCTGGTGGAGTCCACCGTGGCGGACACGCTGGCCGAATCCGGCGGCATCCTGGACGACGACACCGCCCGGACCCTGCTGGCAAAGTTCCAGGGCATCTACTTCCCCAGAGGGGAATGGAGCCCCGCCAACGGCGCCGGCGCCGACGCCGTCACCGACGAGATCTACGGTCTCGCCGTCAAGACCTACGAGGCCAAGGAAGCGGCCTACACCCCCGCCGTCATGCGGGAGCTGGAGCGGGTGGTCATGCTCCGGGTGGTGGACGAATACTGGATGGACAACATCGACGCCATGGACGACCTGAAGCAGGGCATCGGCCTGCGGGCCTACGGCCAGCATGACCCGGTCATCGCCTACAAGGAAGAGGGCTATGAGATGTTCCAGGCCATGGTTGCCGCCATTCGGGAGGAGACGGTCCGCCGGATGTTCCTGGTGCAGCTGCGGCCCCAGCAGGAGGTCAAGCGGGAGCGTGTGGCCCAGGAGACCGGCACCGCCGCCGCCACCAAGACCGCCGTCAAAAAGCAGCCCGTCCGCAAGGAAAAGAAGGTCGGCCCCAACGACCCCTGCCCCTGCGGCAGCGGCAAAAAGTATAAGAAGTGCTGTATGCAGAAAGACAAGATGGGCGAATAAGCACCGCGCCCCATATACCTTCCCCCGGGGGGAAGGTGGCCCGCCGCCAGGCGGGTCGGATGAGGAACGGCGACATCTTTCCCATTAGTACGCAGCAACGGGCGGAGGAAATCGCTATGGAACAGAACCGGAAATTAACTCCACTTTCCCAGCAACTGCGCAAAAATCAGACAAAGGAAGAGAATCTCCTTTGGTACAACTTTTTGCGGCACTATCCCATTCAATTCCGCCGTCAGTATAAAATCGGCAATTATATCGTTGATTTTTACTGTCACAAAGCAAAGCTCGCAATCGAACTGGATGGTTCACAGCATTATGAATTGTCGGGTATCCACGCTGACGCGGAACGGACAAGCTATCTGAATTCACTTGGCATTCTGGTCCTTCGGTTTTCAAATCTTGATATCCTTCGACAATTTCAAAATGTTTGCGAATATATTGATTTGACGGTCAACGAACGGACAAGAACCGCTCTTTCGAAGTGCAAACAGTAGTTTGAGTCATCGCCGTTCCTCATCCGTCAGCCCTTCGGGCTGCCACCTTCCCCCCGGGGGAAGGCACGGCGCGCCGATCATTCTAAGGTACACAACATGATTATGATTCAAAAAACCGGCACATTGGAAATCTTAACCGCCGAAGGCATCTCCGTCCCCCATTGCTTCACCACACGCTTCGGCGGGGTGAGCACAGGGGCTTTGGCCAGCATGAATATCGCCATGAAGCTGGACGAAAAGCCGGAAAATGTGGCGGAAAATTTCCGGATCCTGGGGGACGCTTTAGGCTTTTCCCTGGAGGATCTGGTGCTGACCCGGCAGACCCACACCAATTGGGTCCGTCCCGTCACCCGGGCCGACTGCCGCGGGTGCTTCCACCGGGATTACCCCGAGTGCGACGCCCTGGTCACCAACACCCCCGGCCTGGCCCTGACCATCTTCACCGCCGACTGCACCCCGATCCTTTTCCACGATCCCGTCACCGGGGCCGTGGGCGCGGCCCATGCGGGCTGGCGGGGCACCGCCTCCGCCATCGCCCTGAAAACCGTGGAAGCCATGGTCCGGGAGTATGGCTGCGAGCCTGAAAACATCCGGGCCGCCATCGGCCCGAACCTCTCGAAGTGCTGCTTCGAGACCGACGCCGACGTCCCGGAGGCCATGCTGGCCGTCCTGGGCGAGGAAGCCCGGCCCTTCATCGAAGAGCGGGGCGAAAAATTCCATGTGGATCTGAAAGAGATCAACGCCCTGTGGCTGAGAAAGGCCGGTGTGCGGCACATCGAGATCAGCCCCGACTGCACCATGTGTCAGCCGGACCGCTTCTGGTCCCACCGGGTCACCAAGGGGATCCGGGGCTCCCAGGGCGCCATTATTGTATGTAAGGAGGGAAGCGTATGAAACGTACCGCGATCCTGACCCTCTGTCTTTCGCTGCTGCTGGGCCTTTTCTCCGGCTGCGCCGCGGAAAACACCCCCTATGTCCCCCACGGCGACGCGCTGGTCTACGGCGACAGCGACATCGCCGAGCAGTCTTCCGATGAGGAAGCGGAGCCCCAGGAATTCTCCCTGGCCTACTACGCCGACCGCTCCCTGAATCCCCTGACCTGCAAGGACTACACCAACCGGGTCCTGTTCTCCCTGGTGTACCAGGGCCTGTTCAGCGTCAACCGGGACTATGAGGCGGTACCCATCCTCTGCGACCGCTACGAGGTCTCCGAGAGCTACAAGACCTACACCGTGTATCTGGCCGACGCCACCTTCTCCGACGGCACCGCCATCACGGTGGAGGACGTGCTGGCCAGCTACAGTGCCGCCAAGGAGAGCGCCTACTACGGCGGCCGCTTCACCCACATCGCCGAGATCTCCGGCTCCGGCAGCGCCATCATCTTTACCCTGGATACGGCCATGGAGAGCCTGCCGCTGCTGCTGGATATCCCCATCGTCAAGGCCAGCGAGGTGAGCTCCGACCAGCCCCTGGGCTCCGGCCCCTACATTCTGGAAAAGACCGTCACCGGCGCCCAGCTGCGGAAAAACCCCGACTGGTGGTGCAGCTCCCCGGACCTGGACGCCACCGCCGAGGCCATCCCCCTGGTGGCCTGCGACTCCGCCGCGGCCATCCGGGACCAGTTTGAGTTCTCCGACGTGGGCCTGGTCTGCGCCGACCCCTGCTCCGACTCCTACGCGGATTTCCGCTGCGACTATGAGCTGTGGGACTGCGAAAACGGCATTTTCCTGTACCTGGGCATCAACGTGGCCTACAGCGACGTCTTCAAGGACAACGCCAGCCTTCGGGCCAACCTGACCTACGCCATCGACCGGGACAAGCTGGTGTCGGAGAATTACCGGGGTTTCGCCCAGGCGGCGACGCTGCCGGCATCTCCCAGCTCCCCCTACTATTCCGCCGGCCTGGCCTCCAAGTATACCTATGACCCGGTCCGGTTCGTCCAGGCCATCAGCTCCATCAAAAAGCCCGAGGAGCCGGTGGAGCTGCTGGTGAACCGGGACGACAGCCTGCGGCTGCGGACCGCCCGGGATATCGCGGAAATGCTCACCGAATGCGGCCTGGAGACCGTCACCGTGGAGAAAAATTCCAGCGATTACATGCGCTTCATCCTGGCGGGCAACTACGACCTGTATCTGGGCCAGACCCGCCTGTCCGCCAACATGGACCTGTCGGAATTCTTCCGGCCCTGGGGCGAGATGAGCTACAACGGCCTGTCCGACGAGTCCCTCTACGTCCTGTGCAAGGACGCCCTGGAAAACAGCGGCAACTATTATAACCTCCATCAGGCCGTGGCCAACGACGGCCGGGTATGCCCCATCCTGTTCTGCAGCTATTCCGTCTACGCCGAGCGGGGCCTGCTGACGGACCTGCAGCCCGCCCGGGACAATGTGTTCTACTACACCCTGGGCCGGACGGCGGAGGACGCCCTGATCCCCATCGACTACGACTCCAACGGCAACGTCGCCACCGGCGTGGGCTGAGATGCCTGAATTTCTTTGTCATTGCGAGCCAGTGCTCACACTGGCGTGGCAATCCCCTACGGCGACGCAACGCACCGAAATATTCATAAGTGTTGGTACCTTCCGGGAAAATACCGTCCCTATCTCTGTAGTTTCCCGGAAAAACCGGGAGATTGCCACGCCAGCGTGCGCGCTGGCTCGCAATGACGTGCTTTTTTCTGATCTTTATTTTTGGAAAGGATTTTGATCATGAATCGGAAATCGAAACTCCATGTACTGACCGCCCTGGCGCTGGTCCTCGGCATCCTGCTGGCGGGCTGCGGCGATACGCAGCCGACGGAGCCCCCCACCGACGCCCCGGAGACCGCCGCTCCCACGGAAGTCCCCACCGAAGCGCCCACCCTGGCGCCCACCGAGGCCCCCACGGAAGCCGAGGAGGATCTGACCCGCAATCCCCTGACCGGCGAGGTCATCGACACCCTCCACACCGGCCGGACCTTCGCCGTGGTCTTCAACAACGTCAAGGCCGCCCTGCCCCAGCACGGCATCAGCCAGGCGGACATGCTCTTTGAATTCCTGGCCGAAGGCGGCGTCACCCGCTGCGTGGGCCTGTTCAGCAACATCGGCGATGTGGAGGAGATCGGCTCCATCCGCAGCGCCCGGCGGTATTTCATCAGCCTGGCCCAGGCCTACGACGCCATCCTGGTCCACGCCGGCGGCAGCGACGAGGCCCTGGAATACATCAAGGATTCCGGCTTCAACGACATCGACGGCATCAAGGGCTACGCGAACAGCAGCTTCTACCGGAACCAGGCCCGCCTGAGCGCCGGCTACAAGCTGGAGCACACCCTCTTCACCACCGGCGGGAAGCTCCTCTCCTGCGCCGAAGGCCGGGGCCACGCCCTGGAGCGGCCCGACGGCGTCAACTACGGCCTGTACTTCGATGAGAACGTGCAGCTGACCGGCGACGCCGCAAACAGCATCACCATCACCTACGGCATCGGCAACAAGCAGACCTTCCTGGACTACAACGCCGACGCCGGGGTCTACCTGGCCCGGCAGCACGGCGGCGCCTGGGTGGACGGCAATACCGACGCCCAGCTGGCCTTTGAGAACGTCCTGGTGCTCTACGCCGCCACCTCCTATCAGGATGACAACTATCTGCTGAGCATCGACCTGACGGGCAGCGGCAAGGGCTACTTCGCCTGCGGCGGCAAGATCGTGCCCATCACCTGGCAGCGCAGCGGCGAGGACGGCATGTTCTTCTTCAGCCTGGAGGACGGCAGTCCCGTGACGCTGCAGGTGGGCCAGACCTATGTTTCCGTGGTCCCCGCGGGCACCGGTGTGGACTGCGAATAAGCATATTGTCCCAATCCGAATCGGAAAAAGTTCCGTTTTCTACACATTTGACAGTTTACAATCCTTTTGGGCTATTGTATAATAAATCCGTACGAGATTATCGATTTCGTGCAGTATTTCATCTAACATACTGCTTAAGCAGTAATTTGAAATGGAGGAAATTCCCATGTCTGTTAAAGTTGCTATTAACGGTTTTGGCCGTATCGGCCGTCTGGCTTTCCGTCAGATGTTCGGTGCTGAGGGCTTCGAGGTCGTCGCCATCAACGACCTGACCTCCCCCAAGATGCTGGCCCACCTGCTGAAGTATGACTCCACCCAGGGCGCTTACGCCGCTCCCTTCGGTACTCATACTGTCGAGGCCGGCGAGGACAACATCGTTGTCGACGGCAAGAAGATCACCATCTACGCCAAGGCCAACGCCGCTGAGCTGCCCTGGGGCGAGCTGGGTGTCGACGTCGTCCTGGAGTGCACCGGTTTCTACACTTCCAAGGCTAAGGCTCAGGCTCACATCGACGCCGGTGCCAAGAAGGTCGTTATCTCCGCTCCTGCCGGCAACGACCTGCCCACCATCGTTTACAACGTCAACCACGAGACCCTGACCAAGGAAGACAACATCATCTCCGCCGCTTCCTGCACCACCAACTGCCTGGCTCCCATGGCCAAGGCTCTGAATGATCTGGCCACCATCGAGACCGGCATCATGTGCACCATCCACGCTTACACCGGCGACCAGATGATCCTGGACGGCCCCCAGCGCAAGGGCGACCTGCGCCGCTCCCGTGCCGGCGCTGTGAACATCGTTCCCAACTCCACCGGCGCTGCCAAGGCTATCGGCCTGGTCATCCCCGAGCTGAACGGCAAGCTGATCGGCGCCGCTCAGAGAATCCCCACCCCCACCGGCTCCACCACCATCCTGAACGCCGTCTGCGCCAAGTCCGTCACTAAGGAAGAGATCAATGCCGCCATGAAGGCTGCCGCTACCGAGTCCTACGGCTACAACGAGGACGAGATCGTCTCCTCCGACATCATCGGCATGACCTACGGCTCCCTGTTCGACGCCACCCAGACCATGGTCTGCGCTCTGCCCGATGGCAAGACCCAGGTCCAGGTCGTTTCCTGGTACGACAATGAGAACTCCTACGTTTCTCAGATGGTCCGCACCATCAAGCACTTCTCCAACCTGCTGTAATTTCACAGATTGAAGATCCCCCGATCCGCCGTCCGCAAGGACGGCGGATTTTTTTGCCCTGGGCCCCGGTATCTGATGTAGGGGCGTGCATCGCACGTCCGCGGGGTACCCGGTGCGGATTCGCCGAAACACAGGCGGATCCGCACCTTTCTGCCGCCGGACGAGCAATGCTCGCCCCTACCGTGATGGCATCCCGCCCGGGTCTGCCGGTCCATTTTCTTTTTCCGGGTCCGCTGAAAGGGGATTCGAAAAACTATACAAATTCCTCCGGCGCAAATTGTTCGAAACGTGGATTTTCAAGAATTATATACTAAAATAGTTGAAATTCAAAACTTCTTGCGCTATACTGAAATCGAGATATCTGGAAACGTTTCCAGGTATTTCATATCAAATTGATGAAAGATTATAGGAGGAAAAGATTATGAAGAAACTGATCGCCCTGCTGCTGGCTCTGGTCATGGTTCTTGGCCTGGTCGCCTGCGGCGCCGCTGAAGATGAAGTCGGTTCCGTTTACTGGCTGAACTTCAAGCCCGAGTCTGACGAAGCTCTGAAGCAGATCGCCAGCATGTACACCGAGGAGACCGGTGTCGAAGTCAAGATCGTCACCGCCGCTTCCGGCACCTATGAGCAGACCCTGACCTCTCAGATGGACAAGGAAGGCGCTCCCACTCTGTTCGTCGTCGGCAACGCTGCCGCCGTCAAGAACTGGGGCGACTACTGCCTGGACCTGAGCGACACCGCTGTCGCCAAGGAGCTGTCCACCGACCAGTACATGCTGTATGATGACGAGGGCAAGCTGTGCTCCATCGGCTACTGCTACGAGTGCTACGGCATCATCGTCAACACCGAACTGCTGGAGCAGGCCGGCTACACCAAGGATTACATCACCAACTTCGCTACCCTGAAGGAAGTCGCTGAGGACGTTCACGCCCGCGCCGCTGAGCTGGGCTTCGACGCCTTCACCTCCGCCGGCATGGACGGCTCCTCTTCCTGGCGCTACACCGGCCACCTGATCAACGCTGCCTACTACTGGGAGTCCGTTGATAATCCCGAAGCATGGGTCACCTGCCCCGAGTCCATCGAGGGCACCTACATGGACAACTTCAAGCAGCTGTACGATCTGATGGTCGTCAACTCCGCTACTCCCCGCGCTGACCTGGCCAATGGCGGCTTCGACGCCGGCGCCGAGTTCGCCAACGGCGAGGCTCTCTTCTATGTCAACGGCAACTGGGAGTGGTCCAACCTGGAAGGCAAGGGCATGACTGCCGACCAGCTGCACATGTATCCCTACTACTGCGGTGTTGAGGGCGAAGAGAACGTCGGCCTGAACGCCGGTACCGAGAACTACTGGGCTGTCAACTCCGAGGCTTCTGAGGCTGACATCCAGGCTACCCTGGACTTCATGTACTGGGTCGTCACCGATCCTGAGGCTTCCGAGATCGCCGTCTCCACCTTCGGCGTTATGCCCTACAAGCAGGCTGTTGAGTCCCCCAACCCCTTCTACGCCTCCGCTCAGGAATACCTGGACGCCGGCTGCTCCATCATGGCCTGTGTCAACGGCTTCCAGCCCAATGTTGACGCTTACCGCGCCACCGCCGTCTCCGCTCTGAACGCTTACAACGCCGATCCCACCGACGCCAACTGGGAAGCTGTCGTCGCTGCCTTCGTCGATGGCTGGGCTGTTCAGTACCAGGCTGCCAACGGCTGATCCTGAAACATCATCAAATCCACACCCTTAAATACAAAGCGGGGGCGAGCGTACGCTCGTCCCCCTTTTCCTACCCCCGGCGATCCCGGGGCTCCCGCCCCGAAAGGCCGGTTCCGCCCACTATCCTATTTCAGGAGATGATACACAATGAAATATAAGCGCGATGCTTCCGCCATCAACAGCAGCATCCTCCGCAAGCCCATGCAGCGCTACGCGCCCCTCTTCCTGCTGCCCATGGTCGCAGCCTTCTGCATCGGATTTATCTGGCCCTTCGCTCAGGGCCTGTTCCTGTCCTTTACGGAGTTCAAGACCACCAGCAAATGGACCTGGGTCGGCATCAGCAACTACATCAAGGCCTTCCAGGATGATAGCTTCATTTATTCCTTCGGCTACACCGCCCTTTACGCCGTCGTATCCCTGGTGCTGATCAACGTGCTGGCCTTCGCCATCGCCTACGCCCTGACCCAGAAGATCAAGGGCGCCAACCTGTTCCGCACCGTGTTCTTCATGCCCAACCTGATCGGCGGTATCGTGCTGGGCTACATCTGGAGCATGATCTTCGACGGTCTGCTCTCCGCCTACAACACCTCCATCCTCACCAACTCCACCTGGGGCTTCTGGGGTCTGATCATCCTGATGTGCTGGCAGCAGATCGGCTACATGATGATCATTTACATCGCGGGCCTGCAGGCCGTGCCGGAGGATATGCTGGAGGCCGCCAAGATCGACGGCGCCAACGGCTGGCAGACCCTCTTCAAGGTCACCATCCCCAACGTCATGCCCTCCATCACCATCTGCATGTTCCTGACCCTGACCAACGGCTTCAAGCTGTTCGACCAGAACCTGGCTCTGACCGGCGGCCAGCCCTACATCATCAACGCCGACGGCACTTCCATCCACACCACGGAAATGCTGGCTCTGAACATCTACAACACCTTCTACGGCCAGAATGTCAACTCCCGCGGCGTCGCCCAGGCCAAGGCCGTCCTGTTCTTCATCCTGGTTGCGGGCCTGAGCATCCTGCAGCTGCGGGCCACTCGTGATAAGGAGGTTGCGGCATAATGAACAACAAGAAGACCTTTCTGCAGAAATACGGCAAGAATGTCCTGACCGCCTTCCTCATCCTGGTCAGCATCGCCTATGTTTTCCCCGTGTTCATGGTGGTGGTCAACTCCTTCAAGGAGAACACCTTCGTTAAGACCGCGACCTTCGCCATGCCCAATTCCGAGACCTTCGTCGGCTTTGCCAACTTCATCAAGGGCATGACCTTCGGCGGCTATCCCTTCGTGAACTCCGTTCTCTACAGCGTCGTGATCACCGTCATCTCCACCATCCTGATCGTCCTGGTCACCTCCATGGCCGCCTGGTACATCACCCGTGTGGACTCCCCCTTCTGCCGGATCGTGTACTACCTGTGCGTGTTCTCCATGGTCGTGCCCTTCCAGATGCTGATGTTCACCCTGTCCAAGACCGCTGACACCCTGGGCTTCAACACCCCCTGGACGATCCCCATCATCTACCTGGGCTTCGGCGCGGGCCTGGCGGTGTTCATGTTCGTCGGCTTCGTCAAGAGCATCCCCATCGACATCGAGGAGGCCGCCGCCATCGACGGCTGTACCCCCCTGCGCACCTTCTTCAGCGTGGTGCTGCCCATGATGATGCCCACCCTGGTCTCCGTCACCATCCTGGAGATGATGTGGGTCTGGAACGACTATCTGCTGCCCTACCTGGTCCTGGACATCACCAAGTACCGGACCCTGCCCATCCACATCCAGTATCTGAAGGGCAGCTACGGCACCGTGGACCTGGGCGCCACCATGGCCCTGATCCTGCTGAGCATCATCCCCGTCATCGTTTTCTATCTGACCTGCCAGAAGCACATCATCAAGGGTGTCGCCGCCGGCGCGGTCAAGGGATAAATGCAAAATTCAAAATGCTGAATGCAAAATGATGGCGCGTATATCAGTATCATTGCGAACGTAACTTCGCATTTTGCATTCCGCATTCCGCATTTCAAAAAGGAGGCATCCGTTATGACAATCAAAGACCTTTCGGCCCAGACGGGCTACTCGGTTGGCACTGTCTCCCGGGTGCTGAATAATCAGCCCAACGTCAGTGAAAAGGCCCGGGCCGCCATTCTGGCGGCGGCCGAGGCCAGCGGCTTTCAGCTGAACACCAACGCCAAGCAGCTCAAGCAGCAGCACTCCAACTCCATCCTGGTGGTGGTGAAGGGTACCTCCAACGAATTCTTCAGCAGTCTGGTGGAGACGATCCAGGCCCGCCTGGCCCAGACGTCCCATCCGCTGATCGTGGACTACATCGACGAGGACAACAACGAGGTCCTCCGGGCGGTGCAGCTGTGCCGGGAGAAAAAACCCCTGGGCGTCCTGTTCCTGGGCGCCAACCGGCAGAACCTGCTGGCGGATTTCAGCAAGATCGACCAGCCCTGCGTCATCGTCACCAACAGCGCCGCCGAGCTGGGCTTCCGGAACCTGAGCAGCGTCACCTCCGATGACCTGCAGGCCACCCGAATGGCCATCGACGCCCTGGCCGGGCTGGGCCACCGGAAATTCGCCATCATCGGCGGCGAGCACACTGTGTCCGTCACGGCCCAGCAGCGCTATCAGGGCTGCATGGAGGCCTTCCAGGCCAACGGCATCGTCTTTGACGAGGCCCTGGACTACGAGGGCGTCCGCTTCTCCTATGCCGACGGCTACCGGGCAGCGGAAAGGCTCCTGGAGCGGGGCAGGGGATTCACCGCCCTGTTCGCCATGGCGGACGTCATGGCCATCGGCGCCATCCGGTGCCTGACCGACCACGGCCTACGGGTGCCCGAGGACGTGTCCGTCATGGGCTTCGACGGTCTGACCATCGGCAACTACACGGTGCCGAAGCTGGCCACCGTCCGTCAGGACGTAAATGCCCTGGCGGAGGAGAGCATCCGGATCCTGATAGAAAACATCTCCGGGCTCCGGGAGCCCCGTTACGAGACCGTTCCCGTCAGCATTGAGCTGAAGGAAAGCGCGAAATGTATAAAATAGCCGAAAACGAAAAAAGGCCGCAGCTTTGCTACGGTCTTTTTGCACAAAAAGGAGCTGTCATTTTTAGTCAAAACATGAAACTTGGTCTGCCCCCCTAACATACTGTTTGCTTTTTGTTCACAACTGTCTTATAATAAGCTTAACACTCTGCCGGATTGCATTTGCATTTTTCACTTTCCGGCAGCATACCCCCGCAAAAAAACAACTTAGGAGGAAACACAATGAGCAAACCCAAAAATGCGCTGGATAGCTTCTTTGGCTATACCGAAAGAGGCTCCAGCATCAAGACCGAACTGTTGGCCGGTCTGACTACCTACATCGCCCTGGCCTACATTCTGATCCTGAACCCCCTGTACCTGTCCGATCCCTACGCCATCGAAGGCTGGGTCCACGCTGATCCTGTCATGCACGACAAGATCTACAACGGCGTCTTCATCGGTACCTGTCTGGGCGCCTTCATCGGCACCTTCCTGTGCGCCGTCTACGCCAAGGTCCCCTATGCTCAGGCTCCCGGCATGGGCCTGAACGCCTTCTTTGCCTACACCGTCTGCCTGTCCATGGGTTACACCTATCATCAGGCTCTGGTCGTGGTCTTCATCTCCGGCATCCTGTTCATCGTCATCTCTGCTGTCGGCATCCGTGAAGCCATCGTCAAGGCTATCCCCGATTCCATCAAGACCGCTATCACCCCCGGTATCGGCCTGTTCATCACCATCCTGGGCCTGAAGTCCGGCGGTGTTGTCGTCGGCAACGACGCTACCCTGGTCGCCCTGGTCGACTTCGCCTCCTGGAGAAACGCTGAGGACCTGTCCGCTGTGATGCCCGGCATCATGAACGGCATCCTGTGCGTCATCGGCCTGGCTATCATCGGCTTCCTGGTCGCCAAGAACATCAACGGCGCTGTCGTTATCGGCATCGTCCTGACCACCATCATCGGCATCCCCATGGGTGTCACCCAGATCGGCAACCTGAACTTCAGCATCGTGCAGCCCGTCAAGGACTTCTTCGAGGTCTCCTTCCTGAAGCTGGACTTCGCCGGTATGTTCGCTGTCCAGGATGGTAAGACCGTGGTCGACACCATCATGACTGTCGTCCTGCTGGTCATCTCCTTCTCTCTGGTCAACATGTTCGACTCCATCGGCACTCTGCTGGGCGCTGCCAAGCAGGCCGGCATGGTCGACGAGAACGGCAACGCTATCCGCATGAAGGAAGCTCTGATGGCTGACGCCATCTCCACCGCTGCCGGCGCTCTGGTCGGTACCTCCACCGTTACCACCACCGTCGAGTCCGCTTCCGGCATTGCCGCCGGCGGCCGTACCGGTCTGACCTCCCTGACCACCGCTCTGCTGTTCCTGGCCTCCATCGTTCTGGCTCCCATCGTCTCCATCATCCCCGCTGCCGCTACCGCTCCCGTGCTGGTTTACGTCGGCGTTCTGATGCTGAGCAACGTTAAGGATGTGGACTTCGGCGACATGACCAACGCCATTCCCGCTTTCTGCACCATCGTGTTCATGCCCTTCACCTACTCCATCGCCAACGGTGTCGCTTTCGGCCTGATCACCCACTGCCTGCTGAAGGCTCTGACCGGCAAGTTCAAGGAGATCAAGCCCCTGTGCCTGATCGTCGCCCTGATGTTCCTGGCCCGCTACGCGTTCATGTCCATGTAACGCCAACCGGCCCGCGGTCAACTTCTAACTGCATAAAGGACCCGGCAGTCTTCGGACTGCCGGGTTTTTTATACCAAAATCTCGAAATTTCTTCAAAATAGACCTTGACAATTTGTTTTGCGTCCTGTAAAATAATTAGGTCTGCGTGGCAGACAATCCTTGCTCACGGCGCGACCGTGGGCCAAAAGTCCAAAAGGAGGTGCAATCAACATGGCTAAGATCACCGGTAAGTATGAGGTGCTCTACATCATCGACCCCGCTCAGGGCGAGGAGGGCATCGCAGCACTTGTGGAAA
>JAFUMG010000006.1 GCA_017473225.1 Oscillospiraceae bacterium | reverse complement strand
TTTTTGACTGAAGGATTGCTGCACTGCAGTACGAATTCGCCGAAATGCTGGTGGTTATTCCAGACTTCTGCTGCACAATCCCCCAGTCTCGGCTATCGCCGAGCCGGCCCCCTTTACACAAGGGGGCCTTTGGGTGCGGCAAACAACTGACAGATAAACTACAATTTGAATCCCCCGATCAAAAGCAAACCGGACTGATGCGGGTCAGTCCGGTTTTGTTACAGGGTATTAATATAATCCATCAGCTCGTCGAAGCTGCCCTGGGGATAGGCGGACAGGTCCCGGCCATCCTTGTTGATCAGGCAGTCCGTCAGCAGGAATACCTTCATGCCCAGCTGCTCCGCCGCCGTATCCTCCAGGGCGTCGTTGCCCACCATCAGGCATTCGGCGGGTTCCAGGCCGAGCTGGGTCAGAATGTCCCGGTAGTAGCCGGGATTGGGCTTGCAGCGGCAGGAATTCTCGTAGGTGGTGTAAAGCTCAAAGTCGGAGGGCTCCAGACCGGCCCAGCGGATGCGGTTCTCGGTGGCCACGGCGGGAAAGATGGGATTGGTGGCCAGCACCACCCGCAGGCCCTTTGCCTTTAGGGCGGCGACGGTCTCGGCAGCTTTCGGGTTGAAGCCGCAGGCGGCCTTGGCGCCGCTGAATTCATGCTCGTAGAAGTCCCGGAATACAGGCTCGTCCCTGCGGACGTCCTCGCCGTAGATCTCGGCGAATTTGTTCCAGAAGGCCTCTTCGTTGGTGCGGGAGCCGTCATTTTTGACCATGGCGGCGGTGCCTGCCCAGATGTTTCCGGCGAGAGCCTTGGGGTCATAGCCCAGGGGGGCGATCTTTTTCGCCAGCAGGCCGAAGTAGAACTTTACGAATTCATCCTGGTCCATGGGAAGCAGGGTCCCGTCCAGGTCAAACAAAACAGTTGTCAGTTTCATGATATGTTCCTTTTCAAAAACGGGGAATGGGCCGCCTGAGGCGGCCCGTGGTTGGGAGTTTAAATCATACGCCGGAATAGGCGGCGAAGCCCGCGTCAACGGGCAGGACCACGCCGGTGATGGCGGAAGCGGCCCTGTCGTCGCACAGGAACAATGTCGCGCCGATCAGCTCGTCGGCATCGACGAAGCGGCGGGTGGGGGTCCCATTCAGGATCTTGGCGGAACGGGCGGTGGGGGTGCCGTCCTCGTTGAAGAGCAGCCCCTTGTTCTGGGCGGAGACCAGGAAGCCGGGGGCGATGGCGTTGCAGCGGATGCCGGTGCCGGCGAAATGGGTGGCCAGCCACTGGGTGAAGTTGGAGATGGCGGCCTTGGCACCGGAGTAGGCGGGGATCTTGGTCAGGGGCGTGTAGGCGTTCATGGAGGAAATATTCAGAATGACGCCGGACTTCTTTTCCACCATGTCCCGGGCGAAGGCCTGGGTGGGCAGCAGGGTGCCCTGGAAATTCAGCTTGAACACGAAATCCACACCGGACTGGTCCAGATCGAAGAAGGTCTTGCAGCCGTCCCAAGCCTCGTGCTGGTACTCATTGTCGCAGGTGGCACGGGGATTGTTGCCTCCGGCACCGTTGACCAGTATATCGCAGGGGCCCAGATCGGCAACGACCTGATCGTGGACGGCCTTCAGGGCCTCGGGATCCAGAACATTGGCCTTGTAGCCTTCCATGATGCAGCCTTCGGCCTTCGCTTCGTCAGCCAGCTTCTTGACGGCTTCCTCGTTCAGGTCCAGGGCGGCGACCTTGGCGCCGGACTGGGCGAATGCGCGGGCCATGGCGCCGCAGATGAGACCGCCCGCGCCGGTGACGACGACGACCTTGCCGGTGTAGTCAATGTTCAGGGGAAGATTTGCCATTTTGAATTACCTCCAGAAGTAGATGCGATTATACTTCCCAGCGGGAGATGTGGCCCGCCGGGAGCTGGCTCAAAAAAAGGGGGGCGCGCCCCCCTTTTATTTGATGTGTGGATCATACTGAACACTTTGCCCGTAGGGCAAAGTGTTCATATGATAAGCGCCCGCAGGCGCTATGCAAGTGAGCAACCGCTCGAAGAGCGGCTCTTAGCGAGTCGCAGACGTGCTTTTGTGATTCCTTTGATGAAAAGCTCTCTTTTAATCAGAGGTTTGTATCAGACCGTGGTCTTCTTGCCGTCCAGCTTGTCCAGCATGTCCCACACGCCCAGCATATACATGATACCCAGAGCGCGGTCATACAAACCATAACCGGGACGGACAGTGCCGGGACCCTCACCCCACAGGTGACGGCCGTGGTCGGGACGGATGTAGCCCTCGTAGCCGCAGTCGTGGTAGGCCTTCAGGATCTCCAGAATGCCGGTGTCGCCGTCGCAGTCCCGGTGGGAGGCCTCGGAGAAGTCGCCGTTGGGGAAGTGCTTGACGTTGCGGATGTGGGCGAAGGCGATGCGGTCGCAGTGCTTGCGGACGATGTCGGCCACGTTGTTGTTGGGATCAGCGTTCAGAGAGCCGGAGCACAGGGTCAGGCAGTTGCAGGGATGATCGACCATGGACAGGAAGCGGTCAATGTTCTCGCCGTTGATCAGCAGACGGGGCAGGCCGAAGATATCCCAGGGGGGATCGTCCATGTGGATGGCCATCTTGATGCCGGTCTCCTCGCAGGTGGGCATCAGAGCCTCCAGGAAGTACTTCAGGTTGGCCCACAGCTTCTCGTGGTCCACATCGGCATAGGCCTTGAAGAGCTCATCCAGCTTGGCCATACGCTCGGGCTCCCAGCCGGGGAAGGACATGTTGTACTTCTCGGTGAAGTCCAGAATGTACTGGGCCATGGCGTTGTAATCGTCCTGGATCATGCCCTTTTCATAGAACAGGGCGGTGGAGCCGTCGCCCACGGGATGGAACAGGTCGGAGCGGGTCCAGTCGAAGATGGGCATGAAGTTGTAGCAGATGACCTTGACGCCGAACTTGCTCAGATTGCGCATGGTCTGCTTGTAGTTCTCGATGTACATGTCCCGGGTGGGCAGGCCGATCTTGATGTCGTCATGGACATTGACGGACTCGACCACGTCGCCGTTGAAGCCGTAAGCGTGCAGCTGGTCCATGACCTCGGCGATCTCGCTCTCTTCCCAGACTTCGCCGGGCATCTTGTGGTGCAGGGCCCAGACGATGCTGGACACACCGGGGATCTGCTTGATGTAGTTCAGGCTGATGCTGTCATTGCCCTCGCCGTACCAACGGAAACCCATTTGCATTGGCATAAGTTATTCCTCCAGTTTATTTAATTTATTTTAACTTTACAGGCCGAAATAGCGCTTTGCGTTGTTGGCGCAGATATCCTCCACCAGGGAGCCCAGGAACTCCATGTCAGCGGGGTATTCGCCGTTTTCCACCCACTTGCCGATCAGGTTGCACAGGATGCGGCGGAAGTACTCGTGGCGGGCGTAGCTCAGGAAGGAGCGGGAGTCGGTCAGCATACCGATGAAGT
Source organism: Oscillospiraceae bacterium (assembly GCA_017473225.1). GTDB lineage: Bacteria > Bacillota > Clostridia > Oscillospirales > Oscillospiraceae > Faecousia. Next base: position 12,998 of record JAFUMG010000006.1, on the reverse strand, counting down.
TGCCCAGGATGCCCAGATTGGCCAGGCTGGTCATCTGGTTCTCCATGCCCACCTTATTGTCGTTGAACCACCAGGCGGAGCCGTGCTGGATCTTGCCGGGGATCTCGCTGCTCTGGTAGGCGCCCAGGAGGGTGTCCAGCCACTGGTCGTCGGCGGGATTCAGGGAATAGACGATGGTCTTGGGCAGCAGATCGTCCTTGTACAGGGCGTCCATTACCTTGTGCAGGGCCGCGGAAGAATCGGTGACGGCGATGCAGTCGAAGCCGTGGTCAGCGCCCAGCTGGGCGAACATCTTGGAGTTGGGGTTGCGGAAGCAGGAGAAGTGGATCTGCATGGCCCAGCCCAGACGGGCGTACTCCCGGCCGCAGTGGAGCAGCAGGTAGGTCTGATAGCCCTCGGTCTCCTCGACGGTGACGGCTTTGCCGGCCATGGCCTTCTGGAAGGTGGTCTCGATCTGCTCGGGGGTGGCTTCCCGGTACATGACGTAGTCCAGGCCGTGGTCGGAAGCCCGGCAGCCACAGGCGTTGAAGTGGGCGATGCGCTGGCTCAGGGCCTTGGCCACATCCTCGGCGTGCTCGATCCGGATGCCGGAGGCGGCGGACAGCTTCTGGATGTAAGCGGCGAAGCCGGCCTTATGGCAGTTCAGAGCGGGGTCGGGACGGAAGGAGGGGCAGACCTTGGTGGCCATCTTGCCCTCGGCGGCGATCTTCTGATGCCACTGCAGGTCGGAGCAGGGATCGTCGGTGGTGCCGATCATGGCAACGTTGCTCTGGGCGATCAGGCCCCGGGCGGAGAAGGAGGGGTCAGCCAGCTTTTCGATGGCCAGGTCCCAGACCTCCTGGGCGGTGCTGCCGTTTAGGGTGCCCTCGTAGCCGAAGAAATTCTTCAGCTCCAGGTGGCACCAGTGGTACATGGGGTTGCCGATGGCCCGGGGGAGGGCCTCCGCGAATTTCTGGAACTTTTCACGGTCGGGAGCGGAACCGGTGATGTATTCCTCGGGCACGCCGTTGGAGCGCATGATACGCCACTTGTAGTGGTCGCCGGCCAGCCACACCTGGGTGATGTTCTCAAAGCGGACATCCTCGTAGATCTCCTTGGGGTCCAGGTGGCAGTGGTAGTCATAGATGGGCATCTTGGCCGCATGATTGTGATAAAGCGCCACAGCGGTGGGGTTGGTCAGAAGAAAGTCTTTGCTGAGGAAGGGTGTCATGATCATTCGCTCCTTTTATGTTTATAGTATAGCACAGAATACTTGCAATCTCAATCGCAAATACGGATTGACCCATTTGTAGGATATGTTATATTTGGAACAATGTGGATGATATCCTATTGTTGATAATGCTACAAGTGTATATTAAAATATCTTCACAGGACTGTCAAGAAAAGAAGCAAAAAAAGCGAATTTAGTGCTAATCACAGCAAAAAACACCCGGCAGAGCTTACCGCTCTGCCGGGTGCGCGTTGTGAAATCACTTGCTTTCTTCTTCGATGATCTTTGCCATCTCGTCCCACTTGGCTTCCATTTCGGAAACCAGCTTGTACTGGGTCCGGGCACGGTCCAGATTGTGGTCGGGATAGTGGATGCCGAAGTAATGGTCGCCGTCCAGATAGTCAGTCAGGAACCGGACGCCGCATTCCAGGGTCATGGTCAGGGCGCCCAGGGGCAGCACCTTCCGTTCGTTCTCGGTCAGGCCGGGGCAGGCGGTGAGGAAGCCGCGGGTGAAGGTCCGGAACAGGTCCAGATTGACGGTCATCTTGCTCAGGTCCTTCTCGTCCTCGGCGGCGGTGGCGGCGCCGAAGCGGATGGAGTCACCGAAATCATAGGCGCTGAGGCCGGGCATGGTGGTGTCCAGGTCGATGACGCACAGGGGAGTCCGGGTGTTCTCGTCCAGCATGACGTTGTTCAGCTTGGTGTCGTTGTGGGTGACCCGCAGGGGCAGCTCGCCGGAGGCCAGCATGGAGGTCAGCTTTTTGCCGATCTCCTCGTGGGCCAGAACGAATTCGATCTCAGGCTGCACGTCCTTGGCGCGTCCCATCACATCCCGGGCCAGTACCTCCTTGAAGATGCGGTAGCGGTCGGGGGTGTTGTGGAAATTCTTGATGGTCTCATGGAGGGTCTCCGCGGGGAAATCCGCCAGCTGCTGCTGGAAGGTGCCGAAGGCGATGGCACTCTGGTAGAAATCCTCGGGGGTCTCGGGCGCCTGCAGGCAGACGCTGCCCTCGATGAAATCGTAGACACGCCAGTCGCTGTTCTCGCCGGCATGGTAGTAGGTCTTGCCCTCCAGGGTGGGGATCAGGGTCAGGGCGCCGTAGGGGTTCGCGATCTTGGTGTGCAGATGCTTCGTAACGGCGGAGATGTTCTCCTGCAGGCCCTCCACATCGGGGAAGGCCCGGTTGCTGATCTTCTGCAGGATGTAGCGGCGGCCGGATTCGGTAACCACCAGATAAGTTTCATTGATATGGCCGCAGCCGTAACGCTCCGAGGAAACCGCGGGGCTGTCCAGCTGAAACTGCTTCAAAACTTCATAGTTCATAGGTGATACGTATCCTTTCTGCGTCGGGCTTAGCCCTTCACGCCGCCGGCGGTCAGACCTGCGGTCAGGTTCTTCTCAATGCTCATAAACAGGATGACAACGGGAATGATGGCGAAGATGGAAGCGGCGAACAGGTACTGCCACTCGATCATGTTGTAGCCATTGAAGATGTTGATGCCGACGGTCAGAGGCTTGATGGTGTCGGTGGAGATCAGGCACAGAGCCACGGTGTATTCATTCCAAGCGTTGATGAAGATGAAGATCAGGGTGGTGACGATGCCGGGGGCGGCAACGGGCAGCAGGATCTTCATCATGGCCTGGATACGGTTGCAGCCGTCGATGGTGGCGGCCTGCTCCATCTCGGCGGAGATGCTCATGAAGGTGCCCCGCAGCAGCCAGATGGTGAAGGCCTGGTTAAAGGCGGCGTTGATGAAGATCAGACCCAGCAGGCTGTTGGTCAGGTTCATGACCTGCATGACCTTGTAGATACCGATCAGCAGGACCACGGGAGCGAACATCTGGGAGACGATGATGAAGCCCAGGAAAGCGGTCTGGCCCTTGAACTTCATACGGGCCAGGGCGTAAGCCGCGGGGATGCCGCAGACCATGGCGATGGCGGTGGAGCCGCCGGCGATGATGATGGAGTTCAGCATGTACTGAGCCATGGGGGCCTTCTTCCAGATGTCCACGAAGTTGGACCACAGCGCGTTGAGGGGTAAGACGGTGCCGTTGATGGAGAAGATCTCAGCGCGGCTCTTCAGAGCGGTGCAGAGCATCACAAAATAGGGGTAGAGGATCACGACGCAGATGACGGCGACGACGAAATACAGCAGGATCCGAAGCAGCAGCTTCTGCCAGTTCACGCGAATGTTATCGTTCATGATCATTCGTCTCCTTTCTTCAGGGTGGAAACCATGTAGACGCTGGCGCAGACCAGCAGGATCAGGAAGCCGATGACGGAGACCGCGGCGGCTTCGCCCTGCTTGCCGTTATAGAAGGCCAGCTTGTACAGGTAGGTGACCAGGGTGTCGGTGCGGCTTGCGGGGTCACCCTTGGTGATGGTCCAGACGATGGGGAAGGAGTTGAAGACGTAGATGATGTTCAGCACGGTGGCGACGGTCAGGCTGGGCTTGACCAGAGGCAGGGTGATGTTGAACAGCTGCTGGAAATAGGTGGCGCCATCCACGGTGGCAGCTTCATAGTAAGAGCTGTCGATGCTCTGCAGACCGGACAGGGCGGTGAAGCAGACGAAGGGGATGGTGACGAAGATGCCGCAGGCGATCTCCCAGGCGAAGAAGGCCTCGGGAGTGGGGGTCCAGTTGACATTGGCGCCGATGATGCCCAGGGACTTGAGCAGGGTGTTCAGCGCGCCGTAGTCGGTGTCAATGATGAACTTCCAGGCGCTGGCCTGGATGACCAGAGTGGTGGCCCAGGGGAAGACCACGATGGCGCGGGCGATCTTGCGGCCCTTGAACTTATTGTTCAGCAGCAGGGCCAGGATGAAGCCCAGCACGGTGGACAGAACGACGACCATGATGGTCCATACGACGGTGTTCTTCAGAACCAGGCTGAACTTGGAGCTGCCCAGGACCTTGGAGAAGTTCTCCAGTCCGGCAAAGCCCTTCACGAGACCGGCCTTACTGATCTCGCTGACGGACATGTAGAAAACGTAGCCGATGGGGATAACGATGAAGATGGCCATCAGAATAACGCTGGGGGCGATCCAGATATAAGGTTCGATGGTGCGCGCCAGCGAATTCTTAGGAGCCTTTTTGGGTGAATTCTTTTTCACAGACGTACCTCCTTGGATTTTGGTGCAGCCATTTTCAAAACGCGGCTCTTTGCAGCGCTTTGAAAATGGCTGCAATCAAAATGGGCCGGGCCAATCAGACCCGGCCCATCTCTATGCCTTGACTAGATCAGTGATGCAGTTGAATTAGCCGGCGATCTCAGCCTGCAGGTCATCCAGCAGAGTCTGGACGTCTTCGCCCAGCAGAGCCTGCTGCAGAACATCGATAACGCCCTGCTTGACGTCTGCCCACTCAGCCTTAGCGGTGGGGTAGAACTTAGCGGAGCCGACGATCTCGATCCAAGCGGCGCTCTCGGGGTTGGCAGCGGCCATAGCCTCGCCGCCAGCGGAGGTAGCGGGCAGGAAGTCCTCCATCAGGACCCACTCGGAGTAGGGCTCGTCATCGTAGAAGGCATCCACGACAGCGGTAACAGCGGCCAGCTCTTCGTCAGTGTAGCCGTTGTCGAAGCACATGATGCGGTCCATAACGCCAGCGGAGACGGAAGCGTTGTCACCGTTGACGGGGATGGAAGCGACTGCGTAGTTGACGTCATAGCCGCCGACAGAGCAGTAGGTGGGGATGGAGTTGGGTCCGATCATCATGGCAACCTTGCCGGCGCCGAACATATCCTGGTTGTCGTAACGGGTCTCGTTGGCGGGATCGGAGTTGGTCAGGCCAGCGTTGACCAGGCCGATGATGTACTCGATAGCCTCGACGTTCTCAGCGGAGTTCAGAGTCCAGTTGCCCTCGGCGTCGGTGAAGTCGCCGCCGTTGTTCCAGATGTAGTAAGCGAAGCATGCCTGACCTTCGTCAGTGGTCATGTCGACGCCCCAGGGGTAAACTTCGCCGCCGTAGTAGTCGTAGATCTTCTGGCAGACGTCGGTCAGCTCGTCCCAGGTGGTGGGAACTTCGACGCCGACTTCGTTCAGAATGTCAACATTGTAGTACAGAGCGCGGGCGGAAGCCAGGTCGGGAACGGCCCAGACGACATCGTCAACAACGGACTGCTCCAGGAAAGCGGGGTAGAACTTGGCGTAGGTCTCTTCGGAAACCCACTCGGAAGCGGGCAGCAGCAGGCCGTCTGCCTGGTAGTCGGCGAAAACGTCGATGTTCAGCAGGTCGGGAGCCTCGCCGTTGGCGATACGGGTGTTGACGACGGTGTAGATGTCGTTCCAGGAGACGACGTCGACAACCAGATTGATGTTCTCGTTGGCAGCGTTGAACTCAGAAACGAAGTTTGCCCACCAGTCAGCAGTCTGAGTGCCGTACTGGGCGGCGATCATGGTGACTTCGACCTTCTCGCCGGAAGCGGCGGGAGCGTCGGTAGCGGGGGTCTCGTTGCCGGCGTCAGAGACGGGAGCATCGGTAGCGGGGGTTTCGTTGCCGGAACCACAGGCGACCAGGCCCAGGACCATGACCAGAGCCAGCAGCAGAGCGATAAGCTTTTTCATTTTGTGTTTTCCTCCTTTGATTTTTCAGAAACGGGGATGGATGTGCCCCCATTCCGATACAGAAATTTTACCCTCTGTTGGGCGAAATGTCAAGACGCTGCTGGTTGGATGGGAGCTTTTTGTAGATATTGTATTTTTTGGAAACGTTTTATTGTGCAGTTGTGCTTTTTACCTTTGTGGTAAACAACAGCTTTTTTGCATTTTTCAACTAACCGGAAAGGTCCGAATGTTTCCCAAAACAGAAAAAACTCTGAGCAGACGGCGCTCAGAGTTTTTCGCAGGTTTGGAAATCGCTTTTTCGGACGGTGAAAAGCAGCACCAGGGTGCCCAGCGCGGTGAAAAGGACGCCGGAACGGAGCATGGCTGCCACACCGTAGTTTTCCACAAGAAAGCCGCCCGCCATGTTGCCGAAGCCGCAGCCCAGGGCATAGGCGGCGGAGACGAAGGCCTGGCCCTTTACCATGTCCTCCGGGGCTACCCGGGACATGGTGTAGTACACCTGGACCGGCGTCATGATGGCGTAGGAGGTCATCTGCAGCAGCTGCTGGCCATAGAGGAAGGGGATGCTGCCGGCGGCGAGCAGCAGCACCGACCGGAGGGTGTAGGACGCCGCCGCGATGACCAGCAGCGTGCTGTCCGCCAGCCTTTTGCGGATCCGGCCAATGCAGGCGAGGACCGGGAATTCCGCGATGGTGGCGATGAACAGGGCGGTGCCCACATGGCTGCTGTCACCGCCCAGGCGCTCCATGATGGAGATCATGTAGCTTTCCACCATCGACAGGAACATGCCCATCAGCAGTATGCCCAGCAAAGACAGGCAGAACCAGCGGTAGCGTTTCAGAAAGACACCCACGGAGCAGCTCTCATCCCGGACGGTGGCTTTGGAAGCGGCTTCGGCCGTGATTTTGGGGTAGCCCAGGGTGAGGACGATGTGGACCGCCAGCAGAAGGAGCACCACAATGATCATCCAGTCCACGCCCAGCAGGGCGATGAGATAGCCCAGCAGGAGGGCGCTGAGGGAATGGGCCAGGGAGCCGGTGCCCCGGGCGAGGCCGTAGTTGATGGGGATCCCGTGGGACTGATAGTAAACGCTGACGGAATTCATCAGGGGGACGATGGTATCAAAGCTCCAGTAGCCCAGCAGGTACAGGATGCCCACAGCCCAGACGGGCAGCGGCAGAAGCAGCAGGCTCCCGAAGCACAGGGCGCTGGTGACGGCCAGGGCCGTCATCATGGCGGGCAGGGCGTTGCCGGAGGCCCGGTCCGCCAGGGAAGCGAGGAAGGGCTGGGTCAGACAGGAGAGGAAGCCGGCTCCCGCCAGAATGGTGCCCACCAGGGTGGCGGGGAAGCCCTTGCCCAGCAAATAGGTGGCGGCAAAGCTGACGATGCCGGCGGAAGCGGCGAAATGGACCATCTCGTGAAGACAGAAATGGAGGGTGAGATTCTTTTTCATAATAATATCCGTTATGGTTATCGACTTGAATAAGCAAATTGATCGACAGAGGCCTTGGCCCCCTCTCTGAGGGGGCTGTCACGCGAACAGCGTGACTGGGGGAGTGTCCTATCCTTGGAGCGACACTCCCTCCGAGCCGCAAGGGACTAAGTGTCCGTAAGCCGCTTTGCGGCAACGGTCACTAAGCCTCAAAGAGGGAGGCAAGGTGTTTGTGCTTACAAAAACCGATAACCACATATCCTGTTATTCCTTGTGGTTTTTGTTTCGGTTGCGGTATTCCAGGGGCGTGCAGCCCATGGTTTCGTGAAAGGTGCGGCTGAAATAGCTGCTGCTGCCCAGGGCGCAGGCGGCGGCAATGTCGCCGACGGAGCGCCGGGTCTGGGTGAGCAGACGGCAGGCCATCTGCAGGCGGTAGTTTTTCAGATACTCCATGGGCGTCATGCGCAGGTGGCTCTGGAACAGGGAAAAGCAGGCCCGCTCGCTGATGCTGGCGGAACGGGCCAGATCCGTCACGGTGAGCTTTTCGCCATAATGCTCATGGGCGTAGACCATCATTTGCTTGATCTGCCCGGAGTGCCGGGAGGACTGCTGCCGGGCCTGAAGCTGGGGCCCGGCGGTCTCCAGCAGCCGCAGCCAGATCTCGGACAGGACGGACCTCAGCCGCAGCTCGTAGCCGGGCTCTTCTGGCGACAGGCGGAAGGCGTCCCGGATCAGTCCGATGGTCCCGGCCTGGTGGGGGTCCTCCGGGTGCAGCGGGATCAGCTCCACCTGGGATGCCGTGACCAGGGGGAGGACATATTTTTCCTCCACACGGCTGCCCTGATGGCCGGAGATCAGGCTGGGATCGAACAGGTGCAGCAGCTGACGGCCGGTCTGGGGAGAGAAGGTCCTGGTGCTGTGGGGCACATTGGCGTTGACCAGTCCCCCGGAGCCGGCGGGGAACAGGTGGTGGCAGGAGGGGGTGGCGTATTCCAGAGAGCCCTCTTCCATATAAAACAGCTCCAGGGTCTGATGCCAGTGCCAGGGGGCGATGCTGCCGCTGCGCAGCTCGGCGCAGGTGGCGATATAGGGAAAGGCCGGGTCAAAATCCGGCAGCAGCTCTTCCTTGCTGCCGGGCTTGAAGGTAACTCCGTCAACAGGTTTCATGGGTTTGCTCCTTCACCGCAGGCTGTTTTCGATGACTCCCGGCAGCAGGTCGTAGAGACAGCAGCCCATTCGTTCCTCGAACATGGCCTTGATCTCCAGGATCCGCTTCCACCGGGGCACCATCTGGGGCGGGGTGCCGTAGCGCAGGGCCACATCGATGAACCGCTTTTCCAGCAGGCAGAAGCCCGTGGGCAGCGCCAGAGCGTCGCACAGCTGCACCAGATGGTCATAGTCGTCGTAGACCGCGTTTTTCACAAAGTCTGCCATGAAGGCCTTGTCCTCCGGGGGCATGTCGAAGACGCCGATGGAGGTCCCGATGTCCGGGATCATGAAGGCGTGGCTGATGCAGATCTGGGCGGCCTTGTCCCAGCCCCGGTCCGCGCAGTAGCGGTAGCCGTCCAGCAGATGCCGCTCGGAGGTCACGCCCGCGTGACGGCCGATGTCGTGGAGCAGGCCGTAGGCATAGGCCCGGTCCGGGTCCAGGCCGGGGCAGCGGCGGGCGATATTCTCGCAGGCGGCGGCCACATACCGGGAGTGGTCCGTCCAGGGGCCGGGATTGCGCGTGCCGGCCCAGGCGAGGGCCTGTTCCGCGAACTGTCTGGTGGGATCCATAGGTGTCATCCTTTCGTGATTGCTGATGTCATTATAGCGCATATGGCGTCAAAATAATACAGGCAATTCCGCTGAAAAATAACAATATTCCGCAAAATGGAGTTCGCTCCGCTTTGTTGGACCGCTGGCGCCGGATAATGGATTCTTGAAAAAAGGGGCGTCATATGGTATGCTTGACACAATAGATAAAGGAGGAGCTGCAATGAAGATCATTCATTGTTCGGATATCCATCTGGATTCCAGGATGGAGACCAACCTGTCGGCCCGGCAGGCCAGGGAGCGCAACGCGGAGGTCTGCACCACCTTTGCCAGGATGGTGGACTATGCCGAGGAACAGGGCGTGGCGGCGGTGCTGATCGCCGGCGACCTTTTTGACAGCCGCCGGGTCTCCGCCCAGACGGCGGACTTTGTGCTGGACCGGGTCCGACGGGCTTCCGGGATCGATTTCCTCTACCTCCGGGGCAATCACGACGAAGCCAGAGACCCTTTCGCGGGGCAGGCGCTGCCCGAAAATCTGAAGACTTTCGGCGAGGGCTGGACCTATTATGAATACGGTGATGTGACCATCGCCGGCTTGGAGCTGGGAAAAGACAACTGGGCCGGGATGTACGGGTCGCTGATGCTGGAACCGGAGCGGACCAACATCGTCATGCTCCACGGACAGGTATCCACCCAGCCCGGGGAGGAGCTGATCGCCCTGCCCCAGCTGCGGGGGAAGCACATCCGCTATCTGGCCCTGGGCCATATCCATTCTTATCAGAAGGAGCGGCTGGACCCCGAGGGGGAATACTGCTACTGCGGCTGTCTCGAGGGCCGGGGCTTCGATGAGTGCGGCGAAAAGGGCTTCGTGCTGCTGGAAGCGGAGCGCGGCAAGGTCCGGGGGGAATTTGTGCCCTTCGCGGCCCGGAACCTCCGGGAGGTCCCTGTGGACATCACGGACCTGACCACCGTCACCCAGCTCCGGCAGGCCATGGAAAAGGCGGCGGAGGGGATTGACGGGAAGGACCTGGTGAAGTTTACCCTCACCGGCACCTTCACTCTGGAGACCCAGAAGGACCTGCAATTCCTGAAAAAGAGCCTGGAGCCCCTGTTCTGGTTTGTGAAGATCAAGGATGAGAGCCGGTTCCGGATCGAGAAGGAGACCTATGAGCATGACGCGTCACTGAAGGGCGAGTTCATCCGCCTGGTGATGGCGTCGGACAGAAGCGAGGAGGAGAAGGCCCAGATCATTTGCTGCGGCATTCAGGCCCTCAGTGGGGAGGAGATCATCCTGTGAAACTGATCAGCTTACACATTGAAAATTTCGGCTGCCTCCACGATTACGATCTGAAATTCGGGGAGGGCCTGACGGTGCTCCGGGAGGACAACGGCTTCGGCAAGACCACCCTGGTGGAGTTCATCCGGGCCATGTTCTATGGCTTCCCCCGGGCGGCCAAGACCCTGGATAAAAACCGGCGGAAGAAATACCTCCCCTGGAGCGGGGCCAAATGCGGCGGCCATCTGACCTTCGAGCTGGAGGGGACCCGGTACCGGGTGGAGCGGACCTTCGGCGCCACCCCCAGGGGGGACAGCTTCAATCTGATCGATCTGACCACCAATCAGAAGAGCGGCCGCTTTTCCGAGAAGCTCGGTCTGGAAATTTTCCAGCTGGACGCGGACTCCTTTGAGCGCAGTACCTATCTGCCCCAGGTGTCGGAAGCGGGTCCCCTGACCACCGGCAGCATCCGGGCCAAGCTGGGGGATCTGGTGGAGGACACCAACGATATCAATAATTTCGACAAGGCCGTGAAGGCCCTGAAGGAAAAGCGCAGCGCCTTCGTGCCCTACCGGGGCAGCGGCGGCTCCGTGGCGGAAGCCCGGGCCCGGGTCTCGGAGCTCCAGGAGGAGCTGGACCGGGCGGAGGGTAAGAAGGCGGCGCTGGCTTCCGCCCAGACGGAAATCGCGGAGCTGGAAGCCGGACTGGAACAGGACAGCCGGGAGCTGGCTGCTGTCCGGGAGCAGATCACCCGGGCGTCCCAGGCGGCGGCCGCGAACACGGTGCGTCGGCAGTATGAGGACCTGCTGGCCCAGCGGCGGCAGGCCCGGGAAGCGGTGGAAGGAGAAGCGCGGTTCCGGGCGGGCGTACCCTCTGCCGAGGATTTCGAAGGGGCCCAGCAGCGCTGCGGGCAGTATCTGTCCCTGAGTGCGGAGCTGCGGGGCTGCGGATTGTCCGCTGGGGAGCAGGCTCAGTTGGAAGCGCTGCGGCGGTTCTTTGCCCCCGGAGTCCCCGGCGAGGAAAAGCTGGAGGAGCTGACCCGGCGGCAGCAGGAGCTGCTGCGGCTGCGGACCGTGGCGGAGAATCAGAAGCTGTCAACGGAGGAGCGGCAAAGCCTGACGGAACTGGAGGACTATTTCCGGCAGGGCATCCCCGAGGAGCAGGCACTGGACAGCTGCGGGGCGGATCTGGACCGGGCGGCAGCCCTGCGGCAGGAAAACCTGCGTCTGGCCGGGGCCCGGCAGGAGGAATCCGGCGGCAAGGGCCCGCTGGCCGCTCTGATCATGGGCGTGCTGGCCCTGGCGGCGGGCATCGGCCTGATGGCGGCCCGGAGCTTCGTTCTGGGTGGGGCTTTGCTGGGCGTTGGCATCCTGGCGCTGCTGAGCGGAGCATACCTTCACAGGCAGCGCGGAAACAGGCGGAAGACCGCGGAGCGGGCGTACCGTCAGAATGAGACGGAAGCGGCCCGGCTGGAAGAAAGGGTCCGTGATTTTGCGGGGCAGTACAGCGGCGCGTCTGCGCCCGGGGAGGCCCTTCGGGAGATCCGGGACCGCCGCGGGGCCTATTTGACACTGCTGGCCCGGCAGCGGGAGCAGGACGGGCGGCGGGCGGAGACCCTCCGGGCGGCGGACGCGGCCAAAACAGCCCTTCAGCGGGAGCTGGCGGCCTATTTTGAAGAACGCATCCCCTGTGAGCAGGGGATCCTGCAGCTGCGGCTGAAACGGGGCCAGCTTCTGGATCTGGAAGCCAAGGCGTCGGAAGCCGCCCAGCGTCAGAGCCAGCTTCAGGCCCGGAAAACGGCGATCGAAGGGGAGCTTTCCGGCTTCTTGGGAAATTACTTCACGGAAGTCACGCCCGAACAGTTCCAGAGCCTGCTGGCGCGGCTGCGGCGGGACTGCGACGAGTACACCCGGAATCGGACCCTGCTCAGGGCCCTGGAAGCCCAGACTGATGCCTTCCGGGCGGAGCACCGGGCGGTGCTGGAAGGACCCGCGGCGGAGACGGAGGAGAACCTGGATGGCCTGAAGCTGCGGGAGCGGCAGCTGGCCGCCCATATCACGGAGCGGACCCGGCTGCAGCTGGAGCGGAAGCAGCTTTCCTCCCGCCTGCGGGAGGAGATCGACCGGATCCCCCAGCTGCGGGACGGCCTGGATTTCTGGCAGGAGAAGAAGGACGGCGACCAGAAAAAGTCCGAGACCCTGGACCGGACGCTGGACTTCCTCCAGCAGGCCCGGGACAGCCTTTCCGGCAATTATCTGGGCACCATCCAGAAGCGTTTCGGCGACTACCTGGGCCGCATGACTGGCGAGGACCGGGAGAAGATCCTGGTCACCGGCGATTTGGAGGTACAGCTGGAACGGCAGGGACAGACGAGGGAATTGGGCTATTTCAGCGCGGGCCAGGGGGATCTGGTGATGCTGTGTATGCGCATGGCCCTGGTGGATGCCCTGTTCACGGATGTGAAGCCCTTCGTCATTCTGGACGATCCCTTCGTGAATCTGGACGACGAACGGACGGAACGGGCCCTGGAACTGCTGAGGGACCTGGCCGGGGACCGGCAGATCCTGTACCTGACCTGCAACAGCAGCAGAATGTAAACGAACACCCCGCGGCCCGTGAACGGAACCAGTAAAAACGGACAATAGACAAAACACCCCCTAGTGTAGGATAATAACCACACTAGGGGGTAATTGTATGGCAAGACAATATCAGAGGAAACAACACCTGTTGAAACAGATCAACGAGATGCTGGCATCG
>JAFUMG010000097.1 GCA_017473225.1 Oscillospiraceae bacterium | reverse complement strand
TCGAGGGATCTTGGCACCGATTTTACTGCAAATCTCAACGAAATGCGTAGATCCCTCGACTCCATTTCATTCCGCTCGGGATGACAGCTACGGTGCGTAAGGGAACGCCAAACTACAATTTGAACGCCAATAAAATCACTGGCAGCGATCAAGAGGAGGTAATCCCATGGGACGGGAATTTGAATTGAAATACGCCGCGGACGAGGGGGCTTTCGCGTCTCTTCAGGACCGCTATCGGGATCTGACGCCCATCGCCATGGAGACGACCTATTACGACACCCCCGATGCCAGACTCAGCCCCCTTCGCTGGACCCTCCGGCGGCGGATGGAAAACGGCCAGTCGGTCTGCACCCTGAAAACGCCCCTGCCCGACGGCTCCCGGGGGGAATGGGAGGCCCGGTGCCCCGATATCCTCAGCGGCATCGACGCCCTCTGCGCCATCGGCGCGCCGAGGGAGCTGCTGGTGCTCACCGCCGGGGGCGTGACGGAGGTCTGCGCCGCCCGGTTCACCCGGCTGGCGGGGATGATCGAGGGCGAGGATTTCACCGCGGAGCTGGCCCTGGACCGGGGCGTCCTGCTGGGCGGCGGGAGGGAGCTGCCCTTCACCGAGGTGGAAGTGGAGCTGAAATCCGGCAGCGAGGAAGCCGCCGTGGCCTTCGCCCGGCAGCTGGCGGCGGAGTTCGGCCTGAAGCCGGAGCTTAAGAGCAAATACCGCCGCGCCCTGGACCTGGCCCGGGAAAGATGAATGTCGTTTCGAGTTCGCCTTTCATATGCCACCGTAGGGGCGAGCATCGCTCGTCCGGCATATCAATGCCGCGAATTCGCATTGGATTCGGCGAATACGTAACTGGGTGCCGCACGGACGTGCAATGCACGCCCCTACGATCCTGAAAAATCCAAAATACAAGGAGAAACAAAATGGCTCAATTTGAGAAGCTTTTTGCCAGATATGACCGGCTGGTGCTGTTCGATACGGAGACCACCGGGCTCCAATACAGCCGGGACGAGATCATCGAATTCGCCGCCGTGGTGGTGGAGCGGCGGGACGGGGCGACCGCGGTGGTCCGGGAGTATGACGAGCTGATCTCGCTGTCTCCCGGGGGCTTCGTGCCGCCGAAGATCCAGGAGCTCACCGGCATCACCACCCAGGATCTGCGGGAGCGGGGCCTGCCCAAGACCCGGGTGGCCCGGGACATCGGGGAGATGATCGGGGGGAATACCCTGCTGCTTGCCTACAACGCCCATTTTGACCTGAGCTTTCTGTACTATTTCCTGCTGCGGGACGGGGATCCCATGATCCTGAAGGGCAAGGACAAGCTGGACCTGCTGACGGTCTACAAGGACCGGCACGACTATCCCCACAAGCTGTGCAGCGCCATTGAGGCCTACGGCCTTTCGGACCGGGTCTGCAATTCCCACCGGGCGGTGGACGATGTGCTGGCCACCGTGGCGGTGATGGAGGAGATGGAGAAGGAAAAGGACGACCTGGACCGGTACATCAACCTCTTCGGCTACAATCCCAAATACGGCATCGAGGGAAAGCCCATCGGCTCCGTTACTTATAAGCCCCAGCCCTACCACCCGGCGAAGGCGCTGTATTTGTAATGAATGAATAATGAATATTGAATAATGAATGATGAATAATGAAGGTGTCGCTTCGCGACGGTTTTAAAATATGCCGAAGGCATACCACAATTATTCATCCTTCATTCCTAAAGGAGGTAATATCCATGATCAACGAAACATCCTATGCTTTGGGCGCCAACCGGTCCTGCATCCGGGATCTGTTTGAATATGGCTGCCAGCGGGCGGCTGTTGTGGGCCGGGAAAATGTCTACGACTATTCCCTGGGCAATCCGTCCATCCCCTCGCCTCCGGAGGTCAATGAGACCATCCGGCAGGTCCTGAGCGACACCGATTCCCTGGCGGTCCATGGCTATACCTCCGCCGTGGGCGATCTGGCCACCCGGCAGGCCATTGCCGACGACCTGAACGCCCGGTATGACGCCGGGGTCCGGGCATCGGACCTGTTCATCGGCTGCGGCGCGGCGCCGGAGCTGGTGGCGGTTTTCCGGGCGCTGGCGGTGCCCGGGGCGGAGATTCTGGCCATCGCCCCCTATTTCCCGGAGTACAAGCCCTTCGTGGAGGGCACCGGGGCGACCTTCCGGGTGGTCCCCCCCGATGTGCCGGGCTTCCAGATCGATCTGGAGCGGCTGGAGGCCATGCTGACCCCCAACACCCAGGCCGTCATCGTCAACTCCCCCAACAATCCCTCCGGCGTGGTCTACACCGAAGAGACGCTCCAAAAGCTGGGGGCGGTGCTGACGCGGAAGGGGGAGGAATTCGGCCATCCCATCTACATCGTGGCCGACGAGCCCTACCGGGAGCTGACCTACGGCTGCACGGCCCCCTTCATCCCCAATATCTACCCCAATACCATCGTCTGCTATTCCTACTCCAAGAGCCTGTCCCTCCCCGGCGAGCGGATCGGCTATGTGTATGTCCCCCGCCAGGCGGCGGATGCCGGGGCGGTCTATGCCGCCGTGGCCGGCGCGGCCCGGGCCTGCGGCCATGTCTGCGCCCCCAGCCTGTGGCAGAAGGTGATCGCCCGGTGCACCCACCTGCGGCCGGATCTGGAAAGCTACGACCGCAACCGGCGGGCTCTCTACGAGGGGCTGACGGCCATGGGCTACGAAATGGCCAAGCCCGACGGCGCCTTCTACCTATTCATCAAGGCCCCCGGCGGCGACGCTGTCCGCTTCTCCGAAAAGGCCAAGGAGAAGGACCTGCTGCTGGTCCCCGGCGACGGCTTCGGCTGCCCCGGCTATTTCCGGATCTGCTACTGCGTCAGCTATGAGATGATCCAAAAAAGCCTGCCGGTGTTCGAGGAATTGATCCGGGGGTAAGGTGGAAAGAAGTACGTCATTGCGAGCCAGCATATTTTTTATGCACCGCAACAAAAAAACCGACGCTTCCAAAGCGTCGGTTTTTCATATCATCCCACCTCGGGGAAATAGACATTGATATCCGCGTTGCCGCTGATGCCGGGGACACGGCCGGTGTCGGTGTACTGCCACATTTTCACCGCGTAGGGGAAATCCATGCGGCTGGTGTACATGGCCAGCCAGAACTCATAATCCTTCAGCTCCTCCAGATACAGCAGGTTCCGGGACTGGTAGGTGTTGAAATAGATCATGGGCGTATAGCCCGCCTCCTCCACGGCGCCCAGGAAGGCCAGGGCGCAGTCCGTCAGGGTCCGGGGGTCCATCTCTTTGCTCCGGGCGCTTTCGTCGTGGACGGTCTCCCAGTCGAAGACCACCGGCATGGTGATCTCATAGTCGGCGATGGCTTCCAGCAGGAATGCCGCCTCCTCCAGGGCTTCCTCCACGTTCAGGGCCTGGGAGAAGAAATATACGCCTGTCTCCAATCCCGCTTCCGCCGCGCCCACCAGATTGGCTTCGGCGTAGGGGTCCACCACCAGCTTGCCGCTTTCGTAGCCCCGGTAGCCCACGCGGACCATGGCGAAATCCACGCCGGAGGCCGCGACCTTGGCCCAGTCGATCTCCTGCTGGTGGGCGGAGACGTCGATGCCGGTGACGGTCTCGGTCCGCAGGCACTTGAGATACCGGCCCTCATACTGGAAATCCAGGTCGCCGTAGGGATTCAGGGGCAGGTCCAGCAGCGGCGGCTCGGTGACGGGGGGCTCCGTCTCCGGGGGCGCCGTCTCGGCGGGGGGCTCCGTGGGCAGTTCCAGAGGATCTTCGGCCAGGGACGCCAGCTGCCCCTTGGGGTCGGTCTCAAAATAGGACAGGCTCAGAAACGTGATGACCACCGTCAGGATCAGCACCGCCAGGGCGCCGATGGACAAAATACGGGTCAGCCGTCCTCTTTTCCCGGTCTGCGTCTGCAAAGCCTCATCTCCTTCGTCATCTTTCGACCCAGTATATCATATTTCTCCCGCTTCGCCAAGGGGGAGTTTTTTCGGTTTCTATCTTAAGCAAAAATTAAACAATCCGTAAATAATGGGCGGACCCGGTTGAAATCCGCGATATTTGAAATATAATATAACTATTCCAATCAGCAAGGTGATAATCGTTATGTTTCGACAGTTCTTTCAGAAGCTGTCTGCGGGAATGCAGCGCTTCATGGCAGGCCGGTACGGCACGGACAAACTCAACATGACCATCCTGGTGGCGGCGCTGGTCATCTGCCTGATCGCCGGATTTGTGCAGGTGGCTGTGGTGAACCTGCTGCTGACCGCCGTTTCCTATGGCCTGATGATCTGGGCCATCTGCCGCAGCATGTCCCGCAATACCTACAAGCGTTACCAGGAAAACCGGAAATTCCTGCAATTCTTTGACCGGATTAAGGACCGGGACCACCGGTATTACGACTGCCCCCGGTGCCGCCAGAGCGTCCGGGTCCCCCGGGGAAAGGGCAAGATCGCCATCACCTGCCCCCGGTGCAAGGAGAAATTCATCCGCAAGACGTAAATAAGGAACTCCCGCGGCTCCGCCGCGGGAGTTTTTGCGTGTTGGTAAGGGAGTGAGGGATTTTGAATGCGAATTGGCACACCCGGGTACCGACTATCACTGTCATTGCGAGCCAGCGCGCACGCTGGCGTGGCAATCCCCCGGATTTTCCGTGAACCTGCAATAATAGGAACAGCAGCTTTTAAGGAAACACTAAGGCTTTCTCACATCTAACCGTGGTGCGTCACCGCGGGAGATTGCCACGCCAGTCTGCGGACTGGCTCGCAATGACATGCGTTTTGGTTGGCGCGCTGCGCAACGGTCCGCGAAACCCTGATTTAATTCTTAAACAACCCGCCCAGGGCGCTGCCGAGCTTGTCCAGGCTGATCTTGGCCTTGATGCCGTCGATGATCTGATTCACCTGGTCGTCGGGCAGGTCCACGCCGATCAGTTCCTCGATCACCGACGCCGGGTTCTTCTCAAATTTCGCCAGCAGCTGCTTGTCGCTGGTCAGCTTCTTCACAGCCTGCTCGATCTTTTCCTTGATGTCCATTTTGGTTTCCTCCCTGTCGTTTTTTGGATAGATCCAGTGTATCACAGGGAAGAGGGAAAGTCAAAAAGAATGAGGCTCCCGTCCGGTTTTCGGGCATGGGGCCTCTTTTTCAATAATATAATAGCAGTATCATTCCTGTGAAGGAGGACGCGTCATGAAACGGGAGTACATCCGTTCCACGGAAGAGGTCCTGGGGGAGCTGGACGCCGCCCCCGGCGGGCTCAGCAGTGCCGAAGCCCGAAAAAGGCTGGAAAAGCATGGCCCCAACTGCCTGAAAGCTGCTGAAAAGCCCACGCTGCTCCGGCGGTTCCTGGAGCAGATCCGGGACCCCATGCTGATCATCCTGATGGCGGCGGCGGGTGTCTCCGCCGTTACCAACCTCATCGCCGGGGAGAGTCTGGCGGAGGTGGGGATCATTCTGGTGGTCGTGGTGCTGAACGCGGTGCTGGGGGTGATCCAGGAGAGCAAGGCCGAAGCGGCCATCGAAGCCCTGCGGACCATGACCGCGGCCACCTGCAAGGTCCTGCGGGATGGAAAGCAGATGGTGCTCCCTTCCGACGGGCTGGTGCCCGGGGATATCGTGATATTGGAAGCGGGGGACGCGGTGCCCGCCGACGGGCGGATCCTGGAAAGCGCCAGCCTGAAGATCGAGGAGGCGGCCCTCACCGGGGAGTCCGTGCCGGTGAACAAGATCACCGCCGCGCTGAGCCAGGGGGATGGGGCGGATATCCCCCTGGGGGACCGGAAAAACATGTGCTACATGGGCTCCACCGTGGTCTACGGCCGGGGCAGGGCCCTGGTCACCCGCACCGGCATGGACACGGAGATGGGGAAGATCGCCGGAGCCCTGGCCCAGACGGCCGAGGAGCAGACGCCGCTGCAGCGGAAGCTGGACCGGCTGGGCACCACTCTGAGCAAGCTGGTGCTGGGGATCTGCCTGTTCATTTTTATCTTCAATCTGGTAGCGGCGGGGTCCTTCGAGCTGAAGGTGATCCTGGAGACCTTCATGGTGGCGGTGTCATTGGCGGTGGCGGCGATCCCCGAGGGACTGGCCACGGTGGTGACCGTGGTGCTGAGCATCGGCGTGACCAATATGTCGAAGCGCAGCGCGGTGATCCGGCGGTTGACGGCGGTGGAGACCCTGGGCTGCACCCAGGTGATCTGCTCCG
>JAFUMG010000096.1 GCA_017473225.1 Oscillospiraceae bacterium | reverse complement strand
TCGTCCTTACGATAGGACACTCCCCCAGTCACGGCTAACGCCGTGCCAGCCCCCTCAGAGAGGGGGCCAAGGTTTTTAACGGCAATCTTGCTTATGAAAACCGATAGTCACAATTTAAATTTATCCCGAAGGGATACCTTCATTATTCACTATTCATTATTCATCATTCATTTTTCATTATTTTTCAGCTTCTCCGCCTGGTCGGCGGTGGCCAGGGCGTTGATGATCTCGTCCAGGTCGCCGTCCATGACGGAATCGATCTTGTAAAGGGTCAGGCCCACCCGGTGGTCGGTGACCCGGCCCTGGGGGAAATTATAGGTGCGGATCCGCTCGTTGCGCATGCCGGTGCCCACCTGACTGCGGCGCATTCCGTCGTTCTCCGACTGGATGCGCTCCTGCTCCATCTCATAGAGCTTGCTGGCCAGCATCCGCATACACTTTTCACGGTTCTGCAGCTGGCTCCGTTCCTCCTGGCAGGCCACCACGATGCCGCTGGGCCTGTGGATCAGCCGGACGGCGGAGGAGGTCTTGTTGACGTGCTGGCCGCCGGCGCCGGAGGCCCGGTAGACCTGCATCTCGATGTCCGCCGGGTTGATCTGGACGTCCACTTCCTCCATCTCCGGCAGCACCGCCACCGTGGCAGTGGAGGTGTGGACCCGGCCGCCGGACTCAGTCTCCGGCACCCGCTGGACCCGGTGGACGCCGGATTCGTATTTCAGCCGGGAATAGGCTCCCCGGCCGTTTACGATGAAGTCCGCCTCCTTGACGCCCCCCAGCTCCGTTTCGTTGTAATTCAGCAGCTCCACGGACCAGCCCTGCTTCGCGGCGTACATGGAGTACATCCGAAACAGGCTGTGGGCAAAGAGAGCGCTCTCCTCGCCGCCGACGCCACCCCGGATCTCCACGATGACGCTCTTGTCGTCGTTGGGATCCTTCGGCAGCAGCAGGATCTGGAGCTTTTCGTAAAGCTCCTCCTTTGCGGCCTTGGCGGCGGCATAGGATTCCTGGCAGAGCTCCTTCATCTCCGGGTCCGCCATCAGCTCCTGGGCCTCCTCCATCTCCTGAAGGGCCGCCTTATAGGCCCGGTAGGCCCCGATGATGGGCTCCAGGTCGTTTTTCTCCCGCAGCAGCTTTGCCGCCTTCTGGGGGTCGGCGTAAAAATCGGGCTGCTCGGATTTGAAACTCAGTTCGTCATAGCGGTTTTCCACCGCCCGCAGTTTTTCAAGCATCAGGATTCTCCTAACAGGGGAATTTTCAGTATTGTATCAGCATTTTGGGGAAAAGTAAAGTGGGCAGGGCCCACACCCAATTCGTGCGCTGGCTGGCCAATAATCGTTACACCATTGGGTACCGCTCGATTCGTTACTGCTGCAAATTGTGGTAAAGTATGCGCCAAGCGCACAAATTCAATTATTTTGCATTTAGCATTTTGCATTTCACGCGTCAGCGCGATAGACATTCAGCACGCAGCTGGCGGTATCGGTGATCGTTTGGGTCCGTGCCAGGCGCTGGGCGCCTTCCTTGCTGATGCGGTAGACATGGGGCGTCATGCTCAGCAGATTCCGCACCTGCTCCCCCTCCACCGTGAAGTCAAAGCGGATGGGCACGGAGCGGACCAGCCGGAATCCCGGCAGCTCCGGCACCGTATTTTTCTCCTTGTGCAGCAGCTCCGGGTAAATGATGGACTTCAGGCCCAGCAGATGATCCTCCGCCGCCAGCACCTGGAAATAGTACCCGCCGGGCTTCAGGACCCGCCGGAATTCCTCCGGCATCGTCAGGGCGAAGAGACTGGTCACGATCCCCGCCGACCGGTCCGCCACCGGCAGATGGGCGGCGGTGCCGCAGATCCACAGGGCGTTTTTATACTTTCCCGCGGCGCAGCGGACGGCTTCCTTGGAGATGTCCAGGCCCGTCAGCTCCGCGTCCAGAGCTCCGGCCAGCCGGGCGGAATAGTACCCCTCTCCGCAGCCCACATCCAGGATGGGGCCGGCGGCGCCCAGGTCCTTCGCGGTATCGCAGAGGGTCTTCGCGATGGGGGCATAGTACCCCGCGTCCAGGAAGGCCCGCCGGGACAGCACCTGCTCCCGGGTGTCCCCGGGATGGAGGGACCGCTTCTGCTGAACGGTCAGCAGATTCACATACCCCTGCCGGGCAATATCAAAGCTGTGGCGGTTTTCACAGCGGTATTCACGTTCCACACGGTCCAGTCCCGAACCGCAGACAGGGCAAATCAGTTCCATAGTCATCCCTCCTGCTTTTTATCATACCCCAAAAACACCACCACGTCAAACAAAACGGAAGGAAGCGAGAAATTTTGCGGCGTTTTTTAGCGATCATCCTGTGCGTCAGCCTGCTGGCCATTCCCGTCCGGGCAGAGGCCCCGACAAAATATGTGGCGCTGACCTTTGATGACGGCCCCTCGGGCCGGTTCACCCGGCGGCTGCTGGACGGTCTGAAGGAGCGGGATGTGAAGGCCACCTTCCTGCTGTGCGGCTACCGGATCAAGGACTATGGCCCGGAGGCCCGGCGCATCGCCGAGGAAGGGCATGAGATCGGCATCCACGGCTATTCCCACGACTCCATGTGCGCCATGAGCCAGTCCCAGGCCACGAAGGAAATTCTGGACACCGCCGCCCTGCTGCCCCAGGGCGTCCGTCCCGTATTCCTGCGGCCCCCCGGAGGGCAGTGCGGCGACGGCATGTGCCAGGCGGCGAAAAGCCAGGGCCTGGCGGTGCTGAACTGGTCCCTGGATTCCAAGGACTGGGCCATCAAGGACGCCCGGGCCATCACAGAGCGGGTGGTGGGCAATGTGCAAGATGGGGACGTGATCCTGATGCACGACATGTACGACAGCAGCGTCGACGCGGCCCTGGCCATCATCGACGCCCTGACGGAGCAGGGATACCGGTTCGTCACCGCTACCGAGCTGGTCCGCCTCCGGGGCGCCAAACTCCAGGCCGGGGAAGTGTATTGCAGCTTTCCTTGATTTGGATTTGAGTTTATCGCGCAGTTAAAAAGAAGTACGTCATTGCGAGCCAGTGCTCACACTGGCGTGGCAATCTCCCGGTACTTCCGTGAACCTATGGAGAGGAAAACGGCAGAAAACCTCCGAAAACGTTAAGATTTTCAGCATCTGACCGCATTGCGCCGCCATAGGGGATTGCCACGCCAGCGTGTGCGCTGGCTCGCAATGACAGCATATTTTTGAGGCACCGCAAAAACTCCCACACCTTTCGGTGTGGGAGCGTCTTTTTATTTGCCAAACCGCTGGAGCTGGACGCTTCGGTCCTGGATCAGCAGCAGGTCCGAGATGATGGTATTGGAGATCAGGAAGCCCTTGGGGGTCAGGTGCCAGCGGCCGTCGTCGGTCTTCACCGCGTGGCCGAAGGAACGGCTCTTCTCCAGCGACGCCTCGATGTCGTCAAAGGGCAGCAGATACGCCTTCTCGTACTCCGCCCGGCTGATGCCGCTCATGGTCCGCAGCCGCAGCATCAGGTATTCGCCGGCCCGCTCCCGCAGGGGGATCTCGTCGATCTCCTGGAGGACCTCGCCGTTGCCCCGGATGCCCTGGATGTAGCCCTGGAGGTCCCGGACGATGGTGAAGCGCTTGCCCGCGAAATCGGAGCTGGCGTTGGGGCCGAAGCCCAGATACTCGCCGCCGGTCCAGTACTTCATATTGTGCCGGGAGTACAGGCCTTTTCGGGCGAAATTGGAGATCTCATACTGCCGGAAGCCGTAGGACCGGAGCATCTCGCAGGCCGCCAGATACATATCCGCCTGGGTATCGTCGCTGGGCAGGCTGCAGAAATCCTTGTACTCATACAGGGGCGTGCCCTCCTCCACCTTCAATCCGTAGCAGCTGATGTGCTCCGGGTTCAGGTTCAGGACGCTTTCCAGCGTCTCCCGCCAGCCCACCATGGTCTGGCCCGGTAGGCCGTAGATCAGGTCCACGCTGAGATTCTTGAAGCCCGCCTTGCGGATGCGCTGAACGGCGGACACCGCTTGCTGGTAGTTATGGGGCCGGCCGATCTTCTTCAGGATCTCATCGTCGGCGCACTGGATGCCAAGGCTGACCCGGTTGAAGCCCTCGGCCTTCAGCCGCTTGAGCAGGGTGTCGGAGACGGAGTCGGGATTGGCCTCGAAGGTGATCTCGGCGTTGTAGTCCACGTCGAAATTCCGCCGGATGGCGGACAGGATCGTCGCCAGGCCGTCGGCGCCGAAAAAGCTGGGCGTGCCGCCGCCGAAGTAGATGGTATCCACCTTATAGGCCGGGGCCAGAGCGCCGGACTCCTTGATGTGGGCGATGATGGCGTTCAGGTAGCCGTCCATCAGCTTGTCGTCCTTGGCCGTCAGGGAATAGAAGTCGCAATACTGGCATTTGCTGCGGCAGAAGGGCACATGGACATAAATGCCCAGGGGTGTTTTATTTTTACGGGTGGTGATAAAGGGCATGGTTGAACCTCCGGTTCAGATGAAAGTGAAGAGTGGAGAGTGGAGAGTGGAGTGTGGAGTGTGGAGATATTGAACTAACTTCACTCTCCACTCTCAACACTCCACACTTGATTTAGTCCTCGTCCAGCTTCAGGACGGCCATGAAGGCTTCGCTGGGGACGGACACGGTGCCGAAGGTCCGCATCCGCTTCTTGCCTTCCTTCTGCTTTTCCAGCAGCTTCTTCTTTCGGGTGATGTCGCCGCCGTAGCACTTGGCCAGCACGTCCTTGCGGACGGCCTTGATGGTCTCCCGGGCGATGATCTTGCCGCCGATGGCCGCCTGGACGGGGATCTCGAACTGGGCTCTCGGAATGTTCTCCTTCAGCTTTTCGCAGATCTTCCGGGCCCGGGGATAGGCGTTGTCGGCGAAGAGGATGAAGCTCAGGGCGTCCACGATGTCGCCGTTGAGCAGGATGTCCAGCTTCACCAGCCGGCTGGGCCGGTAGCCGATAAGCTCATAGTCCAAAGAGCCGTAGCCACGGGTCCGGGACTTCAGAGCGTCGAAGAAATCATAGATGATCTCGTTCAGGGGCATGTCATAATGGAGCTCCACACGGTTGGCGTCCAGATAAACCATGTCCTTGAACTCGCCCCGGCGGTTCGTCGCCAGGTCCATGATGTTGCCCACATATTCCTGGGGGGCCATCAGATTGACCTTGACGTAAGGCTCCTCCGCCAGCTCGATCTCCATGGGATCGGGGTAGTCCAAGGGATTATCCACCATGATGGTCTCACCGTTCTGCTTGGTGACCCGGTAGACGACGTTGGGAGCGGTGGTGATCAGGTCCAGGTTATATTCCCGCTCCAGCCGCTCCTGGATGATCTCCATGTGCAGCAACCCTAAGAAGCCGCAGCGGAAGCCGAAGCCCAGGGCGATGGAGCTTTCGGGCTCGTAGACGAAGGAAGCGTCGTTGAGCTTCAGCTTTTCCAGAGCGTCCCGCAGGTCCTGATACTTGGCGCCGTCGGCGGGGTAGATGCCGGAGTAGACCATGGGCTGGACCGGCCGGTAGCCGGGCAAGGGCTCCGCGGCGGGATTCTCCACGCCGGTAATGGTGTCGCCCACCTGGGTGTCGGAAATGGTCTTGATGGAGGCGGTGATATAGCCCACCTCGCCGGCGCCCAGGGCGTCCCGGGGGATCAGGCCCTTGGGGCTCATGGTACCCACTTCCACGACCTTATACACCGCGCCGGTGGCCATCATCTTCACGTCCATGCCGGGTCTGACGGTGCCCTGCTTGATTCTCGTGTAGACGATGACGCCCCGGTAGGAGTCGTACTGGCTGTCGAAGATCAGCGCCTGCAGGGGTGCATTCCGGTCGCCCTCGGGGGCGGGGATGCCGTTTACGATCATCTCCAGCACGGCGTGGATATTGATGCCGTTCTTGGCGGAGATCTCGGGGGCGTCCTCGGCGGGGATGCAGATGATGTCCTCGATCTCGGCCTTCACCTCGGCAGGCCGGGCAGAGGGCAGGTCGATCTTGTTGATGACGGGCAGGACTTCCAGCCCCGCGTCGGTGGCCAGGAAGGTGTTGGCCAGGGTCTGGGCCTCCACGCCCTGGCTGGCGTCCACCACCAGCACCGCGCCCTCGCAGGCGGCAAGGGACCGGGAGACCTCGTAGTTGAAGTCCACATGGCCCGGGGTGTCGATCAGGTTCAGGGCATAGGTTTCGCCGTCGTCGGCCTTATAGTTCAGAGTGGCGGCGGTGGCCTTGATGGTGATGCCCCGCTCCCGCTCCAGGTCCATGGAGTCCAGGATCTGTTCCTCCATTTCCCGCTTCTCGATGGCGTTGCATTCCTCGAGCAGCCGGTCGGCCAGGGTGGACTTGCCGTGGTCAATATGGGCGATGATGGAAAAATTACGGATGTGAGAAAGATCGGTCATAGGATGCACCTCAGTTTTCCGCTGTCATTGCGAGCCAGTCCGCAGACTGGCGTGGCAATCCCCCGGATCTTCCGGGCGGTCTGAAACCATAGGGGATCGCCACGTCGCTGACGCTCCTCGCAATGACATGCGTTTTTTGGGATGCGTTCAGCTGACGACAGGGCATATTTGTTCATTTTCACACATTATATCTGAAATTACCAAAAAAGTAAACCGTATGTTTTCGGAATTTCAGGGGAAAAATGAAGTTGGCAAAGGAAAAATTCCGGCGAAAGATGGAAAAATCGAAAATTTTTCAGCAAAAACCCTTGTCAAAAAGTAATTTTCAGGGTATAGTTTAACGGCACGAGAAATACACAGCATATTTGTGTGAGATAAAGAGGGGAAACAGCATGAGCACTGCCAACAATAAGAAGAACGCGAAGAACCTGGAAGACGTCCAGGCCGCGCTGCAGAACCTGATCACCCAGGGCCGGAAGGAGGGCATGATCCGTGCCGCGGATCTGAACGCCCAGCTGGAAAAGATGGACCTGACGCCCGAGAAGATCGAGGAGATCTATGACCGTTTCGAAGCCATGAACATCCAGATCGTCACCGCCGAGCTGGAGCTGGACCTGGGCGACGATGTGGAGCTGCTGGATAACGACGGCGACATCGACCTGAGCGGTCTGGATGAAGAGGATCTGGTGGACCCCGTGGACCTGGCTGCCGAGTACAGCCTGGACGATCCCGTCCGGATGTACCTGAAGGAGATCGGCCAGGTGAAGCTGCTCTCCGCCGAGGAGGAAGTGGAGCTTGCCAAGCGTGTGGCCGAGGGCGACCAGGACGCCAAGAACAAGCTGACCGAGGCGAACCTGCGCCTGGTGGTCTCCATCGCCAAGAAGTACTCCGGCCGCGGCCTGCACATCCTGGACCTGATCCAGGAGGGCAACACCGGCCTGATCCGCGCGGTCGACAAGTTCGACTGGACAAAGGGAAACAAATTCTCTACATATGC
>JAFUMG010000005.1 GCA_017473225.1 Oscillospiraceae bacterium | reverse complement strand
TTTATATCTGACAATGATATCGCCTCCTTTTACTTCTATATCATAAAATAAAATTACAAAAAAAGCAACTCCTTTGTAGTTGTTTTCTTTGGGAATTAGTGTTATAATGACGAACAGAATGGTACTCTATACGATTCTACAAGGAGGTTTATCATGAGCAAGATCATTTGCGATGTATGCGGCACCCGCTATCCCGAGACGGCTGAGGCCTGTCCGATTTGCGGCTGTGTCCGTGCGGGTGGCGGAAAGACCGTTGCCGATGATATTTTGATGGAGGAAGCCCAGCCCACGGCTGCCCCCGCGGCAGCGCCTGTCCCCGGCGTTGACGCCGTTTCCGAAGGCCAGGAGACCAGCGCGCCCGCTGCCGCCAGCGCCGGCGCTTACAGCGGCTACAGCAGCGGCGAAAGAGTCCGCGGCGGCCGCTTCTCCAAGGCCAATGTGCGCAAGCGCAACCAGGGCAAGCCCGTCTATGACATGCCGGAGGAAAGACCCCGGACCAGAACCAACGCCGATGAGAGCCAGGACGGCCCCTACGGCTTCAACGAGCCGGTCCCCAAGCGGAAGTCCAATGTGGTGCTGAATGTGCTGCTGGTGATTGTGATCGTGGCGCTGCTGTGCGTCACCGGCTACATCTTCTCGGAGTATTTCCTGCCCGGCATCCTGCTGAGCCATCAGGAGACCATTGCGCCCACCGAAGAGCCCACGGTGCCCACCACCGAGCCCGCTACGGAAGCGCCCACTGAGGAGCCCACCATCCCCTGCACCGGCCTGGAGTGGGTCGATGCCCAGAACTATGTGATCCTGGAAGAGGCCGGCCAGTCCTGGCTGCTGAACATCGTGGCTAGCCCCGCGGACACCACCGATGAGATCACCTATTATTCCAGCGACGAGTCCGTTGTGACGGTGGACAGCGAAGGCTGCCTGACCGCCGTGGGTGAGGGCGAAGCGGTCGTGGTGGTGACCTGCGGCGAAGCCCAGGTGCAGTGCGATGTGGCCTGCGTCTTCATGGTGGAGACCGAACCTCCCACGGAGGAGGCCGAGCCCGCCACGGAAGCACCCACGGAGGCTCCCACCGAGCCCCTGAAGGACGTCACCCTGGAAGTGAACTATACCGACATCACCCTGACCGGTCATGGCCAGCAGTTCACCTTCAAGCTCACCGGCCTGAGCAACGAGGAGGCCACCTGGACCTCCGACGATGAGAGTGTCGCCACCGTTGAGAACGGCACCGTCACCCGTGTGGGTAAGGGTACCGCCAACATCACCGTTACTTACGGCGAGCAGCAGGTGGTCATCGTGGTCCGCTGCAGAAACAAGTAAACAGACAAACGGCAGTTCCCAAGGGAACTGCCGTTTTCTTATTCGCCATCCTCCGCTCTGTCTCTGCGAAACAGGAAGGAGACGCACCAAAGTCCTGCCAGACCGACGATTGTGTAGACAATGCGGCTGAATATGGAACCCTGTCCGCCGAACAGCCAGGCAACCAGATCAAACCGGAAAATGCCCACCAGGCCCCAGTTGAGACAGCCGATGATGGACAGGATCAATGCCAGTGTATCCATCGATTTACCTCCGTTTCTGCCTTTGGATGGGGTTATCTTACCCATGGGGCGGAAAAATATGCGCGCGGGGCCAGAAGGGAATTGCAAAAAACACATTTATCCGATATAATAGCGGAAGAAAAGACTGCTGGAAGGATGAAATGCTATGACGACATTATATGAAGGCGCTTTTGCCAAACTGAATCTGACCCTGGATGTCCTGGGCAAGCGGGAGGACGGCTATCACGATCTGAAAAGCGTGATGCAGACCGTGTCCATCCGGGACGATATCGAGATCGACATCGGCACCGGAAAGCCCTGGTGTCTGAAATGCGACAAGGAGGGCATCCCCACTGACGAGAAGAACCTGGCCTGGAAGGCGGCGAAGGTCTACTGCGACACTCTGAACAAGGAGCCCGATGGCATCGAGATCCGCATTACCAAGCGGATCCCCAGCCAGGCGGGCATGGGCGGCGGCAGCGCCGACGCGGCGGCGGTCCTGCGGGCATTGAATAAGCATTACGGCGAGCCCCTGTCCATCATGGCCCTGGCGGAGCTGGGCGCCCAGATCGGCAGCGATGTGCCCTTCTGCGTCCTCTGCGGCACCTGCATGTGCGAGGGAAGGGGAGAGCTCCTGCGCCGGCTCCCGGATATGCCCGACTGCATCATGGTGGTCTGCAAGCCCGATTTCTCCGTCTCCACCCCGGAGCTCTACCGGAAGATCGATGAAGTGGAGATTCCCAAGCGCCCGGACCATCAGGCCATGGAGAGCGCGCTGCTTGCCGGCGATCTGGAGCAGGTGGCCCATAACCTGTATAATGTGTTTGACCCCGTGGTCACTGCCGAGCATCTGGAGCTGAACTACATCAAGTCCATTTTCCATCAGTATGGTGCTGTGGGCTATCAGATGACCGGCTCAGGCTCCGCCTGCTTCGCCATCGTGTCCGAATTCGAGGTGGCGGCGGTGCTGTGCAATATGCTGAAGGACAACTATCCCAACGTCTATATCTGCAAGCCCGTTTGATCTGCATCGCCAAAAGCTGTATATTTTACCCGATTGCCGTCCATAATGGAAGTATTTCCTTATGGACGGTGTTTTTTATGTGTAAATTTTTGAAACGGATCGGGCTTTGCCTGATGATCGTGTGTTTGGTCTGGTGCGGGACGCTGATCGCGGACCGGCAGCGGCTGCGGGAGGAGCTGATCCGGCTCCATGTGGTGGCGGCTTCCGATTCCGAGGAGGATCAGGCCATCAAGCTGCGGGTCCGGGACGCGGTGGTGGAAAGCCTGCGCGCGGAGATGGAGAATCTGACGGACGCGGAGCAGGCCAAGGCCTATCTGCGGGAGAATCTGCCGAAGCTCGAGACCCTCGCCAACCAGGTCCTGGCGGATGCCGGGTGCGGCGACCGGGCCAGCGTGAGCCTGGCGGTGGAGGAATTTGGCACACGGGTCTATGAAACCTTCACGCTCCCCGCCGGGGTCTATGACGCCCTGCGGATCGTTATCGGCGAAGGGGAAGGACATAACTGGTGGTGCGTGGTATTCCCGTCCCTTTGCGTCCCGGCCACCTCCGAGGGCTTCGAGGACACCGCCGCCGGGGCGGGCTTCCCGGATTCCCTGACCTCCGCTCTGGAAGGGGAGGAGGGCTATGAGGTACGCTTCTTCCTGCTGGACGCCCTGGGGAGCCTCGAAAATTTGCTCCACAGGTGATAATTGATGCTGGGCACCTCATAAAACTCTTCTTTGTGTTTTGGACGGTTCTTTTGCCCCAACTATGCGTTATGAAAATTCCGTAATACACAAAGTATTCCGAAATTTCCATAACTTTATTTGAAACAAAAGCCCTCGCCCAAATTCACAAATTAGAGTTTTTGAGGTTGCCTGTAATTGGAGACTGTTTTTTGGACCGAATCTGTGGTATCATGTAGAAAAACGAGAGAAAGGCGGTGGGCCGATGCTCCACTTGCTGCTGAGCACGGACTGGACGGCGGGCCGGGATGAGATCCTGCGCCGGATCAGCCGGGATGTGAAAGAAGAAAAGGGAAACCGGATCCTGATGGTGCCGGAGCTGATCAGCCATGAGACCGAGCGGCGGCTCTGCGCCGCCGCGGGAGATACCGCCAGCCGGTTTGCCGAGGTGCTGTCCTTTACGAGACTGGCCCGTCGGGTGGCGGATGAGCTGGGCAGCGCGGCGGAGGAATGTCTGGATGCCGGCGGCCGGGTGGTGGCCATGGCGTCGGCGGCCCGGCAGCTGCACAGCCGGCTGAAGGCCTATGCCTCCGTGGAGACCCGGCCGGAATTCCTGACGGGCCTGATCGACGCGGTGGACGAATTCAAACGCTGCTGCATCAGCTCCCAGGACCTGATGGCGGCCTCAGCCCAGACGGAGGGGACCCTGGCCCAGAAGCTGGAAGAGCTGTCGCTGCTGCTGGAAAGCTACGATGCACTGTGCCGGCTGGGCAAACGGGACCCCAGGGATCAGGAGACCCAGCTGCTGGAGCAGATGGAGTTGGGGGATTTCGCAGAAAGGCATGTCTTTTACATAGACGGGTTCCCGGACTTTACCCGCCAGCATCTGGCGATCCTGGAGCATCTGATCAGCCATGCTTCGGAAGTGACCGTCAGTATGAACTGCGACCGGGTGGATTCTCCGCTGCTGGCCTTTGAGAAGGCGGGAGATACCGCCGCCCAGATCCTCCGCTGCGCCCGGCGCGCCGGGGTGGAGGCGCGGATCGAGATCGTCGGGGAAAATACGACGAAGCTGAGCGCCATGCGGGGCAGGCTGTTTCAGGGCGGCATCACCTTTGGCGCGCTGCAGGGGGTACTGCGGGTATCCCAGGCGGATTCCCCCTATGGGGAATGCCTTGCCGCGGCGGAGCAGATCCTGGAGCTGGTCCGCCGCGGCTGCCGCTACCGGGATATCACCGTGGTCTGCGGCGATATCGGCACCTATAAGCCCCTGGTGGAGCTGGCCTTCCGCCGCTGCGGGATCCCGGTGTATCTGTCCGGCAAGGAGGACATTCTGGGCAAGAGTGTGATCGCTACCGTCATTTCCGCCATGGACGCCGCTCTGGGCGGCTTTGACCAGCGGGATGTGACGCGCTACCTTCGGTCCGTCCTGTCGCCGGTGGACCCGGATACCTGCGATCTGATGGAGAATTACGCGGTGACCTGGGGCATCCGGGGCAGCCGCTGGCTGGAAGAATGGAAAAATCATCCCGACGGCCTGAGCGCGGTATGGGACGTGGAATCGGAAGCGCTGCTGGCGCGGCTGAATGACGCCCGCCGGGGGGCGATGGAGCCCCTGCGAAGCCTGCGTCAGGGCTTTGCCGACGCGAAAAACCTCCGGGAGCAGGTGCTGGCCCTGTACCGCCTGCTGGAGGATATCCAGCTGGAACAGCGGCTGGACGGACTGGCCCGGGAAATGGACACCGCCGGGGACAACCGCAGTGCCCAGATCCTGAATCAGCTATGGGAGATCCTGCTGAACGCGCTGGAACAGCTCCATGACGTGCTGGGGGATACTCATTGGGACACGGAGACCTTTACGAGGCTCTTCCAGCTGCTGCTGAGCCAGTACGATGTGGGCACCATCCCGCCGGTGCTGGACGCGGTGCAGGTGGGCCCGGTCAGCGCCATGCGGCTCCATCAGGAGAAGCATCTGATCGTGCTGGGCGCCCAGGAAGGGAATCTGCCCGGCTACAGCGGCTCCGCCGGCGTCCTGAGCGACCAGGAGCGGGTGACCCTCCGGGAGCTGGGGGTGCCCCTGACCGGCGGCAGCCTGGAAGGCATCCAGGCGGAATTCGCGGAGATCTACGGCGTCTTCTGCGGCGCCATGGAGACAGCGTCGGTGTATTATTCCGGCGGCCAGCCCTCCTTTGTCTGCCGCCGCCTGGCGGAGCTGGCAGGGGGAGAGCGGGCGGCGGTGCCCGGGCTGGGCCCGGCGCTGACGGATGAATTTGAAGCGGGCGCTTACCTCGCCCAGTGGGATGCCCGGGACATTGCCGAGCGCGTCGGTGTGGCGGATGCCTATGGGGAGGTCTGCCGCCGCCGGGCCTATGAGCTGGGCCGGGTGGACCGGGAGCGGATCGACCGGCTCTACGGCAGGACACTGAATCTGTCCGCCTCCCAGGTGG
The DNA here is from genome assembly GCA_017473225.1 of Oscillospiraceae bacterium. Lineage (GTDB taxonomy): Bacteria > Bacillota > Clostridia > Oscillospirales > Oscillospiraceae > Faecousia. The sequence continues at coordinate 13,837 of JAFUMG010000005.1, read as the reverse complement.
ACCGGCAGGCGGAATGCCGGCTGTCCTATTTCCTGAAATACGGCCTGCGGGCCAGGGAGCGGAAGGAAGCCACCGTGGACCCGGCGGAATTCGGCACCTATGTCCACGCGGTGCTGGAAAATACCGCCCGGTGCATCCGGGATATGGGCGGCTTCCGGAAGGTCTCCCTGGAGGAGACCCTTCAGATCGCGGAGCGTTTTTCCGATGAATACGCGAAGGAGCATTTCAGCCAGATCGACTCGGAGCGGCTGGCCTATCTGTTCCGCCGGAATGGTCAGGAGCTGCGGATGGTGGTCCGGGAGCTGTGGGAGGAATTGCAGGAATCCCAGTTCCAGCCTGTGGATTTTGAGGTGAATTTCGGCGGCGAAGAGGGCCTGCCCGCCATCGCCCTGCCGGGGACGAAGATGAACGCCATCCTCCGGGGCTTTGTGGACCGGGTGGACACCTGGGCCCAGGGCGGCAATTCCTACTACCGGGTGGTGGACTATAAGACGGGCAAAAAGGATTTCGACTATTGTGACGTTTACAACGGCGTGGGACTGCAGATGCTGCTGTACCTCTTCGCCCTGCAGGAATGCGGGGAAGCGGTGGTGGGTAAAAATCCCATCCCCGCCGGCGTCCAGTATTTCCCGGCCCGGGTGCCCTATGTCTCCGCCGACGGCCGCTTGAGCGGGGAAGAGCTGGAAAAAGAACGGTTCAAGGACCGCAAGCGCAAGGGGCTCCTGCTGAAGGATGAGCAGATCCTGCAGGCCATGGAGCCGGGAGAAACCCCAAAACGTCTGTGCTATACCGTGAAAAAGGACGGCACCATGGTAGGCGACCTGGCGGACCGGGAGCAGCTGCGGCAGCTGAAGGAATATGTGTTCCAGGTGCTGGGGAAGATGGTGGACGAAATTGCCAGCGGCAATGTGGAGCCCGATCCCTATACCCGGGGCTCCAGCCATTCCGCCTGCGCCTTCTGCCCCTATGGGGCGGTGTGCCACGAGGAAACGGTGGAGGGCCGGCGCAATTACAAGACCATGACCTCCCAGCGGTTCTGGGAGGAGATCGGAAAGGAGATGGACCGCAATGGCTGAAAAACTGACACCCCAGCAGGCCCGGGCGGTCCGGGACCGGGGCGGAAAGCTGCTGGTCTCCGCCGCGGCGGGCTCCGGCAAGACCAAGGTGCTGGTGGACCGGCTGCTGGGCTATCTGAAGGACCCGGCCGATCCCGCGGACCTTGACGAATTTCTGATCATTACATATACCAAGGCCGCGGCATCGGAGCTGCGGGGCAAGATTGCCGCCAAGCTCACCGAGGCCATCGCCGCGGAGCCGGAAAACCGCCATTTGCAGCGGCAGATGCAGCGGCTGTTCCTGACGAAGATCTCCACGGTCCACGGCTTCTGCTCCGATATCCTGCGGGAATATGCCTACCGGCTGGACCTGTCGGCGGATTTCCGGGTGGCGGATGAAAATGAATGCCGGGAGCTGCGGGAGACGGTGCTGTCGGACCTGCTGGACCGGGCCTATGAAAGGGCGGAGGAAGACGCCGATTTCCGGGCTTTTGTGGATACACAGGGCCTTGGACGGGATGACCGGCAGGTGGCGGAGATCGTGCTGAAGGTCTACGACAGCGCCCGGTGCCACCTGGACCCGGAGGGCTGGCTCCAGAGCTGCCTGGACGCGTCCCAGGTGGATGGCCTGACCGACGCGGGTCAGACGGTCTGGGGGAAGTACCTGATGGAGGACCTGTTCTCCTATCTGGACGGCCAGATCGCGGTGATGCGCCGCTGCGCGGAGCTGGCGGAAAGGGCCGAGAATATGGAAAAGCCCGCCGTCAACCTCCGGGACACCCTCTATCAGCTGGAGCGCCTGCGCCAGAGCGCAACCTGGGATGAGATCGTAGCCCGGAAGAACATCGACTATGGCCGCCTGACCTTCCCCCGAAAGGGCATCGATGAAGAGCTGGCGGACCGGATCAAGGCCTGCCGGGCCGCCTGTAAGAAGGGACTGGAAAAGAATCTGCGGTGCTTTGCCGACGATTCGGCCCAGGTCCTGGGGGATCTGGCCCAGTCCGGGGCCGGGGCCAGGGGCCTTGTGGCGCTGGTGCGGCAGTTCTCGGCCGCCTATGAGCGGACCAAGCACAGCCGCCGGGTCCTGGATTTCAGCGACCTGGAACATAAGACCCTGGACCTGCTGCTGGGCACGAAGCGTTCCGGCCCAACCGCTGCCGCCCGGGAGATCGGCCGCCGGTTCCGGGAGATCATGGTGGACGAGTATCAGGATTCCAACGGAGTCCAGGATGCCATTTTCTCCGCCCTCACAGCGGAAAAGCAGAATTGCTTCATGGTCGGTGATGTGAAGCAGTCCATCTATCAGTTCCGGCTGGCGGACCCGGGGATCTTCCTGGAAAAATATCACAGCTATGTCCCGGCAGAAAACGCCCGGTCCGGGGAGGGGCGGAAGGTGCTGCTCAGCGCCAATTTCCGCTCCGGCGGCGAGGTGATCGCCGCGGTCAATGATGTATTTGAAGTCTGCATGAGCCCCGCCGTGGGCGGCCTGGTCTACGGGGAAGAGGAGAAGCTCCGGGAGGGGATCCCCCACTTGCCGCTGCCCGGGGCGGTGGAGCTTTGTGGCATCCAGGTCCGGGAGGAGACCTATGGGGAGGAGCCGGCCTTTGTGGCCCGGCAGATCAAGGACCTGCTGGACGGAAACCATTTCGTCCGGGAGGAGGAGGGTTTGCGGCCCATTACGCCGGAGGATATCGTGATCCTGCTCCGTTCCCCCGGCAGCGTGGGGGCCCGGTTCCAGCAGGCGCTGGAAAAGGAGGGCATCCGCTGCTCCTCCGGCGGCGGTACGGACCTGCTGCGGACGGAGGAGATCGACGCCCTGCGGAGCCTGCTGCAGACCATCGCCAATCCCCGGCAGGATATCCCCCTGATCGCGGCGCTGGCGGGCCCGGTCTTCGGCTTCACCGCCGATGATCTGGCGTCCTTTCGCAGCCGCAAAAAGAAGGGCTCCGTTTACGATGCCCTCCTGCTGGATGACAGTCCCAAGGCCAAGGCCTTCCTGGAGACCCTGGCGGTGCTGCGGGGGGGAGCCCGGATGAATACCATCGCGGAGCTGATCGAGCGCATCTTCGCCCTGACCCGGATGGACAGCATCTATGCCGCCATGCCGGGGGGCGAAGCCAAAAGGGCCAATTTACAGACCTTCTACCGGCTGGCGGCGGATTATGAGAGCGTCAGCCGACGGGATCTGAACCAGTTCCTGGATTATTTGCAGACCCAGGAGGAAAAGGGCCTGATCGCCGCGGGAGAAGCGGCGACAGGCTGCGTGACCATCATGAGCATCCACAAATCCAAGGGTCTGGAATTCCCGGTGGTATTCCTTTGCGGACTGTCCCGGGAATTCAACCGGGAGAGCCTGCGGGCCCAGGTCCTCTGCGACCGGGAGCTGGGGCTGGGCCTGTCCGTGGCGGATACCCAAAACCGGGTCCGCTATCCTGCCGTCTCCAAGCGGGCCATCATACGAAAGAGCGCGGCAGAAAGCCTGTCCGAGGAGATGCGGGTGCTGTATGTGGCCATGACCCGGGCGAGAGACCGGCTGATCATGACCTACGCGGCCAAGAACCTGCAGGGAGATCTGCAGGATATCGCGGGGCGGCTGGATATCAGCGGCCCGGAAAACCTGACCCGGGACGCGGTGTGTCCCGGTGAATGGGTGCTGCTGGCGGCCATGCAGCGGACGGAAGCGGGAGAATTCTTTTCCCTGGCCGGAGCGCGGCCGGATCGGACAAAGCTTTCGGATACGCCCTGGATCATCCGGGTAGCCGAAGCAGCCGTGGCAGCGGAGGGGACCGCCATGGAGGATATCCCTGTCAAGACCCTGCCCGAGGGAACTGCCCAGAGGCTTGCCGAGGGTCTGGCCTTCCGCTATGCCCACTGGGCGGCGACGCTGGCGCCCTCCAAGCAGACGGCCACCCAGCGGAAGGGCCGCGTTAAGGATCAGGAGGCAGCGGAGGACGCCCAGGAGCCGAAGGAGCCTCACCGCAGCTGGCGCAGGCCATCCTTTGTGGACCGCCAGGTCCAGGGCAAGGCCTACGGCAGCGCCATCCACGCGGTGATGCAGTACATCCGCTATGAATCCTGCGGCAGCGAGGAAGCGGTGCGCCGGGAGGTGGAGCGGCTGGTGTCCCAGCGGTTCATCACGGAGGAGCAGGGGAGGATCGCGGACTGCCGGCGGATCGCCGCCTTCTTTGACACCCCCATCGGCCGGAAGCTCCGCTCTGGGACGGAATACCTCCGGGAGTTCAAATTCTCCATTCTGGACGACGGCAGTCATTACGGCGACGGTCTGGAAGGGGAAGAGGTACTGCTCCAGGGCGTCGTGGACTGCGCGCTGCTGGAAGAGGAGGGCATAACCATCGTGGATTTCAAGACGGACTATGTAACGGAGGAGACGTTATCTTCCGTGGTCTCCCGCTACCGCCCCCAGGTGGAGACCTACGCCCACGCACTGAGCCGCATCTACGGCCGGCCCGTCCGGGGGTCGTACCTGTATTTCTTCCATCTGGACCGGTTTGTGGAACTGTAAAATAAGGGGTGCTGCGAATTGTAGTTTGGCGCTCTGCCTACGGCATCGCAATGCAAAATTCAAAATGCAAAATGCAGAATGCAGAATGCTGGTGTGCGCAAAGCGCACAATTTAAATAATTTCCGCAGGAAATACCACATTTTGCATTCAGCATTCTGCATTTCGCGCAATAGCGCGACAAACTACAATTTGAAATCACAGCTCCTTCGATGCTTTGAGGCGCTCCCGGGTGGGAGCGCCTCTTTGGGTCAGCGGCAGTTTCTGTTCTGATTCTGGCTCTGCTGGTTGCTGTTCTGGTTCTGCTGGGTGTTCTGGGTGCCCTGCTGCTTCTGCTGGTTGGTCTGGGTATTCTGGGTGTTGTTCTGCTTATTGTTATTCATAACTGGTTCCTCCGAAAGAAAGTACTCGCGGTGTTGACCGCTACCATAGATTGCCCAGTTTTTCAGGCTTTATCCTTCGGCTTGAAAATCAGGCTGACCAGAAGTCCCGCTATGACTGCCGCGGTGATGCCCCCGGCGGAGGCCTTCAGCCCGCCGGTGAAAATGCCGAGAAATCCGTCCTGCCGCACCGCTTCCTTCACGCCCTTGGCCAGATTATAGCCGAAGCCCGTCAGGGGAACGGTGGCGCCGGCCCCCGCGAATTCCGCAATGGGCTCGTAGACCCCGATGGCTCCCAGAAAGACGCCGATGACCACATAGCTGACCAGGATCCGGGCGGGGGTCAGCTTGGTTTTGTCAATGAGGAGCTGGCCCGCCAGACAGAACAGACCGCCCACAAGGAATGCTTTCAGATAGTCCATGTCAATCCCTCCCGGTGATGATGGAAACGGCGTGGCAGACCCCGGGGATGGGCAGTCCCTGCTGGGTGGAGGTGGGGGACAGCAGCGCCCCGGTGCCGCAGAAGAGGATCCGCTTCAGCTTGCCGCTGCAGAGCTGGTCCAGCAGATACCCGCAGAGGGTGATGGCGCTGCAGCCGCAGCCGGAGCCGCCGGCGTGGACATCCTGGGCGATGGGGTCAAAGACCAGGGTGCCGCAGTCCGTCAGTTTGCCGCCCAGCAGCAGGCCCTCCCGCTTGCCCATCTCCAGCAGCAGGTCCTTGCCCAGCTGCCCCAGGTCGCCCGTGACGATCAGGTCAAAATCGTCGGGGGTACGGCCCAGATCACGCATGTGGGCCTGGATGGTCTGGAAGGCGGCGGGGGCCATGGCGGCGCCCATATTGCCCGCGTCCTTGACGCCCAGATCCGTGACGGTGCCGATGGTGCAGCATTCGATCCGTGGCCCGGTGCCGGAGGTACAGACCAGGGCCGCGCCCGCGCCGGTGACGGTCCATTGGGCGGTGGGGGTCCGCTGGCCGCCGTAGCCCAGGGGAAAGCGGTACTGCCGCTCCGAGGAGGCGAAGTGGGAGGAGGTCATGGCTACCACCTTGTCCGCAAATCCGCCGCCCACCACCATGGATGCCACCAGCAGGCTTTCTGACATGGTAGAGCAGGCGCCATAGAGCCCCAGATGGGGAATGCCCGTATTGCGCAGGCTGAAGGAGGAGCCGATGCACTGGTTCAGCAGGTCCCCGGACAGCACCAGGTCAAAATCGGTCTTTCTCATCCCCGCTTTTTCCGCCAGCTTGTTCAGCGCCAGCTGCTGCAGGTGCTTCTCCGCCTGCTCCCAGGTTTTCTGGCCGAAGTAGGTGTCCTGGGAGGTAATATCGAAGGTATGGGCCAGCGGCCCCTCCGATTCCTTCTTCCCGGCCACGCTGGCCCAGTGGCAGATCACGGGGAGCTGGGGCAGAACGAAGCTCTGCATTCCGCGTTTGTTGATTGACAAGGGAACACCTTCTTTTTCCTTGATTTTTTCAGTATTATGTGCAAAAGCGGGGAAGTTATGATATACTGTAAAAAAACAAAAAAGAAGGATGAGCATCATGACTGTACGACTGGCTGAAACGCGGGATTTTCCCGATATTCTGAAGATTTATGACCGTGCACGCCGCTTTATGGCGGAAAACGGAAACCCCACCCAGTGGCCCCCAAGCTACCCCAGCGCAGAACTGCTGCGGGAGGATATGGAGGAGGGCCATCTCTTTGTGGTCACGGATAAGGAGCAGGTCCGGGGCGTGTTTTCATTTTTGGTTGGCCCGGACCACACCTATGAGCGGATTGAGGACGGCGCCTGGCATTCTGACCGGGAATACGGCACCATCCACCGCATCGCCGGCGACGGCAGCGGCGGCATTTTCGATGCCTGCCTGGCTTACTGCAAAAGCAAATGCGACTATCTGCGGATCGATACCCACGAGAACAACAAGGTCATGCAGCATGTGGTGACCAAGAACGGCTTCCGCCGCTGCGGTATCATCTATACTGACAACGGAACGCCCCGGATCGCCTTTGACCGGATGGAGGCATGAAAAAACAGCCTGCACGAGTGCGTGCAGGCTGTTGCTGTTATTTAGCCGAAACGGCAGGCGCCGTAGTAGTGGCTGACGTAATAGTCGGAATAGAGATCCGCGTAGGAGACCACCTCGCCGGTGTGGGGAGAGTGGATAAACTGACCGTTTCCGACATAGATGCCGACGTGGGAGATACCGGCCTTGTATGTATTCTGGAAGAATACCACGTCGCCGGGCTGCAGGTCGGACTTCTCCACAGGGGTGCCCTGCTTGTACATGGAAGCGGCGGTGCGGGATACGGAGTAACCGCAGCTGCGCAGCACATAGTACACGAAGCCGGAGCAGTCGAAGCCATTGGGAGACGCGCCGCCCCAGACATAGGGAACGCCCAGATACTTCTTGGCGGTAGCCACGATGGAAGAACCGCTGGAAGAAGTGGAAGCGGAGCTGCCGGAACCGGAAGCGGTGCCGGAGGAGGTGCTGCCGGAGGTACTGTTGGAAGTACTGCCGGAGGTGGTGCCGGTGGAGCCTGTGGTGCCGTTCAGCGCGGCGGCGCTGGGCTCGGTGCCGGTGGACTTGCCGCCCCGGAAGAACAGGGGAGACTTAGAAGAAGCCTTGTTCTCATAGGGGATCTCGGTCAGGTCCAGATAGTCGCTGCGCAGGTAGCAGATGCTGCTGCCGTAGATGACCTTGTACCAGCCGTTGGCGATGCCGATGACATAGGCCTTATCGCCCTTGGAGCCGGTGGCGACCTTGGCATTGGAGGTGCCGGCGCCGCTGCGGAGGTTGACCTTGTTGGCGTTGATGGTGCCGTAGCCCAGCTCCACATTCTCGGTGGTCTTCACATTCAGGTAGTCACCGTGCATGTAGCCTTCCTTCTGGTTGTAGACTACCTTGTACCAGTCGCCCTCCTTGCTCAGGACCAGGACCACCTCGCCCTTGGAGGCGGAGGCCAGGGTCTTGGAGCCGGTGCTGGCGGAAGCGCGCAGCCGCAGGCCGGAGCCGGTGACGAAAGCCACGCCGTACTTGACGCCGGAGGCGGCAGCTGCGGCAGAGGTGTCGGAATCAGAAGCGTCAGTGTCCGATGCGTTGGTATCGGAAGAACTGCTGCCGGAGGTCCCGTTCAGGGCGGAAGCGCTGGGCTCGGTGCCGGTGGAGACGCCGCCCCGGAAGAATTTGGGACTCTTGGAAGAGCTCTTGTTTTCATAGGGCGCTTCCGTCAGGTCCAGATAGTCGCTGCGGACGTAGCAGATCTTGTCGCCGAAGATGACCTTGTACCAGCCGTCGGAGATGCCGATGATGTAGGCCTTGTCGCCCTTGGAAGCGGTGGCGACCTTCTTGTTGGAGGTGCCGGCGCCGCTGCGGAGGTTGACCTTGTTGGCATTGATGGAGCCGTAGCCCAGCTCCACATTTTCGGCGGTCTTCACCTTCAGGTAGTCGCTGTGCATGTAGCCTTCCTGAAGGTCATAGACGACCTTGTACCAGTCGCCCTGCTTGCTGACGACCACCACGACCTCGCCCTTGGAAGCGGTGTCCAGGGTTTTGGAAGAGGTGCTTGCCTCGCTGCGCAGCCGAAGCTTGGAAGCGTTGACGAACGCGACGCCATACATGACGTCGCCCTTGGCGTAAGCTGTCATGGGAATGGCGCCGATGAGCAGCGCCACAGCCAGGAACAGACTGAATAATCGAGTGGTTATTTTCATACGATACCCTCCGTCTTACGGGAAAAACTTATTTGCCTGCCAGAGCACGTTCCAGCCATACACAGCCAAAATCCAAAGCTGTGTACAGGCCGTCTTTTTCGCTCTTCTTCACGATCCGGTCCCGGCTTCTGGCGGCGGGATCGGTGAGCTGCAGCTGAACGGAAACCCGGGTCGCGATGTCGGTGCCGTTGACATTCTTGGTCTCGAGGACCTGAAGCATCACGATGTGGGAGTCAGCCATGGAACCATAATAAATCAGGTTGTCCTTACGCATGAGGGGACGACCCTTATACATCAAAACTGCATTTTCTTCAGCCATGGGTATACCTCCAAAGAAATTGTAATTGAATTGTAACACATTGTAACGGATAAGTCAACCATTTGAACCTTAAGAATGGTGAAATGGGAACATTTACATGTGAAAAATCCAATCCGATCAGGGAAATTATGTGGATTTTGTAAGACGGAGGGGAGTATGAAATTGGAAAGGTGCTTGTGTTTGCGCCCTTGGCGCAAACCAATCATAAAATGAAGGGGCTTTTTGCTGCAAAGCCCCTTGCTGTCGAGAATATAAGCCTCGCAGAGTTCGCCGCTGCAGCGAGCCGTATTCTTTTGTCTGAAAGCCCCGAAGGGGATTTCTGACAATCAGAAAACAAGAGGCTTTTGCCGTGGCAAAAGCCTCTTGGCGGGGGTCATTCCTTGTCGAACAGATAGCAGTGCACCAGCTGCTGCATCAGCTCGTCACGGTCCAGCTTGCAGATCATGCTGCGGGCGTTGTTGTAGTTGGTGATATACGTGGGGTCCTCCGTCAGCAGGTAACCGACGATCTGGTTGATGGGATTATAGCCTTTTTCATTCAGAGCGTCGAACACAGAGCGGAGAATACGGCGCATATTCTCTTTGTCGTCGCAGGGGACAGTAAACTTGATGGTGTTTTCCGTCATGATATCGACCTCCATTTCTATAGAATATGGTTATTATAACCTAAATTCCAGGAAGTGTAAAGGGCCGGAATGAAATATTTCTGTTAAGATTTCACGAACTTAGCGCAGAGTCGCGCCCAGCTTCTCGGACAGGGCGGCCAGGACCTTGGAAACCACGCCCTCGGAGTCGGCGTCGGTCAGGGTCCGGTCGTCGGCTCGCAGCTCCAGAGAGAAGGCCAGGGACTTCTTGCCCTCGTCGATGCCCTTGCCGCGGTAGATATCGAACAGCTTGACGCTGCGCAGCAGCTTGCCGGCGGCGGCAGTCATGACGGACTCCACCTCGGCCACCGTCAGCGCCTCGTCGCAGACCACAGCCAGGTCACGGGAGACGGTGGGATACTTGGGCAGGGGAACGTAGGTGGGCTCGCTCATGCGCAGCTCGAAGAGCTTGCTGAAGTCGATCTCGGCGCAGTAGACCTCGGTGTCGATGCCGTAGTTCTTGGCGGCCAGAGGATGGACCTGACCCATGTAGCCCACGTCCACGCCATCGATGGTGACCTTGGCGCAGCGGCCGGGATGGTAGGAGGGATTGTCCTTCACGGCGGTGTAGCTGGCCTTCGGGATCCGCAGGCCGGACAGGATGGCTTCCAGTTCGCCCTTCAGGGTGAAGAAGGTCTCGCCGGTGCCGTAGGTGCCCAGGACCAGCATCTTGGGCTCCTGGGGCAGGACCTCGCCTTCCACGGGCAGATAGATCTTGGCCATCTCATAGAGCTTGGCGGCCTTGTTGTGGTAGGCGTTGTTGCGGCCCAGGATCTCCAGCATGGAGGGCAGGGCGATGGTGCGCATGATGGAGGTGTCCTCGCCCAGAGGATTCTGGATTCGGATGGCGTTGCGCAGCGCGGAGTCCTTGGGAAGACGGATCTGGTCGAAGATGGCGGGGGAGACGAAGGAATAGGTGATGATCTCGCTGTAGCCGATGGCGCGGCACAGCTGGCCCGCCTTGTTCTCCATCAGCATGAACTCGGAGTAGCCGCCCTGGGTGGAGGTGCGGAAGGCGGTGGTGGGGATCTCATTGTAGCCGTAGCTGCGGCCCACTTCCTCGGCGATATCCGCCATCAGGTTCAGGTCGGGACGGAAGGAGGGAACCAGAATGGTGTCGCCCTCAACGGGGATCTCCAGACGGTTCAGGTACTCCACCATCATTTCCTTGCTGATGTTGGTGCCCAGCAGACGGTTGATCTTTTCGGGCTCCAGGGGCAGCGTCTTGGGTTCGGGAACATAGTTGATGACGTCGATGGTGCCGTCCAGCACGTCGCCGCACTCCAGCAGCTCCACCAGCTCACAGGCCCGCTGAACAGCGGGGACGGTCATCATGGGGTCCAGGCTCTTCTCGAACTTGCCGGAAGCCTCGGTACGCATACCCAGAGCCAGAGCGGTCTGGCGGATGGAGGTGCCGTTGAAGTTGGCGGACTCGAAGACGACGGTAGCGGTGTCATCCATGATTTCGGAATTCTCGCCGCCCATGATGCCTGCCAGGCCGATGGCACGGGTGTCATCGGCAATGACCAGCATACCGGGGGTCAGATTCCGGACATTGCCGTCCAGAGTGGTCAGGGTCTCGCCCTCCACAGCCTCCCGGACCACGATCTTGCCGGAGGTGATATAGCGGTAGTCGAAGGCGTGCATGGGCTGGCCGTACTCCAGCATAACATAGTTGGTGATGTCCACGATGTTGTTGATGGGACGCACGCCGTTGGCACGCAGACGATTGCGCAGCCACTTGGGGGAGGGGCCGATCTTGACATTGGCCACCATTCTGGCGGAGTAGCGGTTGCACAGGTTCTCAGCGGGGACCTCCACATCCAGATGCTCGAAGATGGAGCCGGCGCCGGAGCCCTTGACAACAGGCTCATGATGCTTCATGGGCTTATTGAAGGCAGCGGCAGCTTCTCTTGCCAGACCGATGATGGAGTAGCAGTCGGGACGGTTGTTGGTGATCTCGAAGTCCACCACGGTATCGTCGTTGCCGATGACCAGGTTGATGTCCTGACCCACAGCGCAGTCCTCGTCATTCAGGATCCAGATTCCGTCGGCATAAGCACCGGGCAGATCGTTCTGGGTCAGGCCCAGCTCGGCGAAGGAGCAGAGCATACCGTTGGACTTTTCGCCACGGAGCTTGCCCTTGGTGATGTGGACGCCGCCGGGGAGCCAGGAGTTGTGCAGCGCGGCGGGAACCAGATCGCCTTCGTGGACGTTCTGAGCGCCGGTGACGATCTGGACAGGCTCGCCCTGGCCCACGTCCACCTGGCAGATGAACATGTGGTCGGAGTTGGGATGGCGGACCATGGACGCTACCTTGCCGACGACCACGTTCTTGATCTCCGCGTCCATGCGCTCATAGGTCTCCACCTTCTGGCCGAAGACGGTCAGGGTCTCGACAAATTCCTTATCGGAGACAGCGGACAGATCCATGAACTCCTCATTGATCCATTTTCTGTTGAGTTTCATGTTGTGTCCCTCCTTAGAACTGATTCAGGAACCGCACGTCGTTGTCGAAGATCAGACGCAGGTCATTGATTTTCAGGCGGCCCATGGCGGTACGCTCCAGGCCGATGCCGAAGGCGAAGCCGGAGTACTTTTCGGGGTCGATGCCGCAGTTTTCCAGGACCTTGGGGTGCACCATGCCGGCGCCCAGCAGCTCGATCCAGCCCTCGCCATGGCAGGTGGAGCAGACCTTGCCGTCCACCTCGCCGGTGCCGTGGCACTTGTGGCACTGCATGTCCATCTCACAGCTGGGCTCGGTGAAGGGGAAGTGGTGGGGACGGAAGCGGACCTGGGCGTCATGGCCGTAGATCTTCTGCATGATGTTGATCAGGGCGCCCTTCAGGTCGCCCATGGTGATGTCCTCGGCCACCACCAGACCCTCGATCTGGTGGAACATGGGGGAGTGGGTGGCATCGGCCTCATCCTTGCGGAACACGCGGCCGGGGGCCAGCATGCACAGGGGGGGCTTGTGGTTTTCCATATAACGGATCTGCATGGGGCTGGTCTGGGTCCGCAGCAGGATCTCGTTGTTGTCGTCAAAGTAGAAGGTGTCGGAGCGGTCCCGGGAGGGGTGGCCCTCCTCGATGTTCAGACGGGTGAAGTTGTAGCTTGCCAGCTCCACTTCGGGGCCGTCCACGACGGTATAGCCCATGCCGACGAAGATATCCTTGATCTCCTGCAGCACCATGTTCATGGGGTGCTGATGGCCCATGGCCACGGTCTCGCCAGGAATGGTGACGTCGATGGCTTCGGCAGCCAGCTTGGCTTCCAGCACGGCGGCGTGGATGGCGGTCTTCCGCTCTTCCAGCTTTTCCTCAATGGCGGAGCGGACGGAGTTGGCCATCTGGCCCATGACGGGACGCTCCTCAGGGCTCAGCTTGCCCATCTGCTTCAGGACGGCGGTCAGCTCGCCCTTCTTGCCCAGCAGCTTGACTCTCAGTTCCTCCAGCGCAGCGGGGGTCTCCGCAGCGTCCAGAGCGGTAAGAGCGTTGCTTTTGATCAGCTCTAATTGTTCTTTCATGAAATGATTCCTCCTAAAAGGCTATTTTCAAATTGAAAATTGATAATTGAAAGTTGAAAATGAAAGAATTGCTTTTATCACAATAATTTTCAATTTTCCATTTTCAATTGTCAATTAAAATAAAAAACCTCTCATCCCACAAATCGGGACGAAAGGCATTCCTTCCGCGGTACCACCCGCAATTCGCCGTTTCCGGCGCAGCTCAAAAGCGCTGTTACGCTTCCGGTCGTTAACGGGACCACCCGGCGCACCCTACTACCTTCTTTGTGTCATTGCGAACCAGTCCGCAGACTGGTGTGGCAATCTCCCCCAATATGGGGAATGCTGCAAAACAGAAAGCTTCAGGTGGCAGCTCATGGGAGAAGGCCCGGTATTGCACGCAAGCGGATCCCACCATCCCGCTCTCTCTGAATCACGCAAACCAATACAAGGCAGCCCAGTCACAGCTGTTGCACATATCCATAACATACTAGCATATTCAGGGAAAATATGCAAGTATTTTTTCGCTTTGGGAGCTTTGTTGTTTGAATTGTAGTTTATCTCACTGGCGCGGGAGCGCCCAACTTGCCTCTCCCTTTGGGAGAGGTGCCCCGAAGGGGCGGAGAGGGCCCTCTCATCTCCGCGCTAAGAGCCGCCCTTCGGGCGGTTGCGCTCCGAAACGCGCCTGCGGGCGCAGAGTCACG
>JAFUMG010000095.1 GCA_017473225.1 Oscillospiraceae bacterium | reverse complement strand
TGCACTGCAGTACGAATTCGCCGAAATGTTGGTGGTTATTCCAGCCTTCTGCTGCACAATCCCCCAGTCTCGGCTATCGCCGAGCCAGCCCCCTTTACACAAGGGGGCCTTTGGGTGCGGCAGACAGCTGACAGATAAACTACAATTTTCACACCATCCGGAGAGAGAAAAAGAGGGAATCTATGAAGCACCTATTCATCATCAATCCCGCGGCGGGGAGCCGGGACCGCACCAGGGACTACTCCACCGCCATCCATGAGATCTGCCACGGCCGGGACCTGGACTACCGCATCGAGGTCTCCTCGGCCCCCGGCGAATGCACCCGCATCGCCCGGGAAGCGGCCAAAACCGGGGAGGAATACCGCATCTACGCCTGCGGCGGCGACGGCACCCTCAACGAAGTGGTGGCCGGCGCGGCGGGTTTTCCCAACGCGGCCGTCACCGTCTTCTCCGGCGGCAGCGGCAATGACTTCGTCAAGCTCTTCAACGAGCCCCAGGCCTTCTTCGACCTGGAGCGGCTGCTGGACGCGGAGGAAGCGGAATTCGACCTGATCCGCTGCAACGGCGACCTGTCCATGAACATCTGCTCCGTGGGTCTGGACGCCCGGATCGGCACCGACGTGGCCTCCTACAAGCGGCTGCCCCTGCTCCACGGTATGCGGGCCTATGTGGCCTCCACGGTGGTGAACGTGATCCGGGGCGTCTCGGAGCACTATGTCATCGAGGTGAACGGCGAGACCATCGACGGCGAGCAGACCATGGTCTGCGTCTGCAACGGCCGGTTCTACGGCGGCGGCTTCAACCCCGTCCCCACGGCGGACCCGGCGGACGGCCTGCTGGATGTGCTGGTGGTGACCAAGGTCTCCCGGCTGAAGGTGGCCCAGGTGGTGGGCAAGTACAAGGACGGCAAATACGCCGACTTCCCCGACCTGATCCGCCATTTCCGCACCGACCGCATCCGCATCCGCTGCGACAAGCCCACGGCCATCAATCTGGACGGCGAGCTGCGGACGGATACGGACATCGACATCCGCGTGGCTGACGAGAAGATCCGCTTCTTCTACCCCAAGGGCCTGACCTGGAAGATCGTCGAGCCCGCGCTCAGCAGGGTTTGAAAAAACAGTATATTCGTAGGGCGGGGTCATGACCCCGCCGAAGCACCAATTCGACTGAGTGATATATGTTTTTGCGATCATCCGGGATTGTGGTTATCGGTTTTCGTAAGCAAATAGTAAAAACGTACAATAAAACACGCATGTCATCCCGAGCGAAGTCGAGGGATCTGCGCACTTTGTTTAGATTTGCAGTTAAATTCGTGCGAAGATCCTTCGACTCGCTTTGCTCGCTCAGGATGACACCATTATTTTAACTGCCGTGTTTATCCTAATCCGGGATTACACATCGAGTCAAAACAGAGAAAACTTCGTACCTGGTCGGCGGGGTCATGACCCCGCCCTACGAAAGGTGCGTTGCGCTTCGAAACGTGGTACCATGCGGGCGGATTATATCGTACCCCGGATGGTATTTGCGGACCGTCCGAAGGCCGGTCCCTGCGGTACCCATAAAAATACTCCCGCGGTTTTCATACCGCGGGAGATTTTGTTACCTTTTTCGGATCGTAACGATCATGAATTTTTCCAGCTGCATCTTTTTCTGCCGCTGGTCCATTTTGTCGGCAGTCTTCCGCAGAAGACGTGCCCAGTCCTCGGGGGTCCGCTTGGCCTTGCGGTCCGTGGTCAGGTAGGGGCAGCCCAGGGTGGGAATGCGGCCGTACTGCTTCGCGAAGGCCCCGTCCACGCCCAGGGCGATGGCATAGGGGAGCATGTCGAAGAAATAGTCCGGGTTGTCGTCGGCAAGGTCCCGCAGCTCCCTGTTGGTCACATGCTTCAGATAGTGCCGCAGGCCCAGGACCTGGCTGGCGCTGTAGCGGCCCAGGTCGCTGCGGCGGCCGCCGTAGGCTGCCAGGAAGCCCGCCAGGATCTGCATCAGCACCGCCAGCAGGGCGATGACGAACTGCCCCGCCAGAACACCCAGCAGCAGCCAGATAGCCATGCAGACAAAACCGATGTACAGGGGCACCTTGCCCCGGATATGGACCCGGTAGGCGCCCTCCTGAATATTCCAGGCGGTGACCACGCCCAGGGCTCCCAGCACGATGGCCAGCAGCACCTGCAGCACCGTATTGTTCACCATATTCATAGCCAGGCAGATGCCGCAGAACAGGCTGACGCCGCAGGAAATGACCCGGAACAGCTTCACGGAGCCGGCGCTGCGGCGGTACATCTCCCCGATGCCCGGCACCGTCCGGGCCGCCTGGCGGCAGAGCTTGGCGTACTGGTTCCCGGTGGCATCCACCACGTCCTTCCGGGCGAAGAGGCTCTTGAAGCATTTGTTTTCGTAGGGACCCCGCTCGTTGCCCATGTCCATGCGCTTATACAGCAGCACCCGGCCCCGCTTGTCCGCGTGGATGTGGATATAGCCCAGCTGGGCCCAGGTGAAGACCATCATGGTCAGGTCGCCGCCGGCCATGGTCAGGCGGCTGCCCATCTCGCCGGCGGTGACGCCCTCCAGGGGGATGGTCCGGTGCTGGCGGAGGATGGGGGCGGTCCGCAGGGTGGCGATCCAGTAGATCAGGGCCAGAGCCGCCAGGATCGCCATGAAGATGGTCTCGGGGTTGCCATCCCGGTGGAAAATCGTAATGCCGGGGAACATCTCCTGATTCACCTGCATGGTGACATACATGGTCTCATGGTCGTTGAGCTGCTGGATGGTGGCGCCGGTGATGATCTTGCCGGAGGTATACTGCTCCAGGCAGGACTCCACGCTCTGCTGCAGGTAGCCGCTGTAGAACACCGGATCATTGACCGCGTCGGCGGGGAGGGTGATGGTGAAGGTCATCGTGTCGATGGGGTAGGCGAAGCCCGACAGCATCGGCAGGTTCATGACCATCTTATCCTCGCCGGTCTTCTCATCCTTCTCGATGTCCACCACGCTGGGAAGACTGAACTGGAAGGTCATATTGTACTCGCCGATCATGCCGTCCAGATAAGAAAGGTCCGCCAGGATCACATCGCCGCTTTTGCTGGTCCGCACCGACGCGCCATTCATGGTGACGTTTTTGGCGGAGCCGGGCAGGGGGAAGGTCAGCCCCGTAGCCGCGGACTCCAGCTTGATGGACACCGACATGGACACCGTACAGCTGCCGTCGCTGGCGACGTACATGACGCTGTCGAGCTTACTGGCGGTATTTTCCGCGGAAACCGTTATGGCCAGCATCATGCAGCAGAGGATCGTAAACAGAATTCCCCGGAGCCGTCTCATGGGCTTTCCCCCTTTCCTGAAATTTGAGTATAGTTTTCATTTGAACATTTTATCACAACCTGTGTCCGATTTCAAGTTTTCGGGCATATTATTAAGAATCTGAGAAGAATAATCGACTATGTAGGGGCGTGCATTGCACGTCCGCGCGGGAGTCGGTCATGAATCCGCCGGGGGCGGGCGAATTCGTAATATTCTGCCGCCGGACGAGCGATGCTCGCCCCTACGATGTTATTCAAAATCATACAGAAAAAATTTCAGAAAACCTGAAAATTATTCTTTACAACTGGGTAAACTCATGGTATGATAGTCAGGCTGGTTCAGACCAGATATTATTTTGTACCCGTTGCTCAGTTGTGGGAGACAGCCGATGGCAGTTCACCAGCCCCTACTTAGCTTCCGGGAAATATTTAAAAAAGGTGGAAAAAACAATGATTCTGAAGGAAAAGAAGACCCAGGTTATCCTGGAGAACGCTACTCACGAGGGCGACACCGGTTCTCCCGAGGTCCAGATCGCTATCCTGACTGCCCGCATCAACGAGCTGACCGATCACCTGCGCGTGCACAAGCATGACAACCACTCCCGTCGTGGTCTGCTGATGATGGTTGGTAAGCGCCGCAAGATGCTGGACTATCTGGCTAACAAGGACATCAACCGTTACCGTGCTCTGATCGCCAAGCTGGGTATCCGTAAGTAAGATACGCGAAAGGGCGACGGAAACGTCGCCCTTTCTTAATGCAAAATTCAAAATGCAAAATGCGAAATTATGGTGTCAGCTCCGCTGACTAATTAAATCATGCCCGCAGGGCATACCTCAATTTTGCATTCAGCATTCTGCATTTTGCATTCCAACAACCTCGGGAGTGGCTTAGCAGTTGAAAGAGCCGCCGAGCTTCGGCAGTTGTTTCAAGTGCTAAACCTCCCGAACACATCTGTCATCCCGACCAAGCCGAAGGCGCGTGGAGGGATCTTCGCACCGAAATGGTTGCCAAGATTCTTCGACTCGCTGCGCTCGCTCAGAATGACACTACTTTACTAAGGAGGTTTATACCAATGATTACTCGCAAGCAGTATCCCAACCATCATGTTTACGAGATGGAGATCGGCGGCCGTCCCTTTACCGTGGAAACCGGTAAGGTGGCTGAGCTGGCCAACGCCGAGTGCATCTGCCGCTACGGCGACACCGTGGTGCTGGTCACCTGCACCTGCAACCCCATCCCCAAGGCCGGCATCGACTACTTCCCTCTGACCATCGAATTTGAGGAGCGTATGTACGCCGTGGGCCGCATCCCCGGCTCCTTCAACCGCCGTGAGGGCAAGCCCTCCGAGCGGGGCATCCTGAACAGCCGTATCATCGACCGTCCCATGCGTCCCCTCTTCGACGAGGAGCTGCGTAACGACACCGTCGTCACCTGCACCGTCCTGGCCAACGACTACGACAACCCCGTCGAAATCGTGGCTTCCCTGGGCGCTTCCATCGCCATCGCTTCCTCCGATGTGCCCTGGAACGGACCCGTCGCCACCACCAATGTGGCCCACTTGAACGGCCAGTATATCATCAACCCCTCCGCCGACGAGCGTGAGGCCTGCGACTGCTTCGTCTGCATCTCCTCCACCTTCGAGAAGGTGGTCATGATCGAGACCGAGGCCAACGAGGCTCCCGAAGCCATCGTCTACGAGGCCATCCGCATCGCCCACGAGACCAACATGGAGATCGTCAAGTTCATCAACGGCATCGTGGCCGAGATCGGCAAGCCCAAGTTCACCTTCGAGAAGGCCGCCGTCAACCACGAGCTGCTGGACGACCTGATTGCCTACGGCCTGGGCCAGATCGAGTACGCTCTGGACACCGACGACAAGAACGTCCGGGAAGAGCGCCTGACCGCCGCCCGTATCGACTTCAAGAACCAGTTCGTCGAGAAGTACGGCGAGGAAGAGTTCGAGACCCACATCGAAGTGTGCCTCTACAAGATGCAGAAGAAGGTCGTCAAGAAGTGGCTGCTGCAGGGCAAGCGTGTGGATGGCCGCGGCATGGACGAGATCCGTCCTCTGGACGCCGAGGTCGGCGTTCTGCCCAGAGTCCACGGCTCCGGCCTGTTCTCCCGCGGTCAGACTCAGGTGCTGTCCATCTGCACCCTGAACACCCTGTCCGCCGCTCAGAAGCTGGACACCATCTACCCCGAGGAGTCCAAGCGCTATATCCACCACTACAATTTCCCCTCCTTCTCCACCGGCGAAGCAAGAGCTGCCCGCTCCACTTCCCGTCGTGAGATCGGTCACGGCGCTCTGGCTGAGAAGGCTCTGCTGCCCGTGATCCCCTCCGTGGAGGAGTTCCCCTACGCCATCCGTGTGGTCTCCGAGGTCCTGAGCTCCAACGGCTCCACCTCCCAGGGCTCCATCTGCGGTTCCACCCTGGCTCTGATGGATGCCGGCGTGCCCATCCGCCGTCCTGTCGCCGGTATTTCCTGCGGCCTGATCTCCGACCAGGAGACCGGCGAGTGGAGAACCTTCACCGACATCCAGGGTGTCGAGGACTTCCACGGCGAGATGGACTTCAAGGTGGCCGGTACCACCGAGGGCATCACCGCCATCCAGATGGACCTGAAGAACAAGGGTCTGACCATGGAGATCATCGCTGACGCTCTGGAGCGCTGCCGCAAGGCCCGTATGGAGATCCTGAACGAAGTGATGCTGCCCTGCATCCCCGAGCCCCGTGCTGAGGTGAGCG
>JAFUMG010000094.1 GCA_017473225.1 Oscillospiraceae bacterium | reverse complement strand
CACCTGGTATCTACTTGGCATCTATAAAAATCGAATGAAGAAAACAGCTTAGAAAATGCGAAAACCGCTAGAGACTCTAGCGGTTTTCTTGTTGCATCTATTTTGTTAGCAACACTTGGTGGGGGAAGGTGGATTCGAACCACCGAAGCGATAAGCAGCAGATTTACAGTCTGTCCCCTTTGGCCACTCGGGAATTCCCCCATATGAAGTTCTGCCCTGTATGGAGCCGGTAGACGGACTCGAACCCCCGACCTACTGATTACAAATCAGTTGCTCTACCAACTGAGCTATACCGGCGGCTCAAACAGAACAGACTTATTATAACATGTTCCGCGGATTTGTCAAGACTTTTTTCTCGATCTCCGGGAAATTATCGTTTCCCGGCCGGCCCTTTCGGACCGGCCGGGGGATATGATGCTTACAGTTCGATATCCAGCTTGGCGATGACGGCGGCGCAGCGGGGGCACAGGCCCTCGGCGTCGGCCTTTTCGCTGTGCATCCAGCAGCGGGGGCACTTGGCGCCCTTGGCTTCGGATACGCCGATGGTCAGCTCGGAGAAGTTCACGCCGGCGCCGACTTCGGCGCCTTCCTCGGCGTCAGCCCAGTCCACGGCGGAGACGATGCAGATCTCTGCCAGGTTCAGGCCTTCGCAGGCGGCCTTCAGCGCGGCGTTCTCGGTGGACAGGGTCACGCGGGCCTCCAGAGCCTTGCCGATGCGCTTGTCGGCACGGGCCTTCTCCAGGATGCCGTTGACGTCGGAGCGCAGCTTCATGATCACGTCCCACTTGGCCATGGCGGCGCCGTCCAGGGCGTAGGCGGCGAAGCTCTCAGGCATCTCGTTGAGCAGGATGTTCCGGGCGTCATCGCCGTCACGATGGGGCATGGCCTGCCAGATCTCGTCGCAGGTGAAGGCCAGGATGGGCGCGAAGAGCTTGGCCATGGCGTCCACGATCAGGAACAGGGCAGTCTGGGCGGAGCGGCGGCGCAGGCCGTCCTTCTCCTCGCAGTACAGCCGGTCCTTCAGGATGTCCAGATAGAAGCTGGACAGCTCCACGACGCAGAAGTCGTTAATGGCATGGGTGACCAGATGGAACTCGTAGCCGTTGTAGGCTTTGCGGACAGCCGCGACCAGCGCGTCCAGCTTGGTCAGGGCCCACTTGTCCAGCTCCTCCATCTGGTCCGCGGGGACCAGGTTGTTGGGGTCGAACTCGGCCAGGTTGCCCAGGCAGTAGCGGGCGGTGTTGCGGAACTTCAGATAGTTCTGGGCGATCTGCTTGAAGATCTCCTTGGAGCAGCGGACGTCCGCATGGTAGTCGGAGGAAGCGGCCCACAATCTCACGATGTCAGCGCCGAAGTCCTTGATCAGGTCGGCGGGATCGACGCCGTTGCCCAGGGACTTGTGCATGGCGCGGCCCTGGCCGTCCACGGTCCAGCCGTGGGTCAGGACCTGCTTGAAGGGAGCGCCCTGGTCCAGCGCGCCGACGCTCGTCAGCAGGGAGGACTGGAACCAGCCGCGGTACTGGTCCGCGCCTTCCAGATACACGTCAGCGGGCCACAGCTCGGGGGTCCGGTGCATCAGGGAAGCGTAGTGTGTGGAGCCGGAGTCGAACCAGCAGTCCAGAGTGTCGGTCTCCTTGTCGAATTCCTTGCCGCCGCAGTGGGGGCAGGTGAAGCCCTCGGGAACCAGCTCCATGGCTTCGCTTTCGAACCAGATGTTGGAGCCGTGCTCGTCGAACAGAGCGGAGATCTTGGCGATGGACTCGGGGGTGGAGACGGGCTTGCCGCAGTCCTTGCAGTAGAACACGGGGATGGGCAGGCCCCAGCGGCGCTGACGGGAGATGCACCAGTCGGCCCGCTCCCGGATCATGCTGATCATCCGGTCCTCGCCCCAGGCGGGGTACCACTGGACGTCCTCGATGGCCTTGATGGCCTGGTCCTTGAAGGACTCCACGGAGCAGAACCACTGGGGAGTGGCCCGGAAGATGACGGGCTTCTTGCAGCGGTCATGGTGGGGGTAGGAGTGGACGATGTTCTCGGAAGCGAACAGCATACCGCTTTCCTTCATGTCCGCCAGAATGATGGGGTTGGACTCCTCGGTCTTCAGGCCCGCGTACTTGCCGGCGTAGTCGGTGTGGCGGCCGTAGTCGTCCACAGGGACCACCAGCTCCATGCCGTAGCGCATACAGGTCTGGTAGTCGTCGGCGCCGAAGCCGGGAGCGGTGTGGACACAGCCGGTACCGGAATCCATGGTGACGTACTCGGCGTTCACCAGGCGGGAGGTCTTGTCCAGGAAGGGATGCTGGGCCAGCATGTTCTCAAAGAAGGCGCCGGGGTAGGTGGCGGTGACTTCGTAGTTTTCAAAGCCGCCGAACTTCATGGTCTTCTCCATCAGAGCTTCGGCCATGATATAGGTCTCGCCGTTTTCGGCCTTGACCAGGACGTAGTCTTCACGGGGGTGCAGGCAGATGCCCATGTTGCCGGGGAGGGTCCAGGTGGTGGTGGTCCAGATCACGAAGAAGGTCTTGGACAGGTCGAACTGGGACAGCTTGCCCAGATCGTCCTTCATGGGGAACTTGACGTAGATAGAGGTGCAGGGATCATCCTGGTACTCGATGTCGGCCTCGGCCACAGCGGTGGCGCAGAAGGGGCACCAGGTGACGGGCTTCAGACCCTTGTAGATGAAGCCCTTGTCGAACATCCGGCCAAAGACCTTGACCTCCTGGGCCTCAAAATGCTTGTCCATGGTGCGGTAGGGATGCTCCCAGTCGCCCACGACGCCCAGGCGCTTGAAGCCGCCCATCTGCTTCTGGATGAAGTCCTCGGCGAATTCTTCACAGGCCTTGCGGAATTCGGGGACGGACATATTCCGGTTGAGCTTCTTCTTGGAGTTCTCGATGGCCCGCTCGATGGGCAGACCGTGGTTATCCCAGCCGGGGACATAGGGGGTGTAGTAGCCCATCATGGCGTGGGAGCGGACGATGAAGTCCTTCAGGGTCTTGTTCAGGGCGTGGCCCATGTGGATATAGCCGTTGGAGAAGGGAGGGCCGTCGTGCAGCACGAACCGGGGCTTGCCCTGATTCTTCTCCAGCATGGCGTTGTACAGGTCCATTTCCTCCCAGCGCTCCAGCATTTTGGGCTCCCGGGCAGGCAGGCCGGCCTTCATGGGGAAGTCGGTCTTCGGGGTGATGATGGTGTTTTTGTATTCCATTGGATTTGTCCTCCGTTAGAAAATATAAAATTTACTCTGTCATTCCGAGCCAGTGCTCACACTGGCGTGGGAATCTCCTGTGGTTTCAAACATGTTGGAAAAACCGGGGGATTGCCACACCAGTCTGCGGACTGGTTCGCAATGACATTAAAATATTAAAAGGAAAGCGCCTTTGTCTCCATCCATAAGAGACAAAGGCGCGTAAACCTCTGCGGTACCACTCTTGTTCTGGCCTTGCGGCCAGCACTCGCGGGCGCTGTATCGGGCGCGAATCGGCGCGGTCTACTGACCCGGGATGGGCGTTCGGCGCGCTGCTCGGAGGTGATACGAATGGGCTCCTGCTTACTGCCTTGCACCGGCCGGCAGCTCTCTGGAAGCGGTGCGCGCATTCACGCGTCCTCGTCGAAGCATTTTGAATATCTTACTTGTGGTTGATGTCGTAGTTGCGGCCAAACTGCAGGTTGGCGAACTTGCTGGTGGTGGAGTCGTTGACGGGGTGACGGGGCTCAGCCTTGGGAGCGGTGTCGACAGTGGTGCCGACCAGGGCTTCCAGGTTCTGAGAGATCTCGTCTGCCAGGGCATCCGCGGTGGAAGCGGCGGGCTCAGCCTTGGGGGCCTCTTCCTTGGGCTGGTTGGCCTGCTTGACCCGCTCCAGAGCCTGGATGCAGGAGCGCATCTGCTCCTGGATCTCGTCGATCTTGGAGGTGGCCAGCTTCCGGGCCTCCTGGACCCGGGCCTGCTCGGCGGCAACCAGATTGCCCACGTTGGCAGTGCTCTGGGAAGCGGTGGCGTTGGCCTCGGACAGCATCTTGGCGCACTTGGCCTCGGCTTCCCGGACCATCTTGTCGCAGGTCTTCTGGGCGTTGATGACGGCGTCCTTCATGGAAGCCTCATTCTTGCGGTATTCCTCCAGCTTGCCCACCAGAACGCGCATCTTGCTCTTGAGCAGGGCGTTCTCCTTGTACAGCGTCACATAGTCCTCGGTCAGAGGCTCCAGGAACTCGTCGACCTGCTGCATATCATAGCCGCCAAAGGTGGAGCGGCCGAAAGAGATCTGATCGATCTGCTGCGGTGTAAACATAAGCCAAATCCTCCCTGTTTGTTAGACGTAGCTTTCGACTTCAGCCTGCAGGGCCTCCAGATCACCCACCACATCCATGTTGCGGGGGCAGAACAGGTAAGCAGACTGGGCGACCTTCTTGACGGAGCCGTCAACGGCATAGACAGTCCCGGACAGGAAATCCACGACCCGGCGGGCCATAGCCTTGTCCACGTTCTCCAGATTCAGAACAACAGCCTTGTTGCTGCGCAGGCTGTCGGCTGCCTTGGAGGTGTCGTTGAAGCTCTGGGGACGGAACAGAACGACCTCCTGCTTGGGGCCGCTGGTGTTCAGCACGCGGCCATTGAAGCCGGAAGAGGTGCTGACCGCGGAAGTGGCAGCGACGGCGGGAGTGCTGGGGGTGAAGCCGAAGCCATCATCGTCGTCGTCATCCTCATCGTCCACGGGAGCGGGCGCGGGGGGCGTACGGCGGGCGGGCGCGCGGCGGACAGGCTCAGCGGGTTCGTCGTCGTAATCGTCCAGGTATTCGTCCTCGTCGTCGTAATCGTCGTATTCGTCGTCGGCATAGGGCTGGGCAAATTTCTTTACATTATCCCAAAAACTCATTTCTATATAATCCTCCTGTATTTACACATCATGTATGATGAAGCTTGGCGTAGTCCCGGGCGCCGAAGATGGCGGTGCCCACACGGATCATGGTGGAGCCGCAGGCGATCGCATCCTCGTAATCATCGGACATACCCATGGACAAGCAGTCCATGGTTACATTATCGTATTTTTTCGCCGTTATGTCAACAGATAGCTGCAACATTTTTTGAAAAAATTTACGATTATCCCCCGGATTTTGGCTGATTGGGGGGATTGCCATCAGTCCGCGGACCCGAATATTGGGAAAATCGGAAATATGTTCGAGCAAAGGAAGGACTTCGGAAGGGCTGAAGCCGGACTTGCTCTCCTCGCCGCCGATGTTCACTTCCAGCAGAATGTCCTGGGTGAGCGCCTGCTTGGCGGCTTCCTTCTGGATGGCTTCCAACAGATTCATCCGGTCCACGCTCTGGATCAGGTCCACCCGGCCCACTACCTGCTTGACCTTGTTGGTCTGCAGGACGCCGATGAAATGCACGGGGGCGCCCTCGTAGGCGTTCTCGGCGGACTTCTGGACCAGCTCCTGGACCCGATTCTCGCCGCAGCAGTCCACGCCCCCGGCGATGGCCTGGCGGACGGCGTCGGCGCCGTTCATCTTGGTGGCGGCGCAGAGCAGGATATCCTTCGGGTCCCGCCCCGCGGCAGCGGCGGCGGCATCCATCCTCGCCCGAATGGCGGCAATATTTTCAGCAATGGACATGGGAATCTTCCTTTCTGTATGGTGATTCAAATTGTAGTTTAACGCACTGGCGCGGGAGCGCCCAACTTGCCTCTCCCTTTGGGAGAGGTGCCCCGAAGGGGCGGAGAGGGCCCTCTCATCTCTGCGCTAAGAGCCGCCCTTCGGGCGGTTGCGCTCCGAAACGCGCCTGCGGGCGCAGAGTCACGCCTTCGGCGTGCCAGCTCT
>JAFUMG010000093.1 GCA_017473225.1 Oscillospiraceae bacterium | reverse complement strand
TCAGCTGCATCGCCGCGGCGGGCGCCGGTACGGGTCACTCTGGTGTAGCCGCCGTTACGGTCAGCGTACTTGGGAGCGATCTCCTTGAACAGCTTCTGGACCACGTCTTCCTTGGTCACGAAAGCCATGGCTCTGCGGTAAGCGGCCAGGTTGCCCTTCTTGCCCAGGGTGATCATCTTCTCAACCACGGGCTGCACTTCCTTAGCGCGATAGAAGGTGGTCTCCATCTTGCCGTTCTCCAGCAGGTCGGTGACCTGCTGACGCAGCAGGGCCTTTCTCTGAGTGCTGGTCTTACCCAGCTTACGAGTGCCGAACATGAACGTTTCCTCCTTTTTAAAAGGTTGACGATTTAAGTGTTAGTTGTTGCTGCCAGAATCTTCGCTGGCCAGGGACAGGCCCATCATCTCCAGCTTCTTCTGAACCTCGTCCAGGGACTTCTTGCCCATGTTACGGACCTTCATCATATCCTCGCCGGTCTTGTTGATCAGGTCGGCGACGGTGTTGATGTTGGCGCGCTTCAGGCAGTTGAAGCTACGGACAGACAGATCCAGCTCATCAATGGTCATGGCCAGCTTCGCGTCGGGGCGGTCAGCGGTCTTCTCCACCACGGTGGAGGAGGTGGCGACGGAATCAGACAGGTTGGTGAACACAGTCAGATGATCGCTCAGGATCTTCGCGCCCAGGGAAACAGCGTCCTTGGCAGAGATGGTGGAATCGGTCCAGACCTCAAGGGTCAGCTTGTCGAAGTCGGTCTTGTCACCGACACGACAGGGCTCCACCGTGTAATTCACCTTCTTGACAGGGGAATAGATGGAGTCGATAGGAATCACGCCGATCATGGTCTGCGCGGTCTTGTTCCGGTCAGAGGAAACATAGCCGCGGCCCTGAGACAGGGTGATCTCCATATTGAAAGTGGCATCAGGACCCAGAGTGCAGATATGCAGTTCGGGGTTCAGGATCTCAACCTCAGCATCAGCCTTGATATCGCCGGCGGTGACCTCACAGGGGCCAACAGCGTCGATATGCACAGTCTTGGTGCCGGTGCTGTACAGCTTCATGATCATCCGCTTGACATTCAGAACGATCTCGGTCACATCCTCGGTGACACCGGGGATGGTGGAGAACTCGTGCTGAACGCCCTGGATCTTCACAGAAGTGGCAGCATAGCCGGGCAGGCTGCTCAGCAGGATCCGGCGCAGAGAGTTGCCCAGGGTCATGCCGTAGCCACGCTCCAGAGGCTCTACGACATACTTGCCGTAAGAGGGATCCTCGGGCGTATCCAGACAGGTAATGCGAGGCTTTTCAATTTCTACCATGAATCAAAACCCTCCTTTTCGATGTGGGGCGGAAACCGCCCCACCAGACAAACATGCGTACAAAATCAGGGGGTAGATTACTTGGAGTACAACTCGACGATCAGATGCACAGCGATGTCGAAGTCGATATCCGCCTTAGTGGGCATAGCGATAACTTTACCGGACAGGGTGTTCTTATCGCGGTCCAGCCACTTGGGAGCAGCAACAAATGCATCGTCTTCCTTCAGCTTCTTGAAGAATGCGTTGGAAGCGGCCTTCTCGGAAACGGCGATCACATCACCGGCCTTGATCAGGTAGCTGGGGATGTTGACGCGGTTGCCGTTGACAGTGAAATGACCATGGTTCACC
>JAFUMG010000092.1 GCA_017473225.1 Oscillospiraceae bacterium | reverse complement strand
TCTTCATACTTCGCGTAAGATTTACGCATGGTCTTGCCGAACATTACGTCCTTGACCATTGCCATATGGATCATCACAGCCTTTCTTTCAGTATCATGCAAGAATTGTGTGTTGCTTAATACGCAAGGTGCCGTTGTCAAATTTATCTAACTTTGCACTTGACAGCGGCCGCCTTCTGTGTTACTATGTCCACGACAAAGGGTAGAAGCCATGAGAAGGCATAGTATCACAGTATGGAAAACAATTGTATCATGTTCCCCTTCTTTTGTCAATTAGTATTTTCCACAATCCGAGGCATTTGCCTCGTTTTTTTATTGCCATTTGTGCATATCCCGGGCGGATGCGACCCAAATCCATCGGGGATCTTAAATCGGAGTTTAGGTTATCTGCTTTAGTAAGCACGCCAGTAAAACGTACAATGTAACAGAAATGTCATTCTGAGCGGAGCGTAGCGGAGTCGAAGAATCCACGCATTTACAGCCACATTTGCGGTCATGACAGTGCCAAGATTACGACTCGCTAAGAGCCGGGCTGCGCCCGGTTGCTCGCTTGCACAGCGCCTGCGGGCGCTAGCCTTCGACTCGCTTCGCTCGCTCAGGATGACACCGTGATTGTGACAATTGTGCTTATTAAATCCGATAACCACAACCGGAGTTTGGCATTTCATGTACGGTAGGATCGTAGGGGCGACCCTTGGATTCAATAACATACCAAAAAAATCGCTCCCCTTCCGGGGAGCGATTTTCATATATTCGCATTTTACAGCCAGGAATAGCCGTGGGAATTGACCAGGGCGTCCAGGCGCCGGCCCTGCTTGCAGTAGGGGCAGTCCTTGTAGTCGTAGCTGGCGTAGTCGGGCAGGTCGTTGAGGTTGTACACGGAGCTGACGGGCTGGCCGCAGACCTCCTTGACCATGGAATACAGGGCGGTCACGCCGACCACCTCGCCGCCGTAGTAGCCGATGGTCTCAATGCCCTTCTTGGCGGTATAGCCCGTAGTGCAGGAGGCCATCAGGACCAGAACGTGCTTGTTGCGGATCATGGGCTGGATATTGTCCCGGAACAGCATCTGATTGTTGACGCCGAATTCAGGCTCCACCACATAAATGGTCCTATGGGTGTTGACGCTGCGGAAGCCGCTCTTGGTCAGCTCGTCAGCCAGGCAGGTGCCGATGACCGCGGTGCCGTCCAGGCAGAGGATCGTATCGATGGGTGTATTGCTCTTCAGCCCAGTCACCAGCTGCTTGGCCACGTCCTTGGCCTCGCTGAGCCGGGTCTTCGGATAGGTAATGTCAATGTAATAGTTGATATGGCTGTGATTCGTAGCAAAGTGGCCCCGGGCTACACGCAGGGGAACATTTCCTCTCTTAACGGGCAGGCTGGTTAATTCGATCATAAAAGTATCCTCCATGCTTTCAGAATCAAAAGAAAAGCGTTTCGACGCTCCGGCACAGCGTTTACGCCGGAGCATGTGTAAAACGCTTTTTTTCATTGTAACCCGCTCTGCTCATTTTTGCAAGAAAAAAATCGATTTCGATACATCCAAAAATTTCCTTTTAATCTTGTGCAGATTGCCGCCGGAGCAGCGCCTGCTCCTGGCGGAGGAACTGGTTGCCGATGATCCTGCAGATCTCCCGGCTGCGCACCATCCGGCGCACCTGGGCCATGCTGGCCCACTGGACACCGTCGGTCTCCCCGGGCAGCAGCACAATCTGGGTCAGGGGCGTGGTCCGTTTCAGGCAGTAGAAATCATAATGGGTGCAGCGGTCCAGGTCGGAGCCCAGAAATTCGAATTCCTCCTCCGCCGCCCGGATGCCGGTCTCCTCGAAGAGCTCCCGGGCGATGGCCTGCCGGCTGGTCTCCCCCGCCTTGGCGGCGCCGCCGGAATTTTCCCAGGTGCCAGCAAAGCTCTTGCCCTTGGCCCGCCGGGTCAGGAGCAGGTTTCCCTTGCCGTCATAGACCCACACGCAGACCACCAGGCCGTACTCCCCCGGCTTCCACCGGGTGCCCCGGCGGTGGACCCTGCCGGTCAGATTTCGGTCCTTGTCGTAAACGTCGTTAAACTCCACAGAATCCACCCCCTGCTGTAATATAATGATAGTGTATCACAACGCCTGGAAAAAGGCAACAAAAAAGGGTATATTGAAAGCTCCACAAGTGCGCGGAAACCTTTCCTCAAAAAATGTATACTTAAAATAAGTACACTTCCGGCACAGGAGCTCACCTCAGTATTATAATGATTTCAACGAATGCTTTGGTTTTCCGCGAATCCAGTCTTATCAAAACCCGTTACCAGAGCGATAAAATTTAGAGGTGATCTTATGGACTCTCCAACCTGCCAAAACTGCGCAAACTTCATTCAGCATTACGGTCTTCAAAGCGGCAAGTTTTACCGGCTTTACTGCGGCCACTGTACCCAATCCCGAATCAAAAAAAGATATCCGGACGCCAAAGCCTGTGCGCATTTCCAACCGGGCCCGAATCAGGAGGAGGAGCTGGTAACGAAGGAATATCTGCACAAAGCGCTCCTGCAGCGTCTCCTCAGCCTGGAAACGGCCCCGGAGATCGGGCCATAATGGGCCAATCTGAAGCTTTTCGGATGAGGGATTCGATTTGCATTTTCTCCCCTGGAGGGGGAGAAAATCAAGGTGTCGTCCCCGTCGAGCCGGGGACGAGCAACGCTCCACCGGAGCGTTGCATTGAAGTGGGTTCGAATCCCGATCCGAATGCCAAAACAAAAACACCCATCCAGATGGATGGGTGTTTTTGTTTTGGCAGAGGATGAGGGATTCGAACCCCCGCAAACGGAGTCAGAGTCCGGTGTGCTACCGTTACACAAATCCTCTATCTGTGGAACGGTATTTATTATACGCAATTATTTCAAAAAGTCAAGCACTTTTTTCAAGATTTTGAAACTTTCTCAAACCGGCTGGATCACGGTGAAGCTCTGGGGGCCCATGTACAGCGTATCTCCGACGCCCTCGGCGTGGCCGATGGTGTAGATCCGGCGGTAGGAGCCCGCCACCTTCAGCTGTGTCTCCTCCCGGCCGGGATTGACGCAGACGATCAGCCCGCCCCGCTGGTAGGCAAACATCCGGCTTCCCTTTTCCGCGTAATAGACCCGGAAGGGGCTGTAATTTCCCAGCTCCGGGTGGTTCTGCCGCAGATAGATCAGGCTGCGTGTGAAATGCAGCATGGAATCCGGGTCCTCCTCCTGCTCCGCCACGGTGGGCGCGTCCTCAGCGTGGTCGATGGGCAGATACAGCTTGTCGTGGTCCGCCCCGGAAAAGCCCAGATTTTTGCTCACATCCCACTGCATGGGCGTCCGGGAGCCGGTACGGTGGTAGCCGCCCTCCTTGCTGGGCAGTACCTGATAGCGCAGGCCGATCTCGTCGCCATAGTAAAGGAAGGGCGCGCCGGGCATGGTCATCACAAAAGCGAAGGCCAGCCGCCGCTCCCGCTCCGTCAGGCCGTATTCCGCCCGCAGCAGGTCGTGGTTGCCGGTGATGAAGCAGAAAAGACCCTTGTCCTTCGTCGCCTCGTACTTGGGCAGATAATCCGCCAGGAAATCCGTGATATCCACGCCGGAATCCGCCGCGAAATAGCTGAGATTCTCGCTGATCTCCATGGTATGGGGCGCAGTCTTGTACTTGCGCATCAGAAGGTTGTAGCCCTTCTGGTCCCAGTCCAGATAGAAGTCCATGTCGAAGCCGCAGCTCAACGCCCGCTCCGGGTTGTCCCACTCGGAGACCAGCACCGCTTCGGGATACTCCTCATGGACCATCCCCGCCAGATCCTTCCAGACCTCCATGGTCTTCCGGTTGCCCTCGTCATTTTTCACCAGGCTGGCGGCCATATCCACCCGGAAGCCATCGCAGCCCTTGTTCAGCCAGTAGCGCATCACGTCCTTCATGGCCTCCCGGGTCCCCATGGGGCCGGGAGCGTCGATGGGCTGCTGCCAGCTCTGCCGGAGCTGGCCATAGCCATAGTTCAGGGCCGGCTGGCATTTGAAGAAATTGACGATGTAGGTGGCCGGCCGGGGCATCTCGCCGCCGACGAAGGGCATGTCATCCCCCCGGGCGAAGGGGTTGTCCGTCCAGACATAGCGGTCGGAGTATTCATTCACTTCGTCCTTTCCGCTCTCCCGGAACCAGGGATGCTCCTCACTGGTATGGCCGGGAACCAGATCCAGCAGGACCCGGATCCCCTTCTCATGGGCCTTCCGGAACAGCTCCTTCAGGTCCTTGTTGGTGCCGTACCTGGGCGCCACCTTCTGATAGTCCCGGACATCGTAGCCCGCGTCCTTGAAGGGCGAGTCGAAGCAGGGATTCAGCCAGATGGCGTTGCAGCCCAGGCTCTTCACATAGTCCAGCTTCTGGATGATGCCGGGGATATCGCCGATGCCGTCGCCGTTGCTGTCGTAAAAGGACTGGGGATAGATCTCATAAAACACCGCGTTTTCAAGCCATTTCGCGCTCATTGCGTTCCCTCCTGTTCCCGTTCCCAGGGGAACGGCTCTCCTTTCAGGACCTCCTGCCGCAGATAGCGGAAGGTCTCCTCCTCGCCCCGGTCCCGGAGCATGGTCAGAATATATTCCAGCTCCCGCTGAGTCTTCGGGTGCATCAGATACCGCTCCTTACTGCCCAGGTAATAATTCAGGGGCGACGCGGGGGTGTAATTCTTCCCCTGATAGGTCATGCAGGCCGCCCGGCGGTCCATGACCATCTCCACCAGATATTTGCGGGGCATATGGCAGGATTCGTACTTTCTCGTTTCCAGACTCAGGTCGGTCCAGTATTCATAGTGGTGCCTGTTCCGGCCCTTGTGGTGCATCCAGGCCTCGGAATAACCTTTGACCTCCCGCTCCGCCGCGTTGGGGCTGCGGTTGCCCTGATAGAATTTCACGCCGGTGAGGAATTCCGACGGGGAATATTTGGAAAGGTCATGGGTCAGTCCCTGCCAATACAGCCCCACCCGGAAGCATCCCTCCAGCACCAGAAGCCGGTGATGGGTGATCGTCTTAAAATGCCGCCACGCTTTCATGGACCGCTCCCCTTTCGTTTCAAAATTATGTTTTATTATATTCCCTTTTTGTGGCAATTTCAAGATGGTGGTGTAAATTGTAGTTTAACGCACTGGCGCGGGAGCGCCCCAAGGCTCCCTTGTGTAAAGGGAGCTGTCAAAAATCTCCGATTTTTGACTGAGGGATTGCTGCGCTGCAGTACGAATTCGCCGAAATGCTGGTGGTTGTTCCAGACTTCTGCTGCACAAT
>JAFUMG010000091.1 GCA_017473225.1 Oscillospiraceae bacterium | reverse complement strand
GTCTGGAATAACCACCAACATTTCGGCGAATTCGTACTGCAGTGCGGCAATCCCTCAGTCAAAAATCAGAGATTTTTGACAGCTCCCTTTACACAAGGGAGCCTTGGGGCGCTCCCGCGCCAGTGCGATAAACTACAATTTGAAAACCAAACTGTGCAAGGGGGAATTGATATTGAAATACATCAAACAAATCTGCCTGATCATTTTATTTTCGTTTCTGGGAGAGATCTGCCGGGCGGTGATCCCGTTCCCGATCCCCGCGTCCATTTACGGCATGGTGCTCCTGTTCGCGGCGCTGGCCCTGAAGATCGTGAAGCTGGAGCAGGTCCGGGAGGGCGGCAGCTTTCTGGTGTCGCTGCTGCCGGTGCTGTTCGTGGCTCCGGCGGTGGGGCTGATGGATTACTGGAGCCAGCTGAAGGACTCTATCCTGCCGCTGATCGTTATCGTGGCGGTCACCACGGTGGTGACCTTCGGCGTGGCCGGCGCGGTGACCCAGTGGCTGGTGAGCCGGAGGAAGGAGGAAGACCATGACTGATTTTCTGCAAGGCAGCAGCTTTTTCGCCGTGGCGCTGACGCTGATCGCTTTCTCCGCCGCCAGCGCCTGCCAGAAAAAGTGGAAGCTGGCGGTCCTGAATCCCATCCTGCTGTCTGCCGCGGCGGTGATCGTGGTGCTGAAGCTGCTGGATATCCCCAATGAGACCTATCAGGCGGGCTGTCAGGCTCTGAGCTTCCTGTTGACCCCCGCGACGCTGTGCCTGGCTATTTCCTTCTATGAACGGTTTCAGCGGCTGAAGAAGCATCTGGCGGCTGTAGCGGCGGGTGTTCTGGCGGGCACCGTGGCCAGCATCGGCTCAGTGTATCTGCTGTGCCGGCTGTTCCGGCTGGAGGAGGCCTTGACGCTGTCGCTGCTTCCCAAGAGCGTCACCACTGCCATCGGCGCGGCGTTGAGTCAGGAGATCGGCGGCATCGCGGCGGTCTCCACCGCGGTGATCATCATTACGGGCATCCTGGGCAATATCATCGGTCCGGCCCTGTGCCGTCTGTTACGCTTTAAAAGCGAGGTGGCCCAGGGTGTGGCCTTCGGCACCTCGGCCCATGTCATCGGCACCGCCCGGGCCACGGAGCTCAGCGAGCTCACCGGCGCGGTCAGCAGCCTGTCCCTGACCCTGGCAGGTATCGTGACCTGCATCGTGCTGTCCCTTCTGGCGCAGTTTCTATGAAAAAACCCGGCCCCTCAAGGGCCGGGTTTTTCTGTTGAACAAAGGATTATGAATTGTAGGGGCGCGGTAAATCGTCATTCACAGCAGCGACTGGAGGATCTCCGGGGTATCCACATCCACCAGCTCCTGTGCGTCGGATGCCTCCACGGTCCGTACCAGCTCCGGATGGGCCTTCACCACAGCGCCGCCGCCTTTGCCCTCGGGGAGATGGCACAGCTCCTCGAAGACCGAACGGGGAAACAGCACCGGATTGCCCACGGTGCCCTGGAAGCTCAGCCGGTGGATGCACCCCGGCTCCGATTCCAGAGCGGCGCACAGGGCCGCGACGCTTTCCCAGCGCAGACAGGGCTGGTCCGATGCGGCGAACATGATGCCGTCCAGCTCCGGGCATTGATTCAGCAGATATTCCATGCCCAGCCGGACCGTGTCGCTGCGCTTGGGCAGATCATGGAGGAGGGAAGGGACGCCCTCGGCTTCGCAGATCGCCACCACCTCCGGGTGCCGGGTCACCACGATGGGATGATCGATCCCGGCGGCTTTGACGCTGCGCAGGATACGGACCATGATGGGCTCGCCGTGGAAATCGTGGAGTAGCTTGTTGCTGCCGAACCGCCGCGCCATGCCCGACGCCATGATGACACATCCGATTTTCATATGATCACCTCTTGGGGAAATTGTACCACAGCCGGAAGGGGAGGGCAAGGTTTAAATTGTAGTTTGCCGCACTGGCGCGGGAGCGCCCCAAGGCTCCCTTGTGTAAAGGGAGCTGTCAAAAATCTCCGATTTTTGACTGAGGGATTGTTGCACTGCAGTACGAATTCGCCGCAATGTTGGTGGTTATTCCAGACTTCTGCTGCACAAT
>JAFUMG010000090.1 GCA_017473225.1 Oscillospiraceae bacterium | reverse complement strand
GAAGCCGCATACCTTCCCCCGGGGGGAAGGTGGCCGAGCGAAGCGAGGTCGGATGAGGAATGGCGTGCACTTAAGCATAGAAAAAGCCTGATACAGATGCGAAAACGTAAGTTTTCCGCCCGCATTCCTCATCAGTCACCGCCTTACGGCGGCGACAGCTTCCCCCCCGGGGGAAGCCATGGACGCTCCCGCGCCAGTGCGATAAACTACAATTTGAACCTACAATGTAAAACGCCGCGGGCTTTGGCCGGCGGCGTTTTAAATTTGGTCAGCTTTCTCTTATTCCGCGGCCTTATGGGTGCCGGTGACGGAGAAGACCACCCATTCGGCGATGTTGGTGGCGTGGTCGCCGATGCGCTCGAAGTACTTGGCGATCATCAGCAGATCCAGGGCGAATTCACCGTCGCTGGGATTCTTGGCGATCATCTCGATCAGGTTCTTCTTGACGCACTCGAAATAAGTGTCCACGATGTCGTCGTGGGCCAGGACCTTTTCGGCCCGCTCCACGTCCTTATCCACATAGGCTTCCACGGAGCCGGTGACCATGGCGATGGTCTCCCGGGCCATTTCCCGGATCTGGATGGATTCGGGAGCGACACGGCCGTTCAGGAAGGTGATGATCTCCGCAATGTCCTCGGCCTGGTCGCCGATGCGCTCCATGTCCGTGATCATCTTCAGGGCCGCGGAGACCGTCCGCAGGTCGGAGGCCACGGGCTGCTGCTGCAGCAGGAGCCGCAGGCATAGAGATTCGATGGTCCGCTCCATCTTGTCGATTTCCGCGTCCAGCGCCGCGGTGCGCTTCAGCAGATCATCCTCCCAGCCGGTGAGGGCCTTGGCGGCCAGGGAGATGATCTCCTCGCACTGGGCGCCCATCTGGGTCAGATCCTTGTTCAGCTGTTCCAGCTGTTCATCAAAATGGTTTCTCATAATTAACCAAACCTTCCCGTAATGTAATCTTCTGTGCGCTTGTCGCTGGGCTGCGAGAACAGGCGCTCGGTATCGTCGTACTCCACCAGGTCGCCCAGCAGGAAGAAGGCGGTCCGGTCGGAGATACGCACGGCCTGCTGCATGTTGTGGGTGACGATGACGATGGTGTAGTCCTTTTTCAGCTCCATGGTCAGATCCTCGATCCTGGAGGTGGAGATGGGGTCCAGAGCGGAGGTGGGCTCGTCCATCAGCAGCACCTTGGGCTCCACAGCCAGGGCCCGGGCGATGCACAGACGCTGCTGCTGGCCGCCGGAGAGGCCCAGAGCGTTCTTTTTCAGACGGTCCTTGACTTCCTCCCAGATGGCCGCGCCCTTCAGGGAGCGTTCCACGATATCGTCCAGCTCGGACTTCTTGGTGATGCCGTGGGTCCGGGGACCGTAGGCAATGTTGTCATAAATGCTCATGGGGAAGGGGTTGGGCTTCTGGAAGACCATGCCGACTTCCTTGCGCAGGTTGTTCACGTCCACATTGGAGCCGAAGATATCCGTGCCCTCGTATTTGACCTGGCCGGTGATCTTCACGCCGGGGATCAGGTCGTTCATGCGGTTCAGAGTCTTCAGGAAGGTGGATTTGCCGCAGCCGGAGGGGCCGATGAGGGCGGTGATGGCGTGTTCGGGGATCTCGAGATTGATATTTTTCAATGCCTGGGCCTGGCCGTACCACAGGTTCAGGTCCTCGACAGTAATAATGGGTCGGTTCAAACTGTATTTCTCCTTTCGAATTGTAGTTTGTCGTACTGGCGCGGGAGCGCCCATGGCTTCCCCCGGGGGGAAGCTGTCAAAAATCTCTGATTTTTGACTGATGAGGAATGCGGGCGGAATTCTTCCGCTTTTATATCTGTATCAGGCCTACTCTGAAGTTTCAACACGGAATAAGCCTTCGTTCTGCTCGAAACTATAACATGACTGCCCGCATTCCTCATCCGACCCGGCTTACGCCGGGCCACCTTCCCCCCGGGGGAAGGTATGCGGCTTCGCCGCTAAGGGTACGATAAACTACAATTTACATCAATAAATCAATAAGCCTTTTTCTTCTGGAAATATTTGCCCACCATGCTGGCGGCCAGGTTGATGAGGAATGCCAGGACCATCAGGATCGCGGCGATGGCGAAGGCTACCTCGAATTCGCCCTGCTCCTTGGCGTAGACGTACAGCGCCACCGTCAGTGTCGCGCCGGCGCTTTTCAGACCGTCGAACAGGCCGTTCAGCGCGTGGGCAAAGCCCGCGGTAAACAGCAGAGCGGCGGATTCGCCC
Organism: Oscillospiraceae bacterium; assembly: GCA_017473225.1. Classification (GTDB taxonomy): domain Bacteria; phylum Bacillota; class Clostridia; order Oscillospirales; family Oscillospiraceae; genus Faecousia. The sequence continues at coordinate 1,688 of JAFUMG010000090.1, read as the reverse complement.
AGGATACGGCCCACCGTCAGGATGCAGCCGGTGATGACGCCGTCCACACAGTTGGGCAGCACCACGGTCCGGATCATCCGCCATTTGCCGGCGCCCAGGCCGAAGGCGCCTTCCCGGTAGGACTGGGGGACGGTTTTCAGGCTCTCCTGGGTGTTGCGCATGATCGTGGGCAGATTCATGATCACCAGGGTCATGGCGCCGGCCATCAGGGTGGTCTTCATGCCCAGGAACTGGCAGAAGAACAGCATACCCACCAGGCCGTAGATGATGGAGGGGATGCCGGACAGGGTCTCGGCGGCGTACTCGATGATGCCCACCAGCTTTTTATTGGAGGCGTACTCGGTCAGATAGACGGCCGCGCCAACGCCCAGGGGGATCACGATCACCAGTGTGGCCAGCACAATGTAAATGGTATTGAGGATGTCGGGCAGGATGCCGATGCGGTCCTCCAGATAGCTGGGCTTGGTGGAGAGCAGCTCCCAGGTGATGTTGGGCACGCCCCGCACCAGCACATAGGCCATCATAAAGAGGGTCAGGCCCGCGGTCAGGATGACGGCCAGCCACATCAGGACCCGCATCAGGCCGATATAGCCTTTTCTCTTGCCGGAAATTTTTTCAGTAATCATCAGGCTTTCTCCTTCTCGCCCTTCAGGAAGAAATTCAGAACAGCGTTGATCAGCATAATAAACAGGAACAGCACCAGCGCGATGGAGTACAGCGCCTGCTGCTGCAGGCCGCTGGAATAGGACATCTCACTGGCCACCGCGGTGGTCAGGAAGCGGACGCTCTGGAACAGGGAGTTGGGCATATTGGGCGCGTTGCCCGCAACCATCATGACTGCCATGGCTTCGCCGATGGCGCGGCCCACGCCCATGACCACAGCGGCGGCAATGCCGCTCTTGGCGGCGGGGACGGAGACCTTGAAATAGGTTTCCTCGGGGGTGGCGCCCAGAGCCAGGGAAGCTTCTTCATATTCCTTGGGGACCGCTTCCAGGGCGGTGATGGACATTTTGATAATGGAGGGCAGGATCATGATCGCCAGCACGATGATGGCGGAGAGGAGGCTGGCGCCGTCGGGGATGTTGAAGAGCTTGCGGATGCCGGGGACCAGCACCATCATGCCCACGAGACCGTAGACGACGGAGGGGATGCCCGCCAGCATACTGACCGCGTGCTCCATAAAGGCCTTGACCTTCTTCGGAGCCAGCTTGGCCAGGTATACCGCGGTCATGAAGCCCACGGGCACGCCGATGGCAATGGCGCCGGCAGTGCCGTAGACGCTGGTCAGAATAAAGGGCAGGATGCCGTAGAGGGGTTCCTTGGCGGTGGAGGCCCAGGTATCGCCGAAGAGGAAATCCACCAGACCGATCTCCCGGATGGCCGGGATGCCGGAGATGACCAGATACACCGTGATCAGCAGCACGCAGGCGATGGTGATCAGGCCCATGATCAGGAAAACGCCGTGGACGAACGTTTCAAGCGGATTGCTTTTCTTTTTCATATAGTCATTCCTTTTTTGATGCTGTGGTTTTAAAATTGTAGTTTAACGCACTGGCGCGGGAGCGCCCCAAGGCTCCCTTGTGTAAAGGGAGCTGTCAAAAATCTCCGATTTTTGACTGAGGGATTGTTGCACTGCAGTACGAATTCGCCGCAATGTTGGTGGTTATTCCAGACTTCTGCTGCACAAT
>JAFUMG010000089.1 GCA_017473225.1 Oscillospiraceae bacterium | reverse complement strand
CGTACAGTCTGCAAATTACCAACAACGCTGTCATCCCGAGCGAGCGTCAGCGAGTCGAGGGATCTTGGCACCGATTTTACTGCAAATCTCAACGAAATGCGTAGATCCCTCGACTCCATTTCATTCCGCTCGGGATGACAGTTACGGTGCGTAACAGAGCGCCAAACTACAATTTCGCCCACCCAAAGCAAAACCCGGCCAGCAGGGATGCCGGCCGGGTCTATGGATGCTTATTTCTTCAGAGCCTTCCGCTCGGACTTGGTCTTGAAGAACTTCTCCAGCACGGGCACCAGGATCACGCAGATCACCGCCGCGGTGAAGCCGCCGTTATACAGGCAGTAGCCGCCGTGCATATTGGGCACGGAGGTCACCAGCAGGAAGTGCATCCCGCCGGCCACGATGCCCCAGAACCAGCCGTACTTGCTGGCCACAGGGCTCAGGCCGTTGGCAAAGCACAGTCCCACGCAGATGGCCTGGGCATTGATGGTCATGGCGTAGCTGCCGCCCGCCAGCTGGCTCAGCCAGCCGAAGATGGTAGAAGTGAGGACATAACCCACCATGATGGGCCAGACGTTGCCGGGATGGGAGCCGGAATTGCAGCAGCAGAGCATACAGAAGATGATGCCGAAGGTGATGGAATTGAAGGTCGCGCCGATGGCATTGTAGTAAGCCAGGATGAACAGACCGTAGATGCCCACGTTCATCAGGAAGACGGGCGTGCCCAGCTTACCGGAAATGCTCGCCACATGGTCGTCGGCGGTCAGGAGCTTCCAGTAATCCTTCAGGCTGCAGCCCATGGCCAGGGCAAAGACAACGCACAGGCCGAAGAGCACGATGCAGAAAATGTTGACAATGCTCTGGGAAGCCACCTGCAGCGTCTCAGCGGCGGGGGCCGCGGGCAGGTCGACGCCCATGGTCTTGTACAGGGTGGCGTTCAGGAAGAAGGCGAAGAAGCAGATGGGCACCGCCGCGGAATACAGGTCGAAGCCCTTGTGGACCGCGGGGGCGTGGGCCAGGCCGGCTGGCAGCAGGAAGCCGATGAACAGGCCGGCCAGCAGAGCCACCAGCAGACCGGGCAGGTTGAAGCCCACCGCCTCGGCATTGGGATAACGGACCAGCAGGTCGGAGATCAGGGGGGCGATGCCGGTGGAGAACATCATGGCATTGACATTCATTTTTTCCTTCTTCACCAGGCAGTAAAGGGCAACGCCCAGGATGGGAGTCCAGATGTTCAGAATATTGATGCCCCAGGCGCTGAAGCCGATGGTCAGGATGAAGCCGAAGGTGGAGACATTGTTGGCGTCAGCCTTGAAGATCTGGAACAGCGCCAGGTAGATCAGGCCCACCAGGCCGATGTTCAGGAAGGTGGCCGCATAGCCGCCCACCGCAAAATCATTGGTGGAGATCTTGGCGGGGCTGCTGATGATCTGCCACAGGCCGGAGAACATGTCCGCCCGGTCGGGCATACACACCGCCGCGATGATAAAGCAGGTGGAAAGGAAGCCGAAAAACAGCTTCAGAAAGCTGGATTCGGAGCGGTTTTTGATTTTTTTCATAGGACACCTCGCAATAAAAAAGAATGTCATTGCGAGGAGGGCGAAGCCCGACGTGGCAATCCCCTATGGTTTCCGGAATGTCCGGGGGATTGCCACGCCAGCGTGCGCGCTGGCTCGCAATGACAGAGGATTTTTTAGATTCAGATCTTCTCAGCGGCTTCCACCACATGCTTCATCAGCACGGAGGTGGTAACGGCGCCGACGCCGCCGGGGACGGGGGTGATGGCCTCGACAATGGGCTCCACCTCGTCGAAGACGCAGTCGCCGGACATGCCGCCCTTGCCCTTGGAGGTGATCTTCTCGGGGTTCCAGTTCATGGAGACGTCGATAACGATCTGGCCGGGACGGACGTAGTCGGCGGTCAGGGAGTTCAGGACACCGGCTGCGGAGACGATGATGTCAGCGTTCTTGCAGATTTCAGCGGTGTTGACGGTCTTGGTGTGGCAGATGGTGACGGTGGCGTTCTTGGCCATCAGCATCATGGCCGCGGGCTTACCGACCACCAGGGAGCGGCCGATGACGACGGCATTCTTACCCTTGCAGTCGATGCCGTAGTGGTCCAGGATCTCCATGCAGGCGGCGGGGGTGCAGGGGGCGTAGCCCAGATCCTGGCCCTCGAAGACACCGGCGTTGGACATGTGGGTCATGGAGTCCACGTCCTTCTTGGGGTCCAGGCGGTTGCAGATCTCGTCCTGGTCTGCCTTCAGGTGCTTGGGCAGGGGACGGAACATCAGAACGCCATGGACGGAAGCGTCGGCGTTGACCTGGTCGATGACAGCCAGGACCTCTTCCTTGGTGGCGGACTCGGGCAGGATGTAATTCTTGACGGCGACGCCCACTTCCTCGGCCCGCTTGGTGGCGCCCTTCTCATAGGACAGGTCAGAGGGATTCTCGCCCAGACGGATAATACCCAGGGTAGGAACAACGCCCTTCTCCCGCAGCGCGGCGGTACGGCCCTGCAGCGCGGCAACCAGCGCTTCGTTGACTTCCTTGCCCAGCAATCTCTTTGCCATATTTAAATCTCCTTTAATATGTTAGATTTATGGTGGTTGAATGCGAAATTCAGAATGCAAAATGCAAAATTGAGGTATTTGCTTCGCAAATATTTTAAATCTGTCCCGAAGGGACTCCTTCATTCTGCATTTTGCATTAAGCATTCTGCCTTTTAAACACCGAAGCCGGCCTTGACGGTATTAAAGATCTCGTCGGCGAGGCGGCCGTACTTATCCAGCATACCCAGGGCCTTGGCGTTCATCTCCTCGGCGACTTCCCGGTTCTTCAGGGTCTTGGTATTGATGAAGACGTTCAGAGAAGCGGCCTGCAGGGCGGCCTTGCAGCACACGGCGCCGCAGCCGGCATCGGAAACCGCCAGGCGGCTGCCCTTGGCAGCGAAGACGGCGATGTACTCGATGGCCTCGCAGCACAGCTCCATGATCTTCATGGGGGTGGAGCAGGCGATGATGGTGGCCTCTTCCATGACCTTGTCACGGTTAGGGTCATCCTTGGGGATGCCGTAGGCCTTGGCCAGGGGCAGGAAGTTGACCTCGTCAGCTTCCACCTGGTTCAGAAGCTCGGTCTGCAGAGCGTCACACTTGGCCTTCAGGGCGATGATCTCGTCCTGAACGTCGGCGTACTTCTTCTTGCCCACGGTGAGGGAGCCGACCATATTGCCCAGAGCGGTGCCGATGGCGCCAACCAGAGCGGCAGCGCCGCCGCCGCCAGGCGCGGGCGCGTCAGAGGCCAGAACTTCCACAAACTTGCGGCAGGATTCCTGAGTCATATCCATAATATGTAATTCTCCTAATATCAAATAGTAGGGAACGCTGTCCTCAGCGTTCCGTCCGCGAAGCGGAATCTCGCCTCCCTCTTTGAGGGAGGTGCCCCGAAGGGGCGGAGGGAGTGTCGTTGGATCGATGGGACACTCCCTCAGTCACGGCTGCGCCGTGCCAGCTCCCTCAGAGAGGGAGCCAAGGCGGCTTTGCCGCGGAAAACCGCAAAAGCACAGGCAGTTGTCTGCCTGTGCTTTCGGGATACTAATTAGAACAGGCCGGAAACCTTGCCGGTCTCGGTGTCGACGTCGACACGGCGGTATGCGGGGTCAGCAGCGGTGCCGGGCATCATGGAGATGGTACCGGCCATGGGGCACAGGAACTTCGCGCCGCCGTACTCCAGGATGTCGCGGACATACAGACGCCAGCCGGTGGGAACGCCCTTCTTGGTGGGGTCGTCGGACAGGGACAGATGGGTCTTGACCATCATGGTGCAGTAGTCAGCGTACTTGGGATCGGTCTCGAAGCGCTTTGCCTTCTCGACAGCCACAGGAGCCCAGTCAACGCCGTCGGCGCCGTAGACTTCGCGGGCGATCAGGTCAACACGCTGACGCAGAGGCATATCCAGGTCGTACAGGAACTTGACCTCGTTCTTGGACTCGCAGGCCTCAACAACGACCTGAGCCAGCTCAGCAGCGCCTTCGCCGCCGTAACGCCAGTGGTTGGACTCGGCGCAGCGGACGCCCTTCTCAGCGCACAGCTTCTTCAGCAGAGCGACTTCCGCGTCGGTATCGGTGTAGAAGCGGTTGATGCAGACGACGGGAGTGATGCCGGACTTCTTGATGGTGTTGACATGGTGGAACAGGTTGCAGGTACCCTTCTCCAGCAGTTCCAGGTTCTCCTCAGTGTACTCCTTGGGCAGGGGCGCGCCGGGGGTGACCTTGGGGCCGCCGCCGTGCATCTTCAGGGAGCGGACGGTCGCGACCAGGACGGAGACGTTGGGAGTCAGGCCGGACAGACGGGTCTTGACGTTCCAGAACTTCTCGAAGCCGATGTCGGCAGCGAAGCCGGACTCGGTGACATGGTAGTCGAACAGCTTCAGAGCCAGGCGGTCAGCGATAACAGAGGACTGGCCGATGGCGATGTTGGCGAAGGGACCGGCATGGATCAGAACGGGCTGATGCTCGACGGAGTAGCACATGGTGGGGTTGATGGCGTTACGCATCCAGGCGGTCATTGCGCCGGCAACTTCCAGATCCTCGGTGGTAACGGGCTCGCCGGACTTGGAGTAAGCAACAACGATCTTGCCGATACGCTCGCGCAGATCCTTCAGATCCTTGGCAACAGCCAGGATAGCCATCAGCTCGGAGCCGACAGCGATGCCGAACTTGGACTCCATCATGAAGCCGTCCAGACGGCCGCCGATGCCGATGATGATGTTACGCAGGGACTGTGCGCAGAAGTCGATGATCCAGCCCATCTCGACACGCTTGGGGTCGATGTCCAGGCGCTTCAGGCCCTTCTTGGCCAGCCACTCGTCGGTGTTATTGCGCTCGTGCTGCATACGGGCGGTCAGAGCCACCATAGCCAGGTTATGAGCGTTCATAATATCGTTGATGTCGCCGGTCAGGCCCAGGGAGAACTCGGTCATGGGCATCAGCAGGGCGTTGCCGCCGCCTGCCGCGGTACCCTTAACGTTCATGGTGGGGCCGCCGGAGGGCTGACGCAGAGCGCCGCCGGCGTTCTTGCCGATGTAGCCCAGGCCTTCGATCAGGCCCAGAGAAACGGTGGACTTGCCTTCGCCGAAGGGGGTGGGGGTGACAGCGGTGACTTCGATGAACTTGCCGTCGGGCTTATCCTTCAGGCGGTTCATGACCTTGATGAAGTCGATCTTGGGGGTCTTGCCGTAGGGGATGATCTCATCGGGCAGCAGACCCAGCTTCTCACGGAAGTAGTCAACAGAGGGAAGAGTCTTCTCTGCTTCCTCAGCGATCTGCCAATCCTTGTAGACGGTGGGATCCAGAGTCACGCGGCCGGTCTCGGGATTGACGTACTTGCCATCAACGAAATTGATTGCCATTTTTGTTTCCTCCTTAAGGAATGCTCCCGGGGCTTTAACCTACCCCCGAGAGGTATTTGAATTTCGGCGCCGTACTTTAAACCTAAGCAACACCCAGCGCCCATATCGATACTTATTTATCGGTACAAACGCATTGTAACATTGAACCCCGGATAAGTCAATAACAATTACCAGAATTTGGAAGCAAATATTATTTTTGTAGATTTGTTGAAAAAAGTAACTGCCGCAGCACTTTTTTCATGCCGCGGCATGGTGAAATACCATAAACACCGCCATTGACGGGTATTTGTATTGTAGCTTATCGTGCTGTTGCGCGAAATGCAGAATGCTGAATGCAAAATGCACAATTGAAATCATTCTGCACTTTGAATTTTGCATTGCGATGCCGTAGGCAGAGCGACAAACTACAATTTGAACTCCCCACACAAACCAACAGGGACCGGCATTGCTGCCGGTCCCTGCTTGATATCTTTACTTTTCCGTGATCTCAGCTTCATCCCGGACCAGGCGCATGGCCTTGCTGGTCAGGACGCTGCGGACGATGGCCGCCTCAAATTCGGCGTCATAATAGGGCTTCAGCTGCTCCATGGTCATGTTGTTCTGGCGGCAGACCAGGGCGACGGCCTGGCCGATCTCCTCCTGGGTGGCTTCCAGCTGCTCCATGTCCACGATCTGCTCGATGGCCGCCTGGACCCGGACGGATGCTTCGGCGTTTGCCCGGGCATCGTCCCGGAGCTTCTCCTCGGTGGTGCTCATGAACTGGCAGTACATCTCGATGGTCAGACCCTGCTGGGCCAGCTGGGCCTTCAGATTGTTCATCTGCTCGTCCAGTTCCGCCTCGATCTGGGCTTCGCTGGGGCTGAATTCCAGGGTCTCGGCGGCCTGGCGGATCAGCCGGTCCTGCAGGTCCATCTCGCCCCGCTCATCGGAGTAGGACTGAAGGCTCTGGCCCAGCTTCTGCCGCATTTCCTCAAAGGTCTCGCAGTTACCCACCTCTTTGGCGAACACGTCGTCCAGCTCGTAGGCGGACTTCACCCGGATCTCATGGATGACGCACTTGAACTCGGCCTCCTTGCCGGCCAGTTCAGACGCGTGGTACTCAGCAGGGAAGGTGACCTTCACGCTGACTTGCTCCTCGGGGACCTTGTCCACCAGCTGCTCTTCAAAGCCGGGGATGAACATGCCGCTGCCCAGCACCAGAGTCTGGTTCTCGGCGGTGCCGCCGGCAAACTGCTCGCCATCGCAGAAGCCCGCGTAATCCAGCACCACCTCATCGCCCAGCTGGGCGGGGCGGTCCTTGACCACCGCGACTCTGGGATTCATCTGCTGCAGCCGCTGGAGCTGGTGATCGATCTCCGCGTCGGTGACGATATGGCGTTCCTGAGTGGCCTTCAGGCCCTTGTAAGTAAAGCTCATGGTTTTCTCTCCGCTTCATTCAGTATTTAAATATCGAATAAAGCATACCACCTTATTCACAAAAAGTCAATCCATCCCGCCCCTTCGGGGAGGGGGAAATTGTAAACTTACTATAAATTCGCCTTTGGCGGATGTGGTTCAAATTGTAGCTTATCGTGCTGTTGCACGAAATGCAGAATGCTGAATGCAAAATGCAAAATTGTGGTATTTCCTGCGGAAATCATTTCAATTGTGCGCTTTGCGCACACCATTATTTTGCATTTTGCATTTTGCATTTTGAATTTTGAATTGCGATGCCGTAGGCAGAGCGACAAACTACAATTTACAGCACCTTCCCTCCATTGACGGTCAGGCGGAATTTGGCGCCAAGCATTTCCGCGGCGCCGCGGCACATCATCATCCGGTTCAGGAAAATGTCGAAATATTCATACATGGTGCAGATGCTCTCGTCGATCTGCAGGTTCAGGGCGATCTTCTTCTCCTCCGGGTCCACCTTCAGGCTGTGGCCGGTGACGGCAAAATTGACCCGGTCGTGGATGTCGAATTTCTCCCGCTCCTTGGTCCGGACCCGGTTGCGGCGAACGTCGGACTTGTCCGCCAGGATCAGCGCCGCGGACACCGGGTCCTTGGCGCCGCCGGTGGATTCATCGTGGTTGCCGATGGCGGAAATGACGGTGATCCGGTCGAGCATGGGCATATCGGTGGCTTTCAGGATCTCGTTGGCCAGCAGCGCACCGTTCTCTGCGTGGTGGGTCCGGTTGATGGCGTTGCCGATGTCATGCATACAGCCGGCGATCTTCGCCAGCTCCTGCTCATGCTCGGAGTAGCCCAGCTTCCTCAGGATGTACGCCGCCCGGTCGGCCACCAGGGCGCAATGGGCCATGGAGTGGTCCGTAAAACCCAGCACCCCCAGGTCGTGGTTGCCCTTTTCCAGTAGGGCATTGACCTCCGGGTGGTTTTTGATCTGCTCATAGGTCATGTCATATGCCTCCTTTTTCAGACTGTTTCATATATTTTTATTATAGCCTGATTTCATTCGGCCGGCTATGGTATAGCCATGAAAAAACCGTAAAATTACTGTAAAAATTGTGGTTTGGCGTTCTCTCAGCTGCGCAGCCGCCATGCCTTCCCCCGGGGGGGGAAGGTGGCCCGGTGCAAGCCGGGCCGGATGAGGAATGCGGGAGATTATCCAATGGTTTTGGACGGAGCGAAGGCCTATACCATGTTTAAAGTCTGGAGTAAGCCTGATACAAATACGAAAGCCTAAGGTTAACGCCCGCATTCCTCATCAGTCACCGCCTTACGGCGGCGACAGCTATTAGTAGTGGTGTGATTGCCACTGGCAATCACAATGATTAGATTCGCTGCGCGACGCACCGCCCCCGGGGGAAGCCATGGCGCTCCCGCGCCAATACGCCAAACTCCGATCCGAATGATCACAGCAGATTCCACCAATTGAAGGAATGGGCGTGGCCCATGGCTTCCAGGAGGGCGGCCAGGTGGGCGCAGGTTCCGCTGTAGGCCACCTCGTCCCGGGCCCTGGCGTAGGTCTTCAGCTCCTCGAACATGCCGTCGATCTCGTCCATGGGCTCATGGTCCGCCACCGACGCGGTGACGCGCCACTTCCGCTCCCATTTCTCCCGGGCCCGGCCGGTCAGGGCCTCCGCCCGGAGCCAGTCCTCCTCCAGCGCCAGCTCCGACGCCCGGCGCAGATCCTTCGCCCCGGGCAGGTGGCTGTCCTCCATGGCGTCCGCCACCCAGAGCCCCCCGATCAGCAGCGCCGCCAGCAGTCCGATCCCGATCCAGATCCGCTTCATTTCCCTTCCTCCTTCCCCAGCCAGAACACATGGTCCGCCCTGTCCACCGTCAGCAGCCAGGTATTGGCCACGCAGGCCCGGTACTGGGCCAGGGTCTCCCGGACCCAGGCCTCATCCTTGCCCGCCTGCTTCAGGTTATCCCGGGACAGGTAGCCGTCCTCGATGATGGTCACCGGCAGATACCGGTCCTTCACCGCCACCCCCGCGTCCTTGGCCGTGGCGGGCAGCTCCTTCGGGTAGGGGAAGACGGAGAGATTCCCGTTGGTCTCCAGAATGGCGTACTGCACCGCCTGGAGCTCCAGCACATCCTTCTCCCGCAGGTGCCCGGTCAGCTCGTCCAGGGTCACCCGGGTCCGGCGGAGATTCTCCTGGATGACCCGGCCGTTTTCGATGAGGATCACCGGCTTGCCGCACAGGAGCTTCCGCAGCTTCACGCTGCGCATGGCCAGAGTGGACAGCACCAGCTCCACCCCCAGCACCGTCAAAATCGGCACCAGCCCGGAAAAGAGGGGGATCCCGCCGTCCTGCATGGGGATGGCCGCCAGATTGGCCACCAGCATGGTCACCACGAATTCCGACGGCTCCATCTCCCCGATCTGCCGCTTGCCCAGCAGCCGGATCACGGCGATGAGCACCAGATAGAGAATGATCGTGCGAATGTAGGATAAAATCATAACCCGTCACCTCCCGGTTAGATTTCCCGGAAATGGACGGGTTATGCGGATGGCGGCTCTTTCGCGCGGTGAGGTATTTTGAATCGTGGTTTGTCGCACTGGCGCGGTGTGCGAAGCCATGCCTTGTGCTGAGCGCCCCAAGGCTCCCTTGTGTAAAGGGAGCTGTCAAAAATCTCCGATTTTTGACTGAGGGATTGCTGCACTGCAGTACGAATTCGCCGAAATGTTGGTGGTTATTCCAGCCTTCTGCTGCACAATCCCCCAGTCTCGG
>JAFUMG010000001.1 GCA_017473225.1 Oscillospiraceae bacterium | reverse complement strand
GAAGCCGCATACCTTCCCCCGGGGGGAAGGTGGCCGAGCGAAGCGAGGTCGGATGAGGAATGGCGTGCACTTAAGCATAGAAAAAGCCTGATACAGATGCGAAAACGTAAGTTTTCCGCCCGCATTCCTCATCAGTCACCGACTTGCGGCGGTGACAGCTTCCCCCCGGGGGAAGCCATAGGCGCTCCCGCGCCAGCGCGTTAAACTACAATTGGAATCCCCGGAACCTTTGAATTGGTCATCCGGGCGGGAAAGATCGGGGAATTTCGCCGGATTTTGGCGTTTCGGAAATTGACATTGCCGAATTGTGCTGATATAATGAGATTCTATATATTATGTCCAATCGCGGACTATAAATAACGGAGAATGAACATGAAGATTCGAAACATCATTTCTGCGCTTTTCGCGGCTGTGGCTGTCTGCGCCGCTGCCGTGGCTGTTTACCTGAGCTTCACCTCTCTGGACGCGGAACCCGTGCTGACCTCTCCTCCTGACGAGGCCCAGAACCGGGTGCTGGCGTTCATGGATGCCGTCTGTGACGCCGATTATGAGCAGGTCAGCCAGTATCTGTCCGGCAACCCCAGCCTGGGTCTGGACCGGGACGCCGCCGATGAGGTGGGTGTGCTGCTGTGGGACGCTTATACCGACAGCCTGACCTATTCCGTGGTGGGCGAGTGCTATGCCACCGACAGCGGTCTGGCCCAGAAGGTCACCCTCACCGGCCTGAATATCACCAGTGTTACCGCCGTTCTGAAGGACCGCTCCCAGGCCCTGCTGGAGCAGCGGGTCCAGGAGGCGGAGGACGCTTCCGATGTCTATGACGAGAACAACGAATACCGGGAGGACTTCGTGATGGATGTCCTCTATGACGCGGCGGCCGCCGCGCTGGAGGAGGATGCCCAGGAAATGACCATGGAGTTCACCGTGAACCTGGTGTATCAGAACGACCAGTGGATGGTCGCGGCGGACAGTGAGCTGCTGGATGCCATCTCCGGCGGCATCCTGTATTAAGCGAGGTGACTACTGTTGCCCGAAACGACGATTGAGACCCTGGACGCGGCAGCGCAGGCGCCCGCCGGGGATAAGAAGACCCTGCGCATCGTCTGCACCGGCGCGCTGGCTGTGTTCAGCCTTGCCATCTCTCTGGCGCTGCTGCTGGTGGTCCTGCTGAGCAGCGGCTCCAAGACCGCCGCGGCCCAGTCCGAGGCCCAGAACATCACCATGATGGACAAGTACGACATGTACATGACCAACGAGATCAGCAACGCCCTGGACGGCGTGCTGTCCATCAAGAAGGTCTACTGGCTTTCCGACAGCGATCTGGTGGCCCCCGAGCCCAACCAGGCCTGCTACGGCCAGGCGGACAGCCCCTCCGAGCTCATGTGGCTGCTGGAGGAGGCCGCCGACCTGATCGATGGCCGGGAGATGCTGTTCAATGAGAATACCCAGGTGTGGAACGGCGATAAGATCTACTATTACTACGACGAGTCCATCCTGGTCATCACCTGGAAGGAGATCCGGGAGCGCTCCGTCTACACCATTTCCGAGGTGAAGATCGCCCACGCGTCCCAGTTCCGCCGGTTCCTGGCTGACGGCGAATACGGCTCCGACAAGCAGTATACCACCACGGAGATGTCTGCCAGCGTCAACGCTGTGGTGGCTTCCTCCGGCGACTTCTACAAGTTCCGCCAGTACGGCACCATCGTCTACGGCGGCGAGGTCCAGCGTTTCGAGGGCCATTATGTGGACACCTGCTTCATCAACGATGATGGCGACCTGCTGTTTGCCTACCGGGATGAATTCCAGAGCCAGGACGATGCCAAGAAGTTCGTGGAAGAGAACGATGTCCGCTTCAGCCTGGCCTTCGGCCCCGTGCTGGTGGATAACGGCGAGGTCAAGAAGACCGCGTCCTACGCCCTGGGCGAGGTCAACAACGAGTATTCCCGTGCCGCCCTGTGCCAGAAGGACGAGCTGCACTACCTGCTGGTGAATTGCTGCGGCGAGGGCGGCTATCAGGGCCGTCAGAACATCAACACCTTCGCCAAGTATGTGGCGGAGCTGGGGGTTGAGAAGGCCTATGCCCTGGACGGCGGCCAGACCACGGTCATCACCATGGATGATCAGATGATCAGCAGCGTCGACTATGGTACCCAGCGCCGGATCAGCGATATCATCTATTTTGCCACGGCAGTGCCTGAAGGAGAATAAGATCCATGGAAAAAATTGCATTTATCAGTAATGGCGCCTTTGTCTACTGGAGCTCCATTATCCTGACCCTGGCCGCGGTGACGGCCATCGCGGCCTTCGTGGCGCTGTATCTGCGCAAGAGCGGCAACGGCCTGGCCATCTGCCTGATGATCCCCCTGTCCATCGCCACCTCCCTGGTGCTGAGCCGGCTGATCCACTGGTACTGCCGGGCTGACAGCTACGCCAGCATGGGCGCCGCCATGACGGACTATTCCTCCGGCGGCTATGCCCTGATGGGCGTCTTCGGCGCCTGCCTGCTGTGCGCCTGCGGCCTGCGGCTGGTGAAGGTGGTCAAGAACCTGCCCGAGATGCTGGACTGCATGGCCCTTGCCGGCGGCATGGGCATTGCGGTGGGAAGACTGGCTTCCTTCTACAATACCTCCGACCGGGGCATGGTCCTGTCCGACAGCGTCGGCCTGCCCTTCGCTTACCAGATCACCAACGCCGTCTCCGGTCAGGTGGAGAACCGTCTGGCTACCTTCATGCTCCAGGCCATCGTGGCGGCGGTGATCGTCATCGTGCTGCTGGTCTGGAAAGTCACCCGCAAGGCCGGCCGGAAGCCTATCCAGGACGGCGACATCTGCCTGCTGTTCCTGGCATCCTACGGCGGCAGCCAGATCCTTTTCGACAGCACCCGCTATGACTCCTTGTTCATGCGCAGCAACGGCTTCATCAGCATCGTCCAGATCCTGGGCGCTGTGGCGCTGGTGCTGGCCATCGTGCTGTTCTCCATTCGGATGGTGAAGAACCGGGGGATGCGGCCCTATTACGTCTCCCTCTGGGTGGTGGTCCTGGCGATGCTGGGCCTCACCGGCTATATGGAGTACCACGTCCAGCGGCACGGCGATCAGGCGCTGTTCGCCTATACCGTCATGGGCTTTGCCATCGCGGTGCTGATCGCGGTGACGGTGGTCCTGCGCCGTCTGGGCGAGCCCCGGATGAAGAAGGCCGCCTTTGCCCGTTAAGGAAGCTTAAGCACAAATCCTTGCTCCCGGCTTGTTTTTAAGCCGGGAGTTTTCCTTTTTCAGGATTTTTGGAGTTGAAAATTGACATCGGCAAAATTGGCTGATATAATAAAAATCTATGGTTATTCTGTAGAATCATTCCGAAGAAAACGGAGGGAACCTGTGTTGCCCAAATTGGATTTTCAATCACCCCGGAAAACCGGGGATGGATTTTTGGAACGGTACGGAAAGCGTATCGGCATCAGCTGTACCGCGGTGCTGACGGTGCTGAGCCTGATCTTCCTGGCTGACGCGCTGGTGGGCGGCTTCTGGTGCCGGCCCACGGCGGAGAAAGCGTCCGATTCTGCCCTGATGGACCGGTTCGATATGTACATGACCAACGAGATCAGCAATGCCCTGGACGGGGTGCTTTCGGTCGAAAAGTACTACTGGCTTTCCGACAGCGATCTGGTGGCCCCGGAGCCTGACCAGTCCAATTATGGCGTCGCCGATGACGCCACCAGCCTGCAATGGCTGCTGGACGAGGCGGCGGACATTCTGGACGGACAGGATACCCTGTTTACCACCGAGACCCCGGTCTGGAACCAGTCTGACGTGATGTACTACCTGGATGAGACGATCTTCGCGGTCACCTGGAAGCAGAAGATCGCAGGCTGCATCTACACCTTCTCGGAGGTGAAGATCGCCCATCCCTCCCAGTTCCGGCGGTTCCTGGCCGGCGGCGAGTACGGCTCCGACAAGCAGTATGTGACCACCGAGATGGCCGCCAGCGTCAACGCCGTGGTGGCGTCCTCCGGCGACTTTTACAAGTACCGCCATCAGGGCGTCATCGTCTACGACGGCGTGGTCCAGCGTGTGAACGGCTGGAAGGTGGACACCTGCTATATCGACGACAAGGGCGACCTGATCTTCTCCTACCGGGGCGATATCACCACCATGGAGGAGGCCCAGCAGTTCGTGGATGAGAACAACATCCGCTTCAGCATCGCCTTCGGCCCGGTGCTGGTGGACAACTATGAGCGTGTGGAGCCCTGGGAGTACCATCTGGGTGAGGTCAACGACCATTTCCCCCGGGCGGCGCTGTGCCAGCGGGGAGAGCTGCACTATGTGGTCGTGGTCTGCAACATGGAGGCGGGATACAATGAGACGCCTACCATCCATGGCTTCGCGGATCAGATCGAGAAGCTGGGCTGCGAAAAGGCCTATACCCTGGACGGTGGCCAGACGGCGGTCATCGCCATGAATGACCAGCTGATCAACGCGGTCCACTACGGCACCCAGCGGCAGATCAGCGACATCTTCTATTTCGCGACGGCGCTGCCGGGGGGAGGTTAAGGCCATGGAACAGATCGCGTTTATCAACGGCGGCACCTTTATTTATTGGAGCTCCATCATCGTCGGACTGGCGGTGGTGGCGGCCATCGGTGCCTTTGTGGCCCTGTATTACCATAAGAGCGGCAACGGCCTGGCTGCGGGGCTGATGATCCCGCTGTGCGTCGTCTCCTCCCTGGTCCTGGGAAGGCTGATCCACTGGTACTGCCGCACCGACAGTTATGCCAGTCTCAGTGCCGCCATGACGGACTATTCCTGGGGCGGCTACGCGCTGATGGGCATTTTCGCCGCCTGCATCGGCTGTGCCTGCCTGCTGCGGGTCCTGAAAATTTCCAAAAATCTGCCGGAAATGCTGGACTGCATGGCCATCGCCGGCGGCGCGGGCGTGGCTGTAGGCCGGCTGGCGTCCTTCTTCAACAGCTCTGACCGGGGCATCCTGATGGACGATTCCATCGGCCTGCCGCTGGCCTATCCGGTGACCAACGCTGTCTCCGGGTTGGTGGAGAACCGGCTGGCGACCTTCATGCTTCAGGCCATCGTCACAGGCGTCATTGTGCTGGCGCTGCTTGCGTGGTATTTCATCACGAAGGCCCGGAAAAAGGAGATCAGGGCTGGCGACATCTGCCTGCTGTTCCTGGCGGCCTATGGCGCCAGCCAGGTGCTCCTCGACAGCACCCGGTATGATTCCCTGTTCCTGCGCAGCAATGGCTTTGTCAGCATCGTCCAGATCCTGGGCGCAGCGGCGCTGGTGCTGGGCCTGGTCTGGTTCTCCGTGCGGCTGGTGAAGAACCGGGGCATGAAGGGCTGGTTCATCCCCCTTTGGGTGGTGGCGGCCGCGGCACTGGGCTTGGCGGGCTACATGGAGTACCATGTTCAGCGCCATGGCGATCAGGCGCTGTTTGCCTACAGCTTCATGTCCGCCGGCCTTCTGGTGGCCGTGGGCATGGTGATCGCGATCCGCTGGATCGCCGAGACCGGGAAAAAGCCGGAAATGGAATAATAGAAACCGGCGCGGAAAATTCCGCGCCGGTTTCAGGCTTTCATAAAGAAGGCGGGGGTTCAAATTGTAGTTTATCTGTCAGTAGTCTGCCGCACCCCAAGGCCCCCTTGTGTAAAGGGGGCTGGCTCGGCGATAGCCGAGACTGGGGGATTGTGCAGCAGAAGACTGAAATAACCTCCAACATTTCGGCGAATTCGTACTG
>JAFUMG010000088.1 GCA_017473225.1 Oscillospiraceae bacterium | reverse complement strand
TCACAAAAAAGGTGTTGCAAAATCGACTGTAAGCTGGTAGAATGTCCATACAGCCAAAATCTGTGGCATAGCAAAGGAGGAAATTCCGATGATTCATGTAATTATGGGCCTGAAGGGCTCCGGTAAGACCAAGAAGATGCTCGACGAGCTGCACCAGACCGTCGCCAGCGCCGCCGGCGATGTCGTCTGCATCGAGTACGGCAAGACTCTGACCTATGATGTTAACTATCGCGTTCGTCTGGTTGACGCCAAGGAATACGGTATCAACAGCGTTGAGATGCTCAAGGGCTTCCTGAGCGGCCTGCACGCCGGCAACTTCGATATCACTCATGTTTACGTTGACAATCTGTACCGCGCCATCGGCAAGCCCATGGGCTCCGATAACGCCGCCTGCGATGAGTTCCTGGCCTGGGCCGCTACCTTCGCAGAGACCAACAGCATGAGCCTGACCTTCACCATCTCCGAGGATCCTGCCAACGCTTCCGAGGAAATGAAGAAGTACCTGTAATTTTCGCGCCACATTTTTTACATCCGCACCGCCGCAGAAACCTGCGGCGGTGTTTTTTATGTTGCATATTATCTGATATTGGATATAATGATATCATTGCAGTTTTGCGGGCAATCAAAGATTGCCCAATTGATAATTTAAAATTGAAAGTTGAAAATAATGGTGTCGGCAAAGCCGACATATTCCAATCATTTTCGATTCAAGCGTCAGCGAAACAAATTGCCACAGAAAACAGACAACAGGAGAGAAACAATGAACCAGAACCCTTTATCGGAAAATAAAATGGGCGTCATGCCGGTGGGCAAGCTGCTGGTGAACATGGCTCTGCCCATGATCATTTCCATGATCGTCCAGGCTCTTTACAATGTGGTGGACAGCATCTATGTGTCCCGGGTCTCCGAAAGCGCCGTCACCGCCCTGTCTCTGGCCTTCCCAGTCCAGAACCTGCAGATCGGCTTCGCCGTGGGCATCGGCGTCGGCGTCAATTCCTTTCTGAGCAAGAGCCTGGGTGAGAAAAACCAGGAGCAGGCCAACCGCACCGCCGGCAACGGCATCGTGCTGGCCCTGATCTGCACCGTGGCCTTCATGCTCTTCGGCTTCTTCGGCAGCCGTCCCTACTTCGAGCTCCAGTCCACCGTGGAGGAGACCGTGGAGGGCGGCATCTCCTATATCAGCATCTGCTGTATCTTCTCCCTGGGCGTCTTCATCGGCATCCTGGGCGAGCGGCTGCTCCAGGCCACCGGCCGGACCGTCTACACCATGATCTCCCAGGGCGCCGGCGCCATCACCAATATCGTGCTGGACCCGGTGTTCATCTTCGGCGTGGAGGCCTTGCATATTCCCCCCATGGGCGTTGCCGGCGCGGCCGTGGCCACGGTCATCGGCCAGTGGGTCGGCGCGGTCCTGGTCATCATCTTCAATCTCAAGTGGAACCCCGAGATCCGGCTGGACCTGCAATACCTGCCGCTGCGCTCCAATGTGGTCAAGCCCATCCTGGCCGTGGGCATCCCCGCCGCCATCATGAACGGCATCGGCTCCGTGATGAATTTCGGCATGAACCAGATCCTCCAGGGCTTCCAGGAGACCGCCACCGGCGTCTTCGGCGTCTATTTCAAGCTCCAGAGCTTCTTCTTTATGCCCCTGTTCGGCCTGAACAACGCCACCATCTCCATCGTGGCCTTCAACTACGGCGCCCGGAAGCCGGAGCGGATCACCAAGACGCTGAAATTCGCCGCCTGCTCCGCCCTGTGCTTCATGCTTCTGGGTCTGCTGGTCTTCCAGTTCCTCCCGGACCTGCTGCTGGACCTGTTCAATCCCTCGGAAGCCTTCCTGATTATGGGCCGCCGGGCATTGCGGACCATCAGCTGGTGCTTCCCCGTGGCCGCCGTCTGCATCGCCCTGGGCGCCAGCTTCCAGGCCCTGGGCAACGGCATCTACTCCACCATCGTCTCCCTGTGCCGCCAGCTGATCGTGCTGCTGCCGGCGGCATACCTGCTGAGCCTGACCGGCGAAGTGAACAACGTCTGGCTGGCCTTCCCCATCGCGGAAGCCATGAGCCTTCTGGTGACGCTGATCCTGTTCATCCGCATCTACCGCCAGAAGATCAAGCCCCTGTACAACGCATAACCCAACGCCCGGAGCCAAAAGCCCCGGGCGTTCAAACTGTGAAAAAACGGCTTGTGGTTTTGAATTGTAGTATAGCGCCCCAAGGCTCCCTTGTGTAAAGGGAGCTGTCAAAAATCTTCGATTTTTGACTGAGGGATTGCTGCGCTGCAGTACGAATTCGCCGAAATGTTGGTGGTTATTCCAGCCTTCTGCTGCACAATCCCCCAGTCTCGGCTATCGCCGAGCCAGCCCCCTTTACACAAGGGGGCCTTTGGGTGCGGCAGACAACTGACAGATAAACTACAATT
>JAFUMG010000061.1 GCA_017473225.1 Oscillospiraceae bacterium | reverse complement strand
TTGCCTCCCTCTATGAGGGAGGTGGGCCGCCGAAGGCGGCTCGGAGGGAGTGTCGTCCTTACGATAGGACACTCCCCCAGTCACGGCTAACGCCGTGCCAGCCCCCTCAGAGAGGGGGCCAAGGTTTTTAACGGCAATCTTTCTTATGAAAGCCGATAACCTGAAGCGTGGTATATTTCGCTTCGCAAAATGTGATATCCGCGCCTGTGGCGCGGGTGATATCGAAACCCGGCGGTTTCGGTGATATAAAATCCACCCTTGCGGGTGGATTTTATTTTTATAATTGTTCCGTACCCTCCCAGGGCTGGTACTGCCGGTCATACTGGGGCGGGACGTACTGGGGCTCCGGCCGTCTGGGGGGCATACCGCCGTCCTTCTTCCGGTTGCCGAAGATAAAGAACGGTACGGTTACGCCAAAGACAATGCCCAGCACCAGAAACAGCACGCTGTTCTCCGGGTTGCAGGAATTGTACAGGTCGTACAGCGCCATATGCCAGAACACCAGGTGGGCAATGCGGATGCCCCAGCTCACCAGGGAAGACAGGGTGCCGACGACACCGCTGACCGCGATCACGGAGTCCGCGCCGGAATTGTACATAGCAGTCATGGCAAGCTCACCGATCACGCCAAACACGCCGGAGACCACCAGGCTGGCAATGCCCAGGATGAGCAGGATCTTCCGCTTGTTCTTGACTCTGCCCCGGGCCACATACTGGTACTGGTCCGCGATGCTGCCCAAAATCCAGACATTGGCTACCGGGATCCAGGCCAGCCAGGGATTGTTGATCCCTCTGCGCTTGGCGATGGTGTACAGGCCCACGGCCTGGAACACATATTCCAGGATCGCCACCGCCGCCACGACCAGCACCACAGCCAGCAGGATCCCAATGATCGCCACGCCGAATTCACCCACGAATTCCATCAGGTCCTCCTCAGGAAAATAGCCGTAGTCATAATATGAAGACATAAAAATCCCCTCCTCTTTCTGTTTGTGCTATCAGTTTACCACAGCGGGAATGTAAATGCAAGTTTTTCAACGATCCCCGGCCCGGCGGCGCAGGCTTCGATAGTAATCGGCAATCACCGCAGTACCCTCCCCGTCCTGCTGATACAGCACATCCGTGGCTTCATCATAGACCGCCAGAGCTGTGGGCTGTCCGTCGGAATAACGGAGCGCCGCCCTGCCTTCCTCCGTCTCGTAATACACATAGAGGATCTCATCCTGCAAATAGATATCTGTCACCCCGGCGCACCGGTAGAGATGCTCCTCCAAGGTCCCGGAGGTATAAAACACCGTCCCGTCCTCTTCCCGGTCCCGCTGGCAGAGTGACAGGATCATGTCCTGCTCCGTCATTCCCGTCTGCCATCCGGGAATATGCGTCCAGTCCACAAAATAGGCTCTGTGGGCCTGGACCTCCGCCGGCGTCGCCTGCCGCCCGGAATAGCTTCTCAGAAACCAGCTCCCCGCCGTGAACACAGCCGCCGCTAAAAGCACCGCGGCGCAGCCCGCCAAAAGCTTTCTTTTATTCATGCCCCTTCCTCCTGTCGATCATTTTGAGTTCAGTATAGCATAACCGCCTTTTCGGGGGAACAGGCTTAATAGAATCATAAAGAAAACATAAGAATTGCGCCGGAATGGCGGGCGTTCACAAGACAGCAGGAAAAGGAACAGGTCTGATCCAAAAACGGATCAGACCTGTTATGGCTGAAATATGATATCGGATCTACCCGCCAAGGTGGATCAGACAGTGGATCACTTCATCAGCTTGCAGACCAGCTCGGTGTAGGCGTAGGGATCCTCGATGGGCAGGTCAGCCATCAGCTGGGCCTGATACATCAGCAGCCGGGCATAGTCCTTGGCCTTGACGGGGTCCTCGGTCATCGCCGCCTGCATGGCCTTGACGGCCTCATGGTCGGCGTTCAGCTCCAGGATCCGGCCCACAGGATAGGCAAACTCGGGATTGGCCTTCTTCATGTACTTCTCCATCTCGAAGCTCATGCCGGCCTCGGGGGTCATGCACACGGGATGCGCTCCCAGATTTGCGGACAGCTTGACCTCCTTAACGGCGTCGCCCAGAGACTCCTTCACGAAGGTCAGGAAACCCTTCAGCTCCTCGGCCTTGTTTTCCAGCTCCTTCATTTCCTCCTCGGTCTGGAGGTTCAGATCCTCGGTGGAGGCGTTGCAGAACTGCTTCTCCTCGAAGGTGTACAGGTACTGGGGGATGAATTCGTCCACATCCTCAGTGAACAGCAGCGCGTCGTAACCCTTCTTCGCCAGGGTCTCCACCTGGGGCAGCTTGGCCAGACGGTTCTTATCCTCGCCGGTGACGTAGTAGATCTTCTCCTGACCCTCGGCCATGGCTTCGACGTACTCGTGCAGGGTGATCAGCTTGCCCTGCTTGTGGCTCCAGAACAGCAGCAGGTCCTGGGTGGCATCCTTGTGGGCACCGTATTCGGCCACGGTGGAATACTTCAGCTGGCGGCCGAAGGCGGTGAAGAACTGCTCGTACTTCTCCCGGTCGTTTTCCATCAGGCTCTTCAGCTCGGCCTTGATCTTCTTCTCGATATTCCGGGCGATGATGGTCAGCTGGCGGTTGTGCTGCAGCATCTCACGGCTGATGTTCAGGGACAGGTCCTGGGTGTCCACAATGCCCCGGACAAAGCGGAAATGCTCCGGCAGCAGTTCCTCGCAGTGCTCCATGATCATGACGCCGGAGGAATACAGCTGCAAGCCTGCCTTGAATTCCTTGGAATAGTAGTCATAGGGTGCCTTCCCGGGGACATACAGCAGGGCCTTGAAGGACACGGAGCCTTCGGCGCTGGTATGGATGGTGCACAGGGGCTTATTGTAGTCGAAGAACTTCTCCCGGTAGAAGCTCTCGTACTCCTCCGCCGTCACATCCTTCTTGTTTCTCTGCCACAGGGGCACCATGGAGTTCAGAGTCTCCCATTCGGTGTAGGACTCATACTTGGGCGCCTTGTATTCCTTCTCCTCGCCCTCGGCGGTCTCCTCCTCGGGCTCCTCGATCTGGCGCTGCTTGGTGACCTCCATGCGGATGGGGTAGCGGATATAGTCGGAGTAGCGCTTGATCAGGTTCCGCAGCTCGTACTCCTCCAGGAACTTGGAGTAGTCCTCACCCTCGGTGTCCTCCTTCAGGGTCATGATGATGTCGGTACCGGCGGCATCCCGCTGGGTTTCCTCGATGGTATAGCCATCCGCTCCGTCGGAGACCCACTTCCAGGCGGTGTCCTCGCCGTACTTCTTAGAAATGACGGTCACAGAGGAAGCCACCATGAAGGCGGAGTAGAAGCCGACGCCGAACTGGCCGATGATGTCGATATCCTCGTTCTTCTCCATCTCCTGCTTAAAGGACAGCGAGCCAGACTTGCAGATGGTGCCCAGGTTCTCCTCCATCTCCGCCTTGGACATGCCGATGCCATTATCGGAAACGGTGATGGTCCGGTTCTCCTCATCACGGGTAATGGTGATGGCGAAGTCATCCCGGTTGAGACCCACCTTGTCGTCGGTCAGAGCTGTGTAGGCCAGCTTGTCCATAGCGTCGGAGGCGTTGGAGATGATCTCTCTCAGGAAGATCTCCTGGTGGGTGTAGATCGAGTTGATCATCAGGTCCAGAAGTCTTTTCGATTCTGCTTTGAATTGCTGCTTTTCCATAGTGCTTATATCGCTCCTTTGAAATATTGTTTAGCACTCTTCGTGTCTGAGTGCTAATATTATAGCGCGCCCACAGAAAAATGCAAGCCCCTTCACGGAAAGTTCTTTCTTTATTAACAATTCGGAGGATTCAAATTGTAGTTTATCGCGCTGGCGCGGGAGCGCCCCAAGGCTCCCTTGTGTAAAGGGAGCTGTCAAAAATCTCCGATTTTTGACTGAGGGATTGTTGCACTGCAGTACGAATTCGCCGAAATGTTGGTGGTTATTCCAGACTTCTGCTGCACAATCCCCCAGTCTCGGCTATCGCCGAGCCAGCCCCC